>JBBSLW010000284.1:0-2035 GCA_038233495.1 Chthoniobacterales bacterium | reverse complement strand
TTCCGCGCCGCGATCGAGGAGATGCGCGATCCGCTCGCGGGCCGGAAGCCGCCCCATCTTGCGTTGCCGGTCCTGGCCGACTTTGCCGCCGCCTTCGCGCAGGATTTCCTCCTCCAGCCGAATGGCTTCACATCTCTTGAGGAGGTCGTTACGGGCGGAGGTATCGGCGCGTGCAGTCATCGGGTGGATTTACTGCGGCGAAGCGGAACGAGCAAGCGAACGTGCGGCGCGACGGCCGCCGCGCTTAATAGATTTCGTGCTCGGCCGGGTAAACCGAATCGCCCCGGATGGAGCGGAGCCGCCGCCGCATCACGCGGTCGGACTCGGGGCTGTTGATTCGTTCCATCGCTTTCTTCACGAGGAGCGGAATGACGGCCAGCGTCCCGACCGAAACGAGCGCGATCGCGGTCGCGGTCCGGGCCGGCCGATTCAAGCGCTCGGCCACGAGCAGGCCGACGCCGAGTCCGAAAGCAGCGCGGGTCAGGGTCAACAATCCGTCCAAGGGCAGGGCGTCCGCCGTTTTTGGAATGGATAACGAAAATGACATCGCCTAACCTTATACTTCCCGGAGAGAAAAAAAGAAACGGGAAATTCTTCCGATCGCCATTGCACTCGACCATTTCCGAATGACCCATCCGCTTTACGCGCTCATCCTGGCTGGCGGCAGCGGTGAACGCTTCTGGCCACTCAGCCGGCGCGCTCGCCCGAAGCAGTTGCTGCAGTTGATCTCGAACAAGACGCTGCTCGAGGAGACGGTCGATCGCCTCGATGGGCTCGTCCCGCCGGAGCGGATCCTCGTTCTCACCAACGTGGACCAGGAAGCGGCCGTGCGGGAGTTGCTGCCGAATTTGCCGGAAGAAAACATCGTGGCCGAGCCGGCCAAGCGCGATACCGCCGCAGCCGTCGCCCTCGCCACCGCCTGGGTCGCGGCGCGCGATCACCAGGCGACCATGCTCGTCCTACCGGCGGATCATGTGATCAAGGACCGGGCCGCATTCCAGGCGACGATGAAGACGGCGGCCCGCGCGGCGAAAGAGAACGGCGCGCTCGTCACGATCGGGATCAAGCCGACCTGGGGCTGCCCGGGATTCGGCTACATCGAGCGGGGCGCGCCCGCGCCATTGCCGGGCGGGAGCACGCCTAACGACGTTTTCCGGGTCGTGCGATTTCGCGAGAAACCGAACAGCGAACTGGCCGAAACTTTCGTGCAGGAAGGTAATTTCCGCTGGAACGCCGGGATGTTCGTCTGGCCGGTCCCGACGGTTCTGAGCGAATTCAACCGCCACGCGCCGGAGCTCGCGAGTTTCATCTCGCAGATCCGCGCGCCGGGCAACTGGAGCACGGCTCTGCGCAGCCGTTTCGCAAAGCTGCCGATGATTTCGTTCGATTACGCGATCATGGAAAAAGCCGACCGCGTCCTGATGGTGGAAGCGAGCTTCGACTGGGACGACGTCGGCGGCTGGCGCGCGGTCGCCGCCTATCTCGGGAAAGACGAGCAGGAAAACGCCGCCAACTGCGACCTGACCACCCTGCACGCGAGCAACAACATCGTTTTCAGCGAGCAACCGGCGAAAATCGCGCTCCTCGGAGTGCACAACCTCATCGTCATCCGCACCGCCGACACCATCCTGGTGTGCAATCGCCGGGACGCGGAGTCGATCAAGGACCTGGTCGGCAAACTTCCGCCCGAATTGCAATAGCCGAGCAGCCTAACGACATGAAAAGAGTTATGGGAATCGATTACGGGACGGCGCGGATCGGGATCGCGCTTTCCGACGAGCTGCAAATGCTGGCGCATCCCTCCGAGACGATCGCGCTGGCCCAAACCTCGGATCCGTTAGGGCGAATCGCCACGCTCGCGCTCGAGAAAAATGTGGAGCGAATCGTGGTCGGTTTGCCCCGGCACATGAACGGCACGGAAGGCGAATCGGCCGGAAAGGTGCGCGAGTTTGCGGAGAAACTGCGGACGAAAGTATCCTGCGAAGTGCGGACCTGGGATGAGCGGCTCTCGACTGTGGCGGCGCATCGCTCCCTG
>JBBSLW010000283.1:0-2038 GCA_038233495.1 Chthoniobacterales bacterium | reverse complement strand
TCAAAGGCGACCTGAGCGGGCTCGCCGTTCCCGGGACGCCGGCGCCGGCCATCACGGAGCGGCACGCGTCGATCGGCTCGGAGTGGTCGCCTACCGCCTACCCGGTGGAATTCCTCAGCCTGTCCGACGAACCAGGCGCGCGGCTTCGCGCCACGGTGCTCGAGTTCGGCCCGCTTCTTTTTTCCAGGATGCTCGGCCTCAACGAGACCCAGTCGAGCCTCGTCGCGCTCGTCTACAAATTCTGCGACGACAAACGCCTGCCGCTGCTGGACCTGAAGGATTTCAAAAAGGTTCTCGAATACATCACCGGCGATGCCAAGCCTAACGTCACCGCCGAATACGGCCTCGTCCCAACCACTTCGACCGCGTTGATTTTGCGCAAGTTGATCGAGCTCGAGCAACAGGGCGCGGAGCGATTCTTCGGCGAGCCCTCTTTCGAAATGGACGACCTCCTGCGTGTGCAGGACGGCTTCGGCGCGATCTCCATCCTCCGCCTGAGCGACATGCAGAATCGCCCCAAGCTTTTCTCTTCCTTCATGCTCCAGCTCCTGGCCGAGCTTTATGCCACCCTCCCGGAAGTCGGCGACCTCGAGAAGCCCAAGCTCGTTCTCTTTATCGATGAAGCGCATCTCATTTTCGACGACGCCGAGAAATCGCTCCTCGTTGAAATCGAGACGGTGATCAAGCTCATCCGCTCGAAGGGGATTGGGATCTTCTTCTGCACGCAATTGCCGACCGATATCCCCGACGAAATCCTGAGCCAGCTCGGGATGAAAGTGCAGCACGCCTTGCGCGCTTTCACCGCGAAGGATCGCAAGGCGATCAAGCTCGTGGCGCAGAATTATCCGGAAACGACGTTCTACCAGACCGAGCAACTGCTGACCGATCTCGGCATCGGCGAAGCGCTCGTCACCGTCCTCGATGAACGCGGGACACCGACTCCTCTGGCCGCGACCCGGCTTTGTGCGCCGCGTTCCCGGATGGGCCCGCTCACGCCTGAGGAACTCAAGGCGGCCGTCGATCGCTCCCCCATCGCCCGCAAATACAACACCACTCTCGACCCAGAGAGCGCGTATGAAATTCTCGGCGGCAAAATCGCCACCGCCGCCGCGCCGGCCAGGGCCAGCAGTGCGCGCCGCGCGTTTACCCCCGGTGCGGCGCCCACTTCGCACACTCCAGAACTTGATTCCGCTCTCGGCGTCGGCCACGAGACGCCCGCTCCCTCCGCTGGCGTGCCTTATCCGAAACCGGCCGCCCCCGCTCCAGCGGCGCGGCCCAATATGATCAGCGAGATCCTGGGCAGCAGCGTGGCCCGCAGTGTCATCCGCAGCGTGGCAGTCAACGTGACCGGCACGCTCACCCGTTCGCTCCTCGGCGCGATGGGCGTCCGCGGGCGTCGTCGTTAGGCGAGGGCGTTCGCCTTTAGTTCCTCGAGTGAAACGAACTCGAGCGCCCAGGAGTGCGTTGCTTCCAGGTCGACTGGCGGTGCCACCCCGCGGTCGAGCGCCTGTTTCCACCGACTCACGCAAACGCACCAGCGATCGCCCGGCTTGAGCCCGGCAAAGCCCCATTGCGGATGCGGCGTGACCAGGTCGTTTCCCATCAACACGGAGTAATCAAGAAAATCGCGCGTCATCTCCGCGCAGACGGTATGCAGCCCGGTGTCTTCCGGTGCGAACCGGCAATAACCGTCCCGGAAAAATCCGGTCGCCGGATCGGAGCAACAGGCACGCAACTCGGTCCCGAGAACATTGGTTGGCATGCTCGGACGCTACTCGCCGCGGGGGAATTTTCATGCCGAAGTCGCAACATGGCGCAATCGACCCGCTCGGAAACTGTGCTCGCCTGCTGGCTCTTCCCGGAAGCGTCCGCGCTTCATCCGAGCCATAGACTTGTGAGGCGTCGACGAAGACGGTGTCGGTGTTCACCTGCTGGCGAATGCCATTGATCATTTGGTAAAGCGAGCGATCGAGCTCGATCGTCTGGGTGCCGGTGCCATTCGGATCAAAATCGGGGTCGCCCGTCGGGACGAGCACGT
>JBBSLW010000282.1:0-2187 GCA_038233495.1 Chthoniobacterales bacterium | reverse complement strand
GCCGGATTCGGGGCGATGAAGGATCGTCGCGTAGCTGAATGCTTTACAACAAAGTCCAGAGATACTCCTCGGAAGCGACATAGGGTGTGGGTAAACGGGGGTAAGCACGATTGCGAGATGATCATGACTTCGAGGCCAGGATTCAGCCGGCAATGCCCGGATTCGCCCCTCCCCGAGAAAGAGCACGTGGCCTTCACCCTGGCGATCACGGCAATTGGATCAACCGGCCCGGCGGCATGGCCCCAGCACATCGGTGCCGCCGCAGGCCGATTGGCAAATTTAATCAAATTTTCGCGAAGAAAACTGCGTCGAAGAGCGATTTCAAGGGGTGCCACAGGGGAACGCCAAAATGCAGAATTTCCAGAAATCATAGCTGACATGAAAAAAATTATAGACCTCGAGAATCATTTGTGAGAATCATGGCCTTAATGAAATCCGATTGCCTGACCAAATCCCCTCGCAAGATCAGCCAATCTCCTTCCGTCCGGCGCCGGATCGGCAGTGTTTCGCGCCGGGTGCAGCTCTTCGTTCTCGCTTTCGTCGCCATCGCCTGCTTCACCGCTCCCACCCAGGCGACTGTCGTCCCGCTCGCTTTCGAGTCGGCTCCGGTCAATGCCGATCACTCCCTGAACCTGGCTGCGCATAAAACCCCGGTGGTCTCCGCTCCCATCGCCAGCGCGCCGAGCACGACTTGGGGCTTGGATTTGAACTCTCACTTTTTCACCGATGGCTTCACCGCAAGTGCCACCCGCATGAGCTCCCCGGGCATGCGGATGGTGTGCTCGATCATCGGCCTCTTCGCCGCGGTCGCGTTCGCCCACGTTCTGAAGCGGCGGCGGAGCGCGCAGATGGCGGCTTGGGCGACAATCGAACGCTGATTTGGTGGTTGGATAGGGTTGGAGGGCGGCCGCTCCCGCTGTGGGGGCGGTCGCCTTTTCGTTTCAGGGGATGTCGCCCTTCCCGGCAGGCCGAAACCGGCAGCCAATCCCGTGCCACAAAACCGCTGCCTGGGCTTTTCGGTCCATGGAAAATTCTCGGGAAGGCGATTTCCCCGGCGCCAACAACTTCGTGCGGGGCGAAAACAAATCGGAACAAACGGGTCGGAACGAAGTTGAGCATTGACCTTGAGTCTCAATTTTGAAACAAAGGCACTCCTCGTGATATTTTCTGTGGTCGAATGACAATGTCCAATCCGCCAACCAAACTCCCCATGAAAAAGCTCGTCTCCCGCTTCTCCTTCGGCGCGCTACTTCTCCTCTGCACCCTCTTCGCCTTCTCCGCGCTCGCCGACGCCAACCTCAACGCTGCTTCCGAACACTCCGGGGTGGGATCGAGTTTGCCTAACGGATCCTCAGGTCTGCACCTGATGAAGGTCGCGGACGTCGCCGGTCATCGTTCTTCCAGCGTCGGCCTTCCCGGCAGATTGGCGGTCGCAACTCAGAATACAGCGAACTCGAGCCCCGCGACGGCCGCGCTTTTCCCGATCATCGGGTTGATCGTCGCGATCTCGGCCACGCAACTACTGCGCCGGCGACGGATCTCGCAGCAGCGCTCCAGTTCCGCAGGCGGAATGTAGGCGCGAACTTCCTTTGGCTTGGCGGCCGTCCTCGCGAGAGGGCGGCCGTTACTTTTTCTCCGGGCGAAATCCGCGCCCGGGACTAGCCGCCGACCGCCATTTGGGCAGTGGCGATCTCGAGCAATTCGGTCGTGATGCTGGCCTGGCGCATCTTGTTATACTCGAGCGTGAGATCCTTGATGAACTGGTTGGCGTTGTCGGTCGCGTTCTTCATCGCCACCATCCGCGCGCTGTGTTCCGAGGCGCGCGCGTCAAGGATCATCTGGAAAACCTGATACTGCACGTAATAGGGCAGCATGAAATCGAGCACCGCGAGCGGACTCGGCTCAAACGTGTACTCGAGCATCGGGTCGGTCGAGCCGTCGTTAGGCACAGCCTCCTCGGTCGCGGCCCGGAAGGCAAATTCACTGATCGGGAGGAGGGTCTGCGCGATCGGCTTCTGGTTGATCGTGTTTACGAAATGCGTGTAGAGCACGGTCACCTTGTCCACGTCCCCGCTAAGAAATTTCTCGACGCAGAATTTCGAAATCGCCTTCGTCTCGAGAACGGTGGGCGCGTCCTTGAGTTCGAAGTCCGCCAGTAGTTCGCGCTTCGTCCGGGCGACGAACTGC
>JBBSLW010000281.1:0-2247 GCA_038233495.1 Chthoniobacterales bacterium | reverse complement strand
CGGCCGGCGCTTCGGCCAGTTGCACGCTCTTCCTTTCCCGCACCTCGGCGCCGTGCTGGCGCAGTTGCAGGATGAGCTCGTCGAGGGCCTCGGCGGTCGGCGCCGTCACCTCGATGCGGGCGTAACTCTGGTCCGACCGGTTCTCGCCGATCTTGATTTCGCCGATCTTGAAGCTGCACTCCCGGGCGATGATTTGATCGAGCACCTTGGGCAGAATCAGGGAATCAATGATGTGGCCACGTAGTTCGATCGTCTCGGAAAGCATCGGCGGAACTTAGCCAAAGAACGCCGTTGCGCCAGTTTAAGCGCGCCTCCGGCGCTCGCCCCGGCCGTCGGGCAGCGGATTTTGGCTTGTTCGCGCTCCTCGCCCGGTTATTAGTGCAACCGCGACCGCACCCAAGCCGTGAACGAGCCAGAAAATCCTACCGCCAACCCCGTTGCGCCCGCCGGCTTCCGAATTTCGAAGCAACCGGTGGTGCGGAAAAACGGGTCGGCCTTTACTCCCGCCACCGCGATGCCGGAGGAACTGCCGGATTCCTACGGCACCGATTTGCTCTATGTCGTGGCGCGCGATCCGAAGTCGCTTTTTCTCTACTGGGACTTGGATTGGACCCGGCTTTTCGCGGAGGCCGGCCTCGACCCGCGCCAGGTGCACCTGCGAATTTACCGCGCGGACGGAGCGGCCGAGGCCACGGTCGAGATCAATCCGTTTCGCGGCCATTGCTACGTTGAAGTGGCGGCTGGCGGGACGGCTTATTACTGTGAGCTCGGCTGTTTCGAGGGCGATGAGTGGAGAAATCTCGCGCGCTCCGGCACCACGACCACGCCGGAAGCAGTCATGTCGGAAGATCTCTCGACGGATTTCGCCGCCTTGCCGCTGCACTTGAATTTTCAGCGCATGCTCGACGTGTTTCGGGCCAGCAAAGGCGAGAAAAAAGACCTCGCCACCTCCGTCTCGGTACTGCAGGAAAACGCCCGGACCCTGCGGGAAGCGGTCACGCCGGAGGAATGGAAGCAGCTCGTCGCGACAGCCGCCGCCTCGCTCCAAGGCGGGAACGGCAACGGCGCCGGGCACGCAGAAATCTCCGCGCTCCTCGAAAGTGCGCGGGAGGCGGGACCACGCCCCACGCCGACCGCCGAGCAGCTCGCGCAATGGAAAACGTTGAGTGAGCGCCTCGGCGGCTCGAGCTGGGGCGGCGCCAGTGGCAACGGCTTCAGCGGAAGGAGCTCGGCCTAACGAGTCCCACACCGACGATCCGCCCCCGCAGGCTGTCATCCCGATCCGCCGCAGGACGGAGGGGGATCTCACCACTGGAATTGCCGGCTCTTCGCAGAGGAGAAGCGTTGATTGCAACGGGGAGATCCCTCCCCGCGCTACGCCGGGTCGGGATGACAACGCCAAAAGGTCAGCGCGGAACAGCACGCCGGAGTGGAATCGAGGCGCGCGGAAGAAATCTCGTTGCCAGCGCGCGGCGATTGCCGCTAAAGAGAGGGCGGAACGAGGAAAAACCCGCTCGTTCATCGCTAAACCGCCGCCAGCCTAACGAAACTCAAGGATCCCGCATATGAGCAAGGAAAAGAAACCAATGGAATGGGGCTCGCGCGTCGGCGTGATCCTCGCGGTCTCGGGATCGGCCGTCGGCCTGGGAAATTTCCTGCGCTTCCCCGGCCAGGCCGCCGCGCACGGCGGCGGCGCCTTCATGATCCCCTATTTCTGCGCCCTGCTCCTCCTCGCTTTGCCGATCGGCTGGGCGGAATGGGCCATGGCGCGACACGGTGGCGAGCGCGGTTTTCACAGCGGCCCCGCTATTCTCGGCTTCGTCGGGCGCGGGCGGATCGCACGTTATTTCGGCATCATCGCCGTCCTCGTCCCGATGGTCGTCTACATGTATTACGTCTACATCGAGGCGTGGTGTCTGCGCTATGCCTGGGAATATCTGATCGGCGGCATTCAGTTGACCGGCTCGGTCGATCAACAGGTGCAGAGCGCGGCCATCTTTTTCGGCCACGCCTCCGGGACGAACACCGATGGCGTGCTCAACATGAGCGCGGCTTTTTGGCTCATTGTCGTGGCGATCAATATCATCCTGGTCTATCGCGGGCTGAGCGGCGGGATCGAGAAATTCTGCCAGTTCGCGCTCCCGGCGATGGCCATCCTCGCGGTCATTGTCCTCATCCGGGTGCTGACGTTAGGCACACCGCACCCGGACCACCCCGACCAGAATGTTCTGAACGGGCTCGGCTTTT
>JBBSLW010000280.1:0-2280 GCA_038233495.1 Chthoniobacterales bacterium | reverse complement strand
GGTTCCGATCATCCGAAACGTGAACACTGAGGCGACTGGCCCCGACCCAGAGACCGCCCTGGAATTGAAAGACAGCCGTTTCCTCGCTCCCCACCACGAGCCCCTTCTCGGGAATCAACACGGAGCCACCATCAAGCGGCTCGGCAACAACCGCTGCTCCGGCCAGCTCGGCCGGAAATTGAACGGTGATCGTAACGGTCTGTTGCGGGCGCAGCCCAAGCTGATCGAAGCCGAAGTCATGCTTGTCAGGCTTGAAAATCGCCTCGGTGCCATACTCGATGGCTACCGCCAGAAGGCGGGACTGCTCTGGCTCAAAGCCGTCGTCGCTCTGGGCGCGGAGGGAACAAGAGAAGATTAACAGACCGGTCGCCGCGGCGACCCCGACTATTCCGGAGAGAACAGTTTTCATGATTGAAAACGCCATAAACCAAATCGCGAAAATCCTGGCAAGAATTATTTTTGAAAATCTTTCTCAACTGGCGCAAGAGTCGTGCTGGCGCTCCAGATCGCGCCGACGGTCCATAGGCTGCCGCAACAGGGTTGAGTGAAGCGCCCGCTGAAATGACTGCGCCGGAGCAGCGCCCGTTTTGCGAAGAAGGCGGGGCTACACTGAGCGCGGCGCGTGAAGCCCGGTCATTCCTCGCCCTTAATCGTCACTCTTTGACGAGAAGGTTTTCTTGGGGGGCGGGCGTCGCTCAGCTGCGAGAGCTTTCTTAGGACTGCGGTTGGTATATCGGGTGGAGTGAGACTGAACGGCAATTTCGACCTCAGGCGGATGTGGTCGCCCAGATGCAAACGCGCGATGACGGGGCATCGCCCTCCATCACGGCTCAGTCTCGTCGGAGCGCCTTAGCTTTTGGCAGGGCGAGGCTTGGAGTCGGGGGCGGCGGATGTTGTGCTTTCACCGGTTCGAGCGCGCTCCGCCAGAGATGTGGCGGCAGGAGGCCAATCATCATGAAAGCGAGCTGGCTCGCGCCGAAAGTGATGAGCCACGGAAACGCGCTGTCCATGAACCCATAAGAATGAAGACCGATGCCGAGCATGTTGACACCGAACCACGACCAGCTCGTCACGACGTTGCCGAAGACGGCCATCACCATCAGCCCGCGTTGTCGCACCAGGCCGCCCCAGCGGGCGTGCAGAATGATGGCATTCCAAAGCACAATGAGGAGCGCGCCGTTTTCTTTTGGGTCCCAACCCCAGAAGCGGCCCCACGATTGATCCGCCCAGATGCCGCCGAGAATTGTGCCGACGAAACTAAAGAGCGTGGCAAAACAAACGATGCCGTAAACCATCCGGGCGAGCGCCTGCGCGGTCGCGCGATCGAGCGAGGGCGTGAACACTCCGCGCACGATGTAGGTGAGCGCGAGAAACCCGGCAAGGAAAGTCGAGGCGTAACCGAGCGCGACGCAGACGACGTGAGTCGCGAGCCAGCCGTTTGTGTCGAGCACGGCGCGCATCATTTCCATCGTGTCGCCATCCATCGAGAGATGATGCGCGATGAGGAGCGTGATGAAGCCGATCATGGCCGCGGTCGCGCTCCCGATGCCGTTGCGGAAAAAGCGCTCGAGAAAAATGCCTAACAAGACCGCGCCCCAGCCGATGAAGACGGCGGAGGAATAAAGATTTGTCACCGGCGGCCGGCCCTCGAGATACATCCGCGTCCCGAGCCCGAAAGAGTGCACGACGAAAACCACGACGAGAAGGGCGAAGGCGTAGCGACCGAGGGTTTCCGGCCAGACGAGCCAAGAGGCGCAGGCCAGGATGAAGATCAAGACGTAGATCACCATCAAGGTGTAAAACGGCAGCAACTGGTTGAAGACGGCTTCGACTTTTGCTTTCCTGACGCGCCCCGGCAGATCTTTCTGCACTTCCGCCGCATAACGATCGACCATGCGGTTGAAGGTCGCCGGATCGTTCGCCGCAAAAGCGGTCGCCATCGTCGCGTAGGCCGGCACCGCCGGGTGCATCTTCCCGTCGGTCAGGAAAGTGAGCAGGCTTTCTCCCATCTTTCGCCACTGCAACGGGTCGTCGTTAGGCGGGAGCGGCGGGATCGGAAAAAAATATCCGGTTTCCGCGAGGAAGGCGAAATTCTGCAGCGCCTCAGCGGTGATGCCGCTGTTCATCGGGATCGGCGCCGGCCGGATGTTCTTGATCAGGTCCGCGATCTGACTTCGGAAATCGACCGTGCCCGTAACCTCGAGGCTGTTCGCGAGCCGATGATAAAGGGTCAGGCGCTCGAAGAGTTTCACGATGTCGCGCTGGAACGCGGAACGCAGT
>JBBSLW010000279.1:0-2335 GCA_038233495.1 Chthoniobacterales bacterium | reverse complement strand
TCAAAGTCAGCGAGATAAAAGAAACGTCGATCACACAAATCTCGATCGGCTCGGGAATCTCGGCGCTGGAAAGATGGCGCGCATTCACTTTCTCGAGCGCGATGACGCGCGGATCCTCCCGGATCTTCCAGGCCAGTTGGCCGTGGCCAACGTCGACCGCGAACACCTTGCGCGCACCGTGCTGGAGCAGGCAATCGGTGAACCCTCCGGTCGAGGCGCCGATATCGAGCCCGGTTTTTCCTTCACATAGAATGGCGAAATGTTGGAGCGCCCCTTCGAGCTTGATCCCGCCGCGGCCGACGTAACGGGCGCGCTCGGCGACCGTGACCTCGTGCTGCTCTTGGACGACGTCTGAGGCCTTGGCGGCGACCTGCCCGTTGATTCGCACTTCACCCGCCATGATCGCTCCTTGAGCTTGATGCCGGCTGGCGAAAAGCCCGCGTTGAACGAGCGCCTGGTCGAGTCGGGTTCCCTTCGCCATGGTCTTCAAGCGGTGGTCGTGAAGGCTTCGATATCGCTCGTCTCTGGCGTAATAATGACAGCAATCGACTGCTTTAAAGCGTTTAACGCAATTTCCACTTGTGGTAAGGAAACACAGAGCGGCGGCATCAGAGTGATCGTGTTCCCAATATGTCGCGTGAGCAGACCGCGGCTCCGAGCTTCGATACAAACACGAGCGGCGAGCCCGCTTTCGCCGGCAAGGTCGAGCGCGCCGATCATTCCGCAGCTGCGCACCGCTCCCACGCCGAACATGGTGCTGATCGACTCAAGGCCTTCTTGGAGAGCCGCTATTTTAGGCGGCAGCGAGCCTATCGTATCTTCATTCCGGAAAATCTCGAGGCTGGCCAGGGCCGCCGCGCAACCAAGCGCGTTGCCGGTATAACTATGCCCATAGAAGAGCGTAGCGCCCGCATTCGCCGCTTGAAACGGCTTAAATACTTCATTTGTAACCAACGTAAGAGCCAAGGGTAAATAACCGCCTGTTAAACCTTTGGCAAACACGTAAAGATCCGGAGGAACCCCTTCGTGTTCACATGCAAACATCCGGCCCGTCCGGCCAAATCCGGTCATCACTTCGTCCGCGATCAGCAGCGATTCCGAGGCGTCGCACCAATCCCGGAGCTGCCGCAAGGTGCCGGCCGGCCAGATCTTCATCCCCGCCGCACCTTGAATGATCGGCTCGATCACGACCGCGGCAATTTCTCCTGGATTCGGCAGCGCCTCCAACTCAGCCACGCTCGCGACCCGCTGGACCGGGAACTGCCACCCGCTGACCGCCCCGCCAAACATGCTGGCCGCGCCCAGGCTGGCCGCACCCGCGGTATCGCCATGATAAGCATCGCGGAACGAGACAAAGACCCGGCGTGGCGAGTCTTTCAGCTTCCAATATTGGCTGACGATCCGCAGCGCCGCCTCCATCCCGGTCGAGCCGTCGTCCGAATAAAAGACGCGGCCAAACTTTTCTTCCGGAAACAGGCGCACGATCTCCCGGGCCAGCTCGATCGCCGGTGGATTCGTCGTGCCGAGAAACGACGTGTGCGCGACGCGGTCGAGTTGGGCGCGGATCGCGACATTGATCCGCGGATGGTTGTGGCCGTGGATATTGGTCCAGATCGACGAGTTGCCGTCGATGTATTCGCGTCCGCAGCTGTCGCGCACGATCGCCCCCTCCCCTCCGACGAGCACAATCGGTTCGTGCTCCGGGGCGCACCACGGCCCCATCGCCGTGAACGGATGCCAGACGTAGCGCTTGTCGTCGGCGACCAGCTGCGCCGTGTCCCAGCTATCCATTGCGGGTCTGGTCGCGTAGCATTTTGTCGATCGCCGCGAAATCCTCCGCCGAGGCGCGTCGGCGCTGGTATTTGCGAAAGATGATGTCGCGCAGCTCCCGCACGTCATCGACCAACGGCACCTCGTAGTAGGTCCACTGTTCTTCGTCGTGAAATTTCGCCTGGAATTTCCAGTTCCCGCCGAATTTGGTGACGCGAACCTCGCGTTTGCGTCCATCTTCGTCCCGCGAGGTCCATATGTGTTGACTGCGCATAGAGTCGGTTCCTTACATTAGCATCCTTGAAAGACGCGGCCAGACTCCTCCTTTATCTCGCCGGAGTCATCGTGCTCGGAGCGCTCACCGCTCCACCGCTTTTCTGGTTCGCGCAATCCCTAGTCGGTCACGGGATTCTCCCCAGCCTCGCGCGCTACGATTTTGAAACCTATTTCCATCGCGCCCTCCTCATCGCGGCGCTCGCGCTCCTCTGGCCGCTTTTTCGGTCCGTGCAGGTGCGGCGCTGGCGTGATCTCGGGCTGGAGGAAAATCCCCGCCGCTGGGCCGACG
>JBBSLW010000278.1:0-2347 GCA_038233495.1 Chthoniobacterales bacterium | reverse complement strand
GATTCTTCCTTGCGCCGCCCTTGGCCAGCGCCTAATAGCTATCCGCTCATGGTTCATCACATCGGACTTTACAAACTGAAACCGGGCGTCACCCCGGAAGAAACCGAGGAGATGATGATGCACGCCCGGATGCAGCTCCTGAAGATCGACGAAGTCCTGAGCATCAAGTGCGGGAAACGGCTCGATCCCGAAAACCCGTGGCCTTTTTTCATCGCGATCGACTTCGAGTCGATGGATAAACAGGCGATTTTTCGCGAGGACCCGATCTACATCAAGTTCGTCGAGGAAGTGATCAAGACGAAGACGAACGAGTACCTGCCGTTGGATTACGAGATGGATCCGGGCAAGGACGTCAATCTTTCCTGAGGCGGTCCCGCGGGAAGAGCGGTAGCGCAGCGCGGATTTGCGGAAGGAGGCGAGCCTCGACGGCGGGCTTTGTTCCTGCTCCATTTCTAAATCGACGACCTTGGCGTCAGGGCCCCGCACGATGCAACTCGCGTATCTCTATTCTCGCTATCCGGTCGTCTCGCAGACCTTCTGCGACATGGAAATGCTGGAGCTGGAACGGCGCGGCTACGAGCTCGTCATCGGCTCGGTCCACGCGCCGCTCACCAGTTTGCGGCACGAACATTTTGCCCGGTTCCGGGCCCCGATCTACTACGCGCCGCCGACCCCGGTGATGCGGTTATGGGAAAAGAAAATTCGCGACGCGGACCGCTGGCCGGAAGCGCTGATCGAGCGGCACGAGCGGCAATACGGGCCGGCCTTCAAGGCGGGGCTGCGCGCCCGGAACGCCTGTTATTTCGCCGAGCTTTTTACCCGGCACCGGATCCAACATTTTCATGTCCACTTCGCAAATCGCGCCGCGCACACCGCGCTCTTCGTGAAAGCAATTTCGGGAATCCCATTCAGCCTCACCGCGCACGGCCAGGATTTTATGTCCGACCTTGGGCAGGACGATTTGCTCCGGGAAATTTGCGGAGCCGCGGAGTTCGTCGCGGCGGAAACGGATTTCAGCCGCGACCTGCTCCGCGAGCGTTGCCCGGACGCGGCCGCGAAGATTCATCGGGTCTATAACGGGCTCGACCTCGCCAACCTGCCCTCGCCGCCGCATGAGGAACGGCCGCCCGGCCCGACCATGATCCTGAGCGTGGGCCGGCTGGTCGCGTTCAAGGGTTTTGAAATCCTGCTCGAAGCCTGCGCCGAACTCGACCGGCGCAATTTCGATTTCCGTTGCGAGATCGTCGGCGACGGCCCGCTCCGCGGGAAACTGGAGGCGATGATCACCGATCTCGGCCTGGAGCGGCGGGTGAAACTTTGCGGCTCGCTCTCGCAGGACGACGTCTACGCGAAGTTGTGCCAGTGCGACATCTTCGCGCTCGCTTGCGTGGTCGATGCCGAAGGCGCGAGCGACGTTTTCCCGACCGTCATCATGGAAGCGATGTCCTGCGCGCGGCCGGTTGTGTCCACGCGGCTGGCCGGCGTGCCCGAGTCGGTCGTCGATGGGCTGACCGGCCTGCTCGTGCCGCCGGGAGACTGGGAAGAATTCGCGCACGCGCTCGATAAACTGGTCCGCGACCCGGCGCTGCGGAAGCGGCTCGGCGACGCGGGGCGACATCGGATGGAGACGGATTTCAACGTCACGAAAACCGTCGAGCCCTTGCACGAGCTCCTCACCACTTGTCTTTCCGTTCCAGCCAAAAAGGGGCGCGCGCCGGCAGCCGATCGCACCGCCGGCCGGCAAACCGCTTACCTGATCGATCGCTGGCCTGATCAGCGTCTTCCCTTTCTCGAGATGGAATTGCGCGCCCTGCGCAGCAACCGGGTCGCAGTCGTGCCTTTTGTTTTTCAGCCTCCAGTCGAGGCCCGGCTTTCGGCGAAGACGAGCGAGCTCGTCACCGAGTGCGAGTATCTGCCCGACGCGATGGTGATCGAAGCGGAGTGGCAGGCCGGTCTTCCGCTGGTGCGGGAATTGGAAGCGCTCCGCGCCGACCAGAAACATCGGCCACCGTCCGCATTGTTTTTGGAACAGGCGCGGGCTGCTCTGATCTTGCGCAGACTCTTTCTCCAGCACAACATCGGTCACGTGCATGCCACCAGTTCGCGCACCCTGCTTTGTGCACTCTTTTTAAAGCGACTCCTCGGCCTCACGATCAGCGCGACGCTTGAACCGAAGCCGGAGCTGAGCGAGCCATTCATCCGTAGTGCGCTCGACCAATGCGCCGGTGGCCGGAGCAACAATCGCGAGTTGCTGGCGCATCGCGGGAGCGGCTTCCTCCTCGATCCCACTCTCGACAAACCTTCCGTTAACGACATCGGCGCCTGGCTGACCAGGAAAGCCCGGATC
>JBBSLW010000277.1:0-2467 GCA_038233495.1 Chthoniobacterales bacterium | reverse complement strand
GACTGGCGAGGCGGTAGGCAAAACGCTCTCCGGAGCGGGCGCCTTTTTCGGCGCGACTCCGCGCATCGTTAGCATCAACACTCGCCCGGTGGAAGCCCGCCCCCACGGCGTCCTCCTCGTGCTCGAAAATACCGACCGGCCCGGCATGGTCGGCCGCATCGGCACGCTCCTCGGGTCGCACGGAGTCAACATTGCGACCATGTCGCTGAGCCGTAATCAGGCCGGAGGCCGCGCGCTCACTGTCCTCAATCTCGACACCGCGCCCCCGCCCGAGCTCTTCGCCGAGATCGCGGCCAGTGACGACATCCAAAGCGCGCAGGTGGTCGAATTATAGCGGCATAAAACCGTTGCCCTTTCCACAGCCGATTCCTAGTTTCACACCATGACTGCAATTCTCTGGACCCTTATCATCGGCCTCGTCGTCGGCGCCATCGCCAAGCTGCTCATGCCGGGCCGAGACCCGGGCGGTTGCATCATCACGATGTTGATCGGCATTGCGGGCGCGTTCGTCGCCGGCTATCTCGGTCGCGTCCTCGGCTGGTATCAACCCGGGCAGCCGGCTGGTTTCATCGCCTCGGTCATCGGCGCGATGCTCCTCCTGCTCATCTACCGGTTGATCGTCGGCAAACGCAGCTAGGCGCGCCTAACGATTACTTTCCGCCGGGCTCATTGCCTGGGCGAGATCGCGCGCGGGATCGATTTGCCAGCGCGCCGCGACTGCTTCCAACTCGGGGTTGAGCGGCCAGCGGTCGGGCAACGCGTCGCCGGTGAATTCGGCGCTCGCCCCTTTCAGGCTCATGCAATTGGCGTTGTCGCCAATCTCGGAAATCTGCGCCTGCTCGTCCGCGCTCAGCGTGACCTCGGGGAGCGCGGCCAGTTCCCCGACTTTGCTCTCGATCGTTTTTGGGCCCGGTTCCTGGATGAGAGTCGGAACCACGCTTTCGACCGGGGCCTGCTGCAAATTCCAGATGCAGGCGAGCTGCAGCATGGTGAGGCCGTGCGCCTCCGCGATCGCGCGCATCCGCTCAATTTTTTCCGCGCCTGCTTCGACCCAGCCGGCCGGCCGAAAAGTCCGGTGATCGCGCGCCGCGAACTGGTGGCCCGGTTTCACGTCGTCGTGGAAAAGCCCGCCGTAATCGACCACCCGGGTGATGATCTTCACCCCGGTTTTCTCGGCCGCGGGGAGCGCGAGCCGGCCCGGCCAGGGCTCGAGCGGATTAAGGATGATCATTGCCCAATCGATCAAGCCCTGGAATCGCTCGAGCGAAAGAATGAGATCGAGGGTGAAGCCGTTCGACGGCCCCGGCGCGATCCCGAGCTGCGTCGTTAGGCCGGCTTCCTTCAATTTTTCCATCCCTTTCCAGACCGCGTCGCTCGTGTAACTGATCGCGTCGGGATTGTGCAGGAGGAGCAGATCGAAGCGATCGGTCTGGCAGCGGGCGAGCGATTTTTCCGTCGCCTCGCGCAGGTAGCTCGCGTAGTCGGCGGGCTTTCGTAGCATCGCATTCGTAAAACGCGGAAAGCCTTTCGAGCCCTCGCGTTCGCCTTTGTAAAAATCGTGCCCGATCGCGCCGACCAGGCAATAGCTGTCGCGGGGCACGCTGGCCAGCGCGCGGCCGAGCAGCGTGTCGGCTTCCCCCGCGCCGTAGACATCGGCGGTGAGAAAAGTGCGAATGCCGCGGTCGTAAGCGAGCCGGATGAGGGCGAGAAAACGATCGTCCTCCAGCGGCTCGCCAAAGTGCATAAATCGCCCGCCGCCCCACATTCCGAACGCTGTTTTGGTCAGTTGCATCGCCATCATTCCTAAGACGAACCGGCGGGACCGCAACCGCCCGCGCGATTGTTTGCTCGCCTTCGCGAGTTCCTTCCTCCATTCTAAAGCCCAGTCCGGCGAGCTTTTCCCCCGCTCACCCGGCCAAACCAAAACCGGAGGAAATTCACATGCTCACGAGCACAAAAGTCGTCGACGCGATCAACACCCAGGTGGGAAACGAGTTCGGCGCATCCATGCAATACATTGCGATCGCCGCCTATTTTTCAGGCGAAGCGCTCCCGCAATTGGCCGAACATTTCTATCGCCAGGCCGCGGAAGAAAACGATCACGCGATGCGTTTCGTCAAGTATGTCCTCGATATCGGCGGCAAAATTTTGCTGCCTGCGATCGCCGCGCCGCAGCCGACTTTCCAGAACGCGGAGGAAGCGATCCAGCTTTCGCTCGACCAGGAAATCGTGGTCACGCACCAGATCAACGCGCTCGTCGAACTGGCGCGCTCCGAGAACGACTTCCTCACGAATAATTTCCTGCAATGGTTCCTGACCGAGCAGCTCGAGGAAGTCTCCTCGATGGATACGCTGCTCAAGATCGTGCAACGCGGCGCGGCCAATCTCCTGAGTGTGGAGGAATACCTCGCCCGCGTCGGGGTGAAGGGCGCCGGGCCCTCACGAGCAACGTTACTCCACGGTCACG
>JBBSLW010000276.1:0-2551 GCA_038233495.1 Chthoniobacterales bacterium | reverse complement strand
CTCGGTTTCGTGGCCGGCGCGATCCCGCACGGCGTGGCGCTGGCCCAGCGTGTGCCCACTTCCTGTTAACGGCCGGCACTTTTTCGAATCCAAACCGCCCCGTCATCGCATCTCAAGAGAGAGCCCAAATTATGAAGCACAAAATTCTTTTCTCCGCCTTCTCCCTCCTCGTCCTGTTCGCCACCGGCTGCGATTGGAAAGGCATCCGCGGCAACGGTCAGATCAAAACCGAGCCGCGAACCGTGACCGCTTTTACGCGGGTGGATGCGGGCGGTTTTTATAAAATCGAATGGCAACCGGGCGCGCCCTCCTGCAGCGTCACGACCGACGAAAATATCCTGCCCCAGATTAAGACGAACATCGAAGGCGACGTCCTCCACATTGCCTTGCGCGAATCGGTCGCGCCGACCAAGGGCATCAAAATTGTGATCACAAGTCCGTCGTTGAGCGGCGCGAGTTTGAGCGGCGCCTTGAAGTTTGACGCGACCCAGCTGAGCGGACCGAGTTTCGCGCTGGAAACGAGCGGCGCGAGCAAAGTCACCCTCGCGGGAAAAGTGAACCGGCTGCTTGCCAGCCTGACCGGCGCGAGCAAGTTGAGCGCGACCGACCTGAGCGCGGACGACGTCGAGTTATCCGTCTCCGGCGCGGGCAAGGCCGACGTGACCGCGAGCAACCTCCTGCGGGCGGCGATCACCGGCGCCGGCAAGGTGACCTACGGCGGTCATCCGAAGTCGCTCGAGAAAAACATCACCGGCGTGGGCAAGATCGAGCCGCGCGACTGACGGTGCTTGACGCGCTCGCCCGGCGCGCGGAACAATCCGGCCGCGAGCCGCGGCCATGCATCCCGAACCTGTCTTCCAACTTTTCGGCCCGGCGCATCTCGCCATCATCGTCCTGACCATCGTGATCCCGGTCGGGCTTGGGCTGGCGGTGCGCCGGAGCGGCTCGAGCCGGATCGATCGCGGAGTCGCCACCTGTCTCGCACTGCTCCTCGCAACGAACTACCTCGGTTACGCCGCCTATCTTTGGAGCCAGGAACTTTTTTTATGGAAACAGGCGCTCCCCTTCCAGCTTTGTGACTGGGCCATGTTCACCATCATCATTGCTTTGTTCACCGGACAGCGAAGCTGGACGGAAGTCTCCTACTTCTGGGGTATCGGCGGCACCTTCCAGGCCATCCTCACCCCCAACCTGCGGGTGGGTTTTCCCGATATCCGTTTCATCAGCTTCTTCATCGGCCACTGCGGGATCGTGGCCGGCATCATCTACCTGCTCATCGCGCGCCGTTTCCGACCCACGTTAGGCTCGGTCTGGCGCACCCTTGCCTGGTCGCAGCTTTACCTCGTCGCCACCCTCGCGGTCGACGCCCTAACGAACGTGAACTACGGCTTCCTCCTGCACAAACCAACAGCCCCCTCGATCCTCGATTACCTCTCCGACACGCACTGGCTTTATCTCCTGGGCCTGGAAGGCCTCGCTCTCCTTTTCTTCGCGTTTCTCTACGCTCCTTTTGCGATTGCGGGGCTTTGGAAGACAGCGGACTCGAATCAAACCACGCGCAATTGAACCGGGATATTCTTTAGCTTGTAGCCCTTCGCTTTTTCTTCCGGCTCATCCTGTAAAAACGCCGCCACCGCAACGGTCAGATCCGCCGGACGCTTTACGCTTCCTTTCGGGCCGACGTCGACGATCGGTGCGCGGACCATCCGTTTCAGTTTTGGAAAATACACCTCGATCAGGGCGGTGTGACTTCTTGGGGTGCGCGAGAGAGTCTTTCCCTTGCGCTGTGCCAGCCCGAACTGAATGAGGAAATCCTCGGACAGAGAAATTCCGAAAACGCTGCTGTTGGTTTGCACCGTGCCGAAGATCGGGGTTCCGGTTCCTTCATCGGTGGGATCGAACTTGCCGAAGTAGCTCGCTTCGCCTTTGACAACTGCAGCCTCTTTGTCGAATCCGGCGAAATCGAGATACAAAGCAGCTCCCGGGAGTTCGCGTGTGCCCCAACTATAATCCGATTGCTCGACGTTAGTCACTTTTGCCACCGAATCGACGACGCGCAGTTGATGGACAGAACGGGGAGCGCCGAGGGAGCGCCCGTCGCGCTTCGCGTTCAACGTTTCTACAGCGGAGACGACCTCGATGTTGGGCTGCGGTTGATAAACGCTGCCGTTCAGGCCGGTCGTAGTCGACGCGCCCTCCCCGTCCCTGGTTTTAGAACTGGCCGCGGGTCTGGTAAAAGAGCGGATCGGCGCGCCGAGCCCGGGAACGATCTCGGAAGCGGCGACCGGCGTTTCCTTAAAAACTTGCACATCACCGCCAAGCTGAAGGAGCGCTTCGTCGAGCGCGCGCAGCGTGTCATCGCCGACCCTGCCATCCACTCCAATCCCTGCCTGCCGCTGGAAGGCGCGAATCGCTCTGACGTCTGGGGCCCAAAAAAACCCCGATACTTGTCGTTCGCTCCGAAATCGACCTGGGGCACCGCCGCGCCCGCCGCCGCCAAGCGATTAAGAGCCTGCTGCAGGACCGCAATGCCATCGAAATGCTGGCTGTG
>JBBSLW010000275.1:0-2564 GCA_038233495.1 Chthoniobacterales bacterium | reverse complement strand
GCAGTCGGCCCGGGAAATCAACCAGCTCCAGCTCCGGCAACTGGAGCGAAGCGTACCGCGCGAACTCTCCGGCCTAACGAATACCCTGCGCGCGATTGCGGCCCGCCACGCTTCCCTCACCCAGGCGGTCGCGGCGGCGGAGAAAAATGTCGCGGTGGTCGAGAACAGCCGGCAACAGGGCCTCGCTTCGCAACTCGATTATCGCACCGCGGAAGCCGGCTTGCTCGCGACCCGGCGCGGGATCCTGACCGCCTCCTACCTGCAACAGGTTGCGCTCGCGGAATGGGATCGCGCGACCGGCCGCTACTTTCAATTCTCGCCCGGCCCGGCGGCAAACGTGCATAGTTCCAAATAGTGATCGCGCGTCTTTCGAAGAAAACTTTTTGGATCGTCGGGTTGCTCGTCGGCTTCCTCGTGGTCCTGATTTTCTTCTGGTCGCGGCCGATCGCGGAAGTGGAAAAGGTGCAGCGCGGCACGGCCATCGCCGCGGTTTACGGGACGGTGCGGATCGAGCCCTCGTTTGTGAATCACGTCCGGGCGCAGAACGCCGGCTTCATCTCGTTAGCCGATCCGCTCGCCGCCGGGCGCGGCGCGATCGGGAAGACGGTGAAAAAAGGCGAGCTCCTGGCAACGATCGCCGATGAAAGCACGGCGCGGCAGCTCAAGCAGGCGCAGGCCGATCTGCAGGCTGCGACGGAGAGCGCGCAATTGGAATTGCCCTCGGCCGAGCCGCTCAAGATCGCGGAAGGCAACGTCGAGCGACAGGAACGGCTGGCCGGTTTGAGCAACGTGCCGGCGGTCGATTTCGAGAAAGCGAAGAGCGAAGCGAACCGTTTGCGCGCCGCGCTCAAGACCGAGGGAATCGAGCGCGACCGCAATCTCGAAGCGCTCCGCACCGCCGCGCAGAAGGTTGAGTCGCAAATGAAGAATACCGAGATTCGTGCGCCGATGGAGGGGATTCTTTCCGGGATTAAAGTGATCGACGGCGAACTGGTGGCCGACGGGAACGAGCTTCTCACCGTTTCCTCGCGCAAGAACTACGTGCGCGGCGAAGTAAATGAAGAAGACGTCGGCGAAGTGAAAGCGGGCCAGAAAGCCGACCTCCAAATGTATGCCTATCGAACGCGGCAGTTCACCGCCACGGTTTCCTCCGTCCTGCCCGCGGCCGACCCGGAGACGCAGCGCTACACCGTCGTGCTCGAGCTCAATCAGCCGCCGGAGAATTTCATGGCCGGCATGACCGGGGAGATGAACATCATCACCGGCCGACGCGAGAACGCGCTCCTCGTGCCGACCCGCGCGTTGCTCGTCGACCAGGTGCTGGCGGTGGCGCATGGGATGGTCGAGGCCCGTACGGTCAAGGTCGGCTATCGCACGCTCGAGTTTGCCGAGGCGCTGAGCGGAGTGAAGGAAGGCGCGCATGTCGTTGTGGCCGACCAAGACAAGTTGCGCCCCGGGCAATTCGTCAGGCAATGGTTTGTCCGGCCGGATGAACCGGCCACGCGACGGTGAACCCGCCTCTCCACATCGCCCTCCGTTTTCTCGGCCACCGGAAGCGCGCGTTTTTCCTCAGCCTCGGGGGGGTGGTTTTCGGCGTCGCGATTTTCATCTGCACCCAGGCGCAGACCCAGGGCTTTGCGAAAAGTTTCATCGATTCCACCCTCGGGAGTAACGGCTCGATCGTGATGCGCGCCCGCATCCAGACCTTGGAAGGGACGACCGCGCTCCCGCCCCTCCCCGTTCGTCCGAAGCATCGTCGGCTCTTTGAAGGGATCAACGACGCCTCCGAGATCATGCGGATCAGCCGCAAATTTTCCAACGTGGTCGCTTGCTCGCCGATCCTGCGCGGCACGCTCAGCGCGCAGGCCGGATTTCAAAACGCGACGGTCGATCTCTTCGGGATCGATCTGCCACTTCACCTGCAAACGACCAATCTCGCGCAACAGATCGAAGGCGGCAGCCTCGACGATTTTCGCAATAACCCGAACTCGATCATCGTCGGCTCGCGCCTGGCCGACGCGCTCCAGGTGGAAGCGGGCGAGTCCGTGCAATTGCTTTCGCCCGATGGCGAATACCGGCGTTTCGTCGTCGCCGCGACCGCACGGAGCGGCGTGGGGGTGGTCGATAGCGGGCGGATTTATTGCCACGCGAAAGTCGCGCAGAGTTTGTTGAAACGGCCCTACAACACCTCGCTCATCATCTACAAGTTGCGCGACCCGGAGCGCGCGCCTTCGCTCGCGGCGCATTTTCAGACGCTTTTCGGTCACGAGACGGAGAGCTGGCAGGAGAGAGAAGAAGCGAACCTGCAATTGTTCCTAACGATTCGGCTTTCGGCCGCGATCACCGTCTCGCTCATCATCCTGCTCGCCGGTTTCGGTATTTTCAATGTCCTCACCATGACCGTGCTCTCCAAGGTGAAAGAGATCGCGATCCTGCGCTCGATCGGTTACCGGCGCGGCGACATCAGCGGGATTTTTCTCTGGCAAGGCGCGATGATCGCGGGCGCCGGGTCGCTCGTCGGTTGCGTGGCGGGCGCGCTTCTCACCCTCGGGGTTTCGCACATC
>JBBSLW010000274.1:0-2698 GCA_038233495.1 Chthoniobacterales bacterium | reverse complement strand
GGACTGAATCTTTCCAAAGGCCGGTTTGCACGTGAGCGATCGTCATCAGAATTGCGATCCACGCGAGTCCGAGACCGCCGAGCACGAACCGGCGCGAGCGCCACGCAGTGGTCAGGTCCGTCAGGCCCCAGACGACGAGGAGGGAGATTCCGATCTGCGGCAGATAGGTATAACGATCGGCGTGCGCCTGCCAGCCGACCTGCATCAGTCCGATGACCGGCACAAGCATCCCGAGATACCAAAACCAGCCGGTCACGAGATAAGGATGTTTCTTTCGCCAGAGAAGAACGGCGGCGGTGACCGCGAGGAGCGCAAGCAACGCGAGGCCGACGATCGCAAGCGAGAGATGCCCCTTCGGATGCGGATAGAAAACCGCCAGATCGGTTGGCCAGAACATCTGCCGCAGATAAATCCAGATCGCGACGAGGGCGTTATGGACCCGCCAGCGGAGCGGCCAATCCTGGGCGGCTTTGAGCGCTGGTTCCTGGGCAAAAACGGTGGCTAACGAAGTCGCGGCGGCGAGAGCGAGGAGCGGCAGCTTTTCCAGGACGAGCCAGAGCGTGGTGGCGGGCGGGGGGGCATCCGTGCTGCCGGCCGGAGCCACCGGCGAAAAGCGAAACCGCCCGAGTGGCCAGTAATCGAGGAGCAGGAGAAGGAACGGGACAGTGACCAGCATCGCCTTGGACATGAGCCCGAGCGCGAGCGCGCCTGCTACCGTGAGATACCTGCTTAATGACAGCCGCTTTTTCGCATAACGACAGTAGGCGCCGATGCAAAGGCAGAAGAAGAACCCGCTGAGCACATCTTTCCGTTCCGAGATCCAGACGACCGACTCCGCCCGGAGCGGGTGAATCGCGAAAAGCGCGGCCACGAAGACGCTGCGCCAGAGTGCGCCGGTCATGGCGCGGAGGACGAAGAAGAGGAGAAGGACGTTCGCGCTATGGAAGAGGAGGTTGACGAAGTGATAGCCGCCGGGGTTGAGGCCGAAGATTTGTGCATCCAGCATGAGGGAAAACGAGGTCAGCGGATGCCAGTTGCCGACCAGCGGATGAGTCCAGGCCCGCATGAATCCCGCGCGGGTCAGGCCGTCGCTGATGAACGAGTTTTGGTAGACGTAGAAGCTGTCGTCGTAATTAACGAAGTCGAAGGAGAGGGTCCGGCCGAAAACGATCCAAGTGATCGCAAGCAGCCCGAGGCTGAGCAAGGGAACGGTCAAGTCGCGGCCGGTCAGGAATCCCGGCTTTGCCGCTTTCGGCGCACGAACTTTTCGTGTCCCTCTCTTTTTGATCGTTTTTGCTTTGGCCACGTTCGAGCGCTGCGAAGAGTGAGCTGCGTCTTACGCCGAATCAACTCGCTGACGGGGCGGGAGACTTTTTCGCGCGCCACGCTGCGCCGCGATAATGCAAAGCGGTGCGCAAACAACCGAGCCCATAACGCACGCTCGCCCCGAGGCCGATCGAAGAGGCTTCGGGAAAATATTTCGTGGGGCACGTGATCTCGCCGATCGGATAACCGAGCGCGATGACCTGGGCGAGGATCTGGTTGTCGAAAAGGAAATTGTCCGAATTTTCTTCGAGCGGTAGTTCCTCGAGGAGCGCGCGCGAGAAGGCGCGGTAACCGCTGTGATACTCGGAAAGCTTGGCGCCGAGGAGGACGTTTTCGGTCAGGGTCAGCACCCGGTTCGAGAGATATTTCCACCACGGCATCCCGCCGCGCAGTGCGCCGCCGCCGAGAATGCGGGAGCCGAGGACGCATGGATAAAGACCGGTCGCGACGAGTGAAGCCATCGCCGGAATGAGTGCGGGCGTGTACTGATAATCGGGGTGAATCATGATCACGATGTCGGCCCCGGCGGCGAGGGCGAGTCGGTAACAGGTTTTCTGATTCGCGCCGTAGCCGCGGTTTCGCGGATGCACTTCCACCTGCACCTCGGGCAGGCTCCGCGCCATCGCCACGGTCTCATCCTTGCTCGCGTCATCCACCAGGATGACGCGGTCGACCATGCCGTGCGCCATCACTTCTTCATAAGTCTGGCGCAACGTCCGGGCCGCGTTGTAGGCGGGCATTACGACCACGATTTTTTGTCCGCGCAACATTGCTAAAGAGCGGGGAGCAGCTGGGCGAGGACGCGGCGGTGTGGGGTCGGGACGGGAAGGCGGTCAAGCGCGTCGAGCGCAAACCATTGCTGATGTTCGTTAGGCGCGACCGGCCGAGGTCGAAAAAAAACGGCCAGCGTGACCCGATGATGAGTAAAAGGGAAATCCAGTTGGAGCAGCGGAGTCTGCCGGGGCGCGAGGGCAAGGCGCGGCAGAATCCACATGCCGCGCCAGCGCACGCGCGATTGCTCGAGCAGGACGCGGTTGCGAGCCCGGGTGAAAGCGTGCGGCTCGGTCAGGTGGATGAGAGCCGGCCGCTTTTTCTTGCGCGGGAGTGCGGCAGGGTTTTCGGCCCGGCAAAAGGCGCGGACCGGACATTCGCCGCAGCGCGGCTGGCGCGGGAGACAGACGAGCGCACCCAATTCCATGACCGCGGAATTATAAGCCCGCGCACCGCGCGGCGGAGTGAGCGCGGAGGCGGTGGTCCAAAGATGGGTTTGGCCGGCGGCGCAATCGATTGGTTCCTGATAATTCGTTAGGCGAGCGAGCACGCGCGCGATGTTGGCGTCCACGATGGGTGCGGGCAGGTCGAAGGCAAAGCT
>JBBSLW010000273.1:0-2710 GCA_038233495.1 Chthoniobacterales bacterium | reverse complement strand
TCCGGGTCGTCGAGTTCTCCCCGGGTCACCTCGCCCGTCTTCGGATCGAGCCGGCCCGGAACCTGCCGGCCGGCTTCGATCAACAACGTCTGAACGCGACCGGCGACCGCTGCGACGGCCACGGCGGTGAGATCATCGCTTCCTGTTTCCTTGGAGCGCGCGTAGGCGGCGTCGTTATCGAGAGCCTTGAGCCGCGCCTGGTATTGCGGCGCGAAGACTTCCCACGCCTGATCTCGCAAGTCATCGGTCGATAAGGCGTCGGGGTTCGTGCTGATCCCGGTTTCGAGCAGGGCAGGATTCTGGCTGACCCGGCGGAAGAGCGCTTGGTGTTCCGGGAGCGCGGCCAGGATTAATGGGAGCTTCGAGGGCTGCGAATGGTGTTCCGTCACCGCCCGCGCCACGGCGCGGAAAAATCGCTCGTCATCGATCTCCACTTCCGGGCTTTTCCCGCCGTGGCCGTGGTGCATCGCGCCGCCGCCGGCGCCAGCGCCTCCGCCGTAGGATGCCACGGTCGAGTGCGGCTCGGTCAACTCTTCGCCGAGTGCATCGGTCAAGGTGCGCGGCACCCCGGGAGCGGGGTCGATCTCATCGAGCGCATCACGGTTTCCTTCGAAGAGCCGGATCGCGTCGCGGGTCAAGCCGAGCACCTGATAACGATCGGCAGTTTGCAAGAGGCGGCGGAGCGGTTTGGTGTGGAAACTTTCCGCCACCACCGCGAGTCCGGGGAGCGGCCGCTGAGTTCCGAAAACCTGGAAAAGTCCCGACGCGCCAAAGATCGCCAGCCCATCGCGGGTGTGATTCCAAAACTGCGCGTCCCCGGCGAGCGTTTGGAAGGGCTTGAGCAGTTGGGCAACTTCGTCCGCGGGATATTTTTGCTGAAGCGATTGCTCCAATTCCTTGAGCAAATTTCCGAAGCGAATCGGGTCCTGCTGATTCTGCGGATGATGCCGGTGGGTCGGTTGATAGAGCGAGAGGCAAGGCGGTTGCGCATCGGCGAGCACGGCGCGGAAGTCGGGTGTGAGTGGAGTCATAAGTAGCTATGTCGGTGAAGGTGTGAACATCCGAATCGCGCGCAGGCGTAATTCGTGGTCGTAAGACTATAGTGCGGCAGCAGAATTGTTTTATCCCCCAGAAGAAGCGGTGCCGTCTAACCGATTAGAGCCGGAGCGACCGCCAAGTCTCAGCGAAACTGAACTGAGGAGGCGATCAGGACCACCAGCGCCTGACGGAACTGGTTCCTTTGCGGGAAAGCGCGCGCGCGATTCCGACCAAGGCGCCCGTCACCACCGCCCAGACGAGCGCTTCGATCCAGGTCGCATCGGGATTCCGAGGTGGTTCCCTCCCGGTCGGCGCGCGCCAGCCGCTTTTGAGCAAAGCCCGCCCGAGGGCCGCCGCCGCGACCACGGCGAGGTCGCGTCATGATCTCGCGGCGACTGTGGTCGAGACTTAGATTCATTTCAGGCGTTCCAGCCGATCGCGCTTTGCCGGATTTCTCAGTCGATCCTCAATAGGTGTAAGGCGATGTCCAATATGGGTTCACCCCATAGTAACCGTAGGTGGTCGTATTCCACTCCGGATCGCTGTAGTCGGGCCAGGCGTTGGTCTCGAAATGCGGGACGCTCTCCAGCTTCGACTTATCGACATTGACGACGAAGCCGGTTGTTGCCTTCTCGCTCTGCCGGATGAGAGTCCAGGGGACAGTCGTCATCTTGTCGCCCACGCTCGGCCACTTATCGAGCGAGAGGACGCCATAAGCTACTTTGCCGGAGTTTGGGTGGACGAGCACATCCTTGATGTTGCCGATTTCCTCTCCCTTTTGGTCGTAGAGCTCCACGCCATTCACTTTGCTGTAACGGACCAGCTTCTTACCCGTTTTGCCAGTGAGACCGTAGTAGCTTCCGTTTTTCTCGTACCAGGTGTTGTTGAGATCGGGCCAGGAATCGTTGTCGAAATGCGGCGCGGCGGTGAGTTTTGCCTTATCGACCTCCACGACATAGCCGGGAGTGTCTTTCTCGCTTTGTTTGATAAACTTCCACGGCACCGCGGTGAGCTTTTCTCCCATGCCGAGCCAACCTCCGATCGCGAGGATAGCGTGCGTCACACCGCCTTTGTTTTCGTCGAAGATGATTTCATTGATCTCGCCCAAGTGGTCGCCATTTTGGTTGAAAACTTTTGCTCCCACGACTTCGCTGCCCCGGACCAGCTTACCCTTCAGCTGAGGATCCTTCGTCTCCGTCTGCGCCCCGGCGGTCCCTGTCGTCAGGGCAATAGCGGCACAGCAGGCCGTAATATTTGTCAGTAATTTTCTCATGGTAGTTCCTTTTCGTTGAGGTTGTCGCGTTTCTTGCCCTGTCGGTGGCGCACCGCGATTTGTGCGCAAGTTACCCTGAGGGCCGCTGCGGGCACGACAGTCGGAGGGCTTCTCATTGAAATCGTTTTTCGGATCGAAAAGAGATGTCTTTATTCCGCCTGGATTCTGAGCTGCCGGGCGGCGCGATGTTCAAGCGCTCTCCTTTGTGATAGACTGCTTCTCGATCAACCCGAAGTCATCTCATGAAAATCCATTTTTCGCTCGCCATCCTCGCCGGACTCCTGCTCGCCAGTACCAAGGCCGCCGACGCCCCGCTCGAGGGCACTTCGTGGACAGTGCAGGCCGTGCCCACGGTCGAGACGTCGAACAAGGGAGCGAAGCGCTTCGACGATGTGCTGA
>JBBSLW010000272.1:0-2728 GCA_038233495.1 Chthoniobacterales bacterium | reverse complement strand
TCGTATGGGGTCGGCCGGTTCAACATCCTGGGGGTGCGCGAGCTGACGCCGGACGATGTTTTTACCTCGGGTGCGGTGGCGCTGGCCCGCGCGGTCGATCAACCGGAGCTCCTGATGGAGCACGTTTTCACGACGGCCGATGACCACGACGCCAAGCTCCTGAAGGAGCGGCTGGTGATGGGAATGGATGTGAACTTCGAGCGGACGCATGATCTCTCGGCGGTGATTCACGCCGAGCGCCTGCCAGACGGGCGGGTCCAGATCACCGTCGTGCCGCTGCTTTACGGCAGCTACGCGGTCACCCGCGGGACCGGGACCTTCAGCCTCGAGCCGCCGACGATGCTGAATCTTGCGGCGGGCTGGCCGCTCTTTAAAAACGACAACCGCCGCACAGTCGAGAATCGCTACGACAATTACCACGCCCGGCTGGCGCCGACCTCGAGCGCGCTCCCGATTGTCGGCCTCCCGCCTTCCAAAACGGCCGCGCCGCCGGAAGATGCGCTCGTGCGGGTGGAACCGGCCGTGCCCCTCGATGCTGAGCCTTCATCGACCCCGCTTCCGCTCCGCCGGCCCGGTCGCAAAGGGACGCTCGCCCAAGCCGGAAATGGCACTGAGCTGGCTTCGTCCTCGCCCGTGAACGTGCGCCGGGCCCAGCCGGTCGGCCCCGGGGACGAGACGGCTGCGCCTAACGACGGCACCGCGCTGGCCGAAGCCGCGCCCAGCGCCACGCCGATGGTGATGCGCGCCCTGCCCGTGACCGCGGCCTCGCCCGCCGGCGCGCTCACTTCCACGACGGGCGCGACTTGGAAGACTTTCCCGCCGGGCCAGGCGCCGGCCGGACGCGTCCTCGACACGCCGGATCTGCGCGAGGTGGCGACGAATGGAATCCGCGGGGAACGGATGTATCTCAAGGGGCAATTTGTGGTGAATTTCGCCGACGCCAATCGCGCCGTGCTCCGTCCGACCGGCGGCCAATCCGCCCAGGCGCGCAATCTGCGCGTGATCGTCGATTATCCCGCAGGCGCACCGTTACCCGAGCCCGGCTCGACCCTCGAACGCGACGCCGCGCGCCCCTACGAAGTGACCGAGGTGCGCCGTCAATCGGACGGCCAGTTCAACGTCTTCGTCCGGGAGATCATCAAGCAGTAGCTCGTTAGGCGAGGCCTCGCGGAGCAGCGCCACCGCTTCCGCTCAGTGCAAAATGACGACGCCGTCGCGAATCTCGGCGGTGCTCACGTTATAAGGCGCGGCCGCGTCCATCGCGTAGCCGAGGATGGAATGTCCGCGGTAGTTGATCGAGAGCACAGCGGACGGAACCGGGAAACCGTTCGCCTGGATCTTCGAAACCTGAAGCGCGTTGATCGACGTCGGTCCGTCGGTCGTGATAACGAAGCTGCCGTTCAAGTAGCCTTTCGGTAATCCCGGCACTTTGTCCGAGGAAATACTGAGCTGCACGGTGGCTTTGTTCCCGTTGATGGAGACGAAGGCGTGCCCGCGCGACTTCGGGTTGGCCGAGATCAGGCCGTTGATCTCGCTCGCGCTCATGGTGAGCTGCCTGCCGTCGTTCGCCACGGGCGCCGGAGTCGGCGTTTCGTCAGGCGCGGCCGCTGGAGTCGGCGTCGCCACGGCCACCGGCGCCGGAGCCGCTTCGAACTGATCGACTCTTTCCTGCAGGCTGGAGAGTTGCGCCGGCGGGAGATCCTTCACCGGCAGGACAACCGGCTTCGCTCCCTTCGAGAATAGCAGATAGCTCCCCAGACTAACGACCAGGATGGTAAGAATGAGAAACGCGACGAGGAAGGCGCAGCCTTTTCCAAAACAGCCCGAGCTGCTCGGTTTCGCCGGCGGCGGCTCGAGCCAGGTGGGCTTGGTGGAATCGGTCGGCATAAATCAGCTCGCGAGTTTGCTCTGCGCTTCCATTAACTTCCCGTAGAGGGTTTGCAATCCTTCGGAGAACAATCGCGTGCGGCCGAGCACCGGCATGAAATTGGTGTCGCCATTCCAGCGCGGGACGATGTGGAGATGCAAATGATCGTCCACCCCGGCGCCGGCCGCGCTCCCGAGGTTGAGGCCGAGATTGAATCCCTGCGCCTTCATCGTCGCCCGGAGGAGCGCCTGCGCGTGGACCGCGAGCGCGAAAAGCTCGAGCACCTCGTCTTCGCCTAACGACGACAGGTCGGCCGTCTTCCGATAGGGCACGACCATGAGATGACCGACCGCGTAGGGGTAGCGGTTCATCATCAGGAAAGTGTTCTTGCGGCGAGTCAGGACGAGATGCGCGGCGTCATCGCTCGCCTGGGCGGCTTCGGTCAGGAAATTCGGGTTGCGATCTTCGAACTCGAAGTACTCGACCCGCCAGGGGCACCAGAGGGCTTCGATCTCAGCTTTGGGATACTCCATCGGCTCGTTAGGCAAAAATATCTCGGGGAGCGTACCGGCTGCCGTCTCGATGTCGAGCGTCCATTTCGGCCTACTCGCGCGCGAAAAACGAATACTGCGGCAATCCCTTCGCCTTCTCCGAAACCAGCCGCAGCCGCGCTCCGGGCAAAACCTCGAGCCAGTCGCGCGCCGGTTGGTTGCGCACCACGAGCGCATCGAGCTGGCCGGCCTGCCAGCGCGCTATCGCTTCCTCCGCCTTGAGAAAATGATCGCGTCGCAGATAAAGCAGCATCCCTTCCTCCCGCCCGCCGACGATCTCATAACGCCACCGTTTTGCCCCGGCCTCCTC
>JBBSLW010000271.1:0-2764 GCA_038233495.1 Chthoniobacterales bacterium | reverse complement strand
TGCACCCGGCGCGAAACACTGCCGATCCGGCGCCGGACGGAAGGAGATTGGCTGATCTTGCGAGGGGATTTGGTCAGGCAAGCGGATTTCATTAAGGCCATGATTCTCACAAATGATTCTCGAGGTCTACAATTTTTTTCATGTCAGCTATGATTTCTGGAAATTCTGCATTTTGGCGTTCCCCTGTGGCACCCCTTGAAATCGCTCATCGACGCAGTTTTCTTCGCGGAAATTTGATTAAATTTGCCGGTCGGCCTGCGGCGGCACCGATGCTGCTAGGGCCATGCCGCCGGCCGCCGGGCCGGTTGATCCAATTGCCGTGGTCGCCCGGGTGAAGGCCACGTGCTCTTTCTCGGGGAGGGGCGAATCCGGGCATTGCCGGCTGAATCCTGGCCGCCACGGCCGGAGCATCTCGCACGCGGGCGTACCCCCGGTTACCCACACCCTATGTCGCTTCCGCGGAGTCTCTCTGGACTTTGGTGGAAAGCATTCAGCTACGCGACGATCCTTCATCGCCCCGAATCCGGCAGGCAGGAGGCCAAGAGAGGCCGGGCGGGGGAAGGGGGAATCTTGTCGGCAATGAAGGCTGCGAGCCTCGTCGTGCCGTTGGGCGTTATCCCGCAAGGTTTTGGGGCCGACGGAGACTTTGACCATCCGACGACCAGGAATGCAAAACCCGCTGGCTGGGAAAGTGCGCGGCGCGCTCGATCGCTGAGCGGGCCGTTTTGGGGCAAATTTCCCCGCGTTCAAGAGTTGGCGAATTCTTCTTCCCGCGACTTGTCGGCGGGCCCAACTTCGCTACCTTGGGGCTCCCGTGCCTTGGGCAGTCGCCCCACGGGGCGCTCCTTTTATGAATACTGGTAATATCGTTCAAGTCATCGGTCCCGTCGTCGACGTGGACTTCGCCGACGCCGGCAAAATCCCCGGCATCTACAACGCACTCGAGATCGAGTACGAGGTGAACGGCAACCCGAACAAGCTCACTCTCGAAGTGCAGCAGCACTTGGGCGAAAGCTGGGTCCGTTCGATCGCGATGTCGTCGACCGAAGGCCTGAAGCGCGGGATGAAGGTGAACGATACCGGCGCACCCATCTCGGTGCCGGTGGGCGAGGGGACGTTAGGCCGCATCTTTAACGTGACCGGCGACCCGGTCGACAATCGCGGGCCGGTTTCTTTCACGAAGCGCTACCCGATCCATCGCAAGGCGCCGAGCCTGACTGATCAGGACGTGCAGGCGGCGATTTTGGAGACGGGCATCAAAGTGATCGATTTGATTTGTCCCTTCACCAAAGGCGGCAAGGTCGGCGCGTTCGGCGGCGCGGGCGTCGGCAAAACGGTCGTCATTCTTGAGCTGATCAATAACATCGCGAAGAACCACGGCGGCTTCTCGGTCTTCGCCGGGGTGGGCGAACGCTCGCGTGAGGGTAACGATCTTTACACCGAGATGAGCGAAGCCGGCGTCATCGACCAGAAAGACTTGAGCAAGTCGAAGGTCGCGCTCGTTTACGGCCAGATGAATGAGCCTCCCGGCGCGCGTCTCCGCGTCGCGCTCAGCGCGCTTGCGATGACGGAATACTTCCGCGACGAACGCAACCAGGACGTGCTTCTTTTCATCGACAACATCTTTCGTTTCTCGCAGGCGGGAGCGGAAGTGTCGGCATTGTTAGGCCGAACCCCGAGCGCGGTCGGTTACCAGCCGACTCTCGCGGCCGAGATGGGCGATCTCCAGGAACGCATCACCTCGACGAACAAAGGCTCGATCACTTCGGTGCAGGCGGTTTACGTCCCGGCGGACGATCTGACCGATCCGGCTCCGGCGAACACTTTCGCGCATTTGGATTCGACCATCGTGCTTGAGCGATCGATCGCGGAGCTGGGAATTTATCCGGCGGTTGATCCGCTCGCTTCGACCTCGAAGGCGCTCGCGCCCGATATCGTGGGCGAGGAGCACTACGCGGTCGCCCGCGGCGTGCAGAAGGTGCTGCAGCGTTATAAGGATTTGCAGGATATCATCGCGATTCTGGGCATGGATGAGCTCAGCCCGGAGGACAAGTTGACCGTCTTCCGCGCGCGCAAGATCCAGCGTTTCCTCAGCCAGCCTTTCCACGTCGCGGAAGTCTTCACCGGCACCGCCGGCCAGTACGTCTCGATCGCCGACACCGTCCGCGGCTTCAAGGAAATCCTCGACGGCAAACATGATGATGTGGCCGAACAGAATTTCTACATGAAGGGCGGCATCGAGATGATCAAGGAATAGCGATGGCGAAAACCCTTCGCCTGGAAATCGTGACCCCGGAGGCGAAAGCCTATTCCGAGGATGTCGAGATGGTCGTGCTCCCCGGCACGGACGGCGAGCTCGGCGTTTATCCGCAGCACGTCCCGGTGCTGACTACTCTGAAACCGGGCGAGCTACGCGTTTTCAAGGGCGGCAAGGAAACGTCCCTCGCAGTCGGCGAAGGTTTTGCCGAAATCACCGGCGACGCAATTTCCGTCCTGACGGACATGGCGCTCGAGTCCACGGCGATCGACGAAGCCGCGGCCGAAGCCGCGGTCGCACGGGCGCAGGCCGCGATGAAGGAAGATCTCGGCGGCGAAGAAGTCGCGGCGGTCCAGGCTTCGCTGCAAAAAGCGCTCGCCCAGTTGCACGTCAAGCGGCGGCAACGGCACTAGCGGTTGTTAGGCCAAGGCGGCCGACGAAGATGCAACCACCAGATGCGCTCGGAATCATCGCTGGGAGCGGCGTCTATCCGCTTCTCCTCGCCGA
>JBBSLW010000270.1:0-2837 GCA_038233495.1 Chthoniobacterales bacterium | reverse complement strand
ATGGACCTGATGATGGCCGACGTGAGCGCGGTCCCAGAGGTGCAACTCGGTGATGAAGTGGTCCTGATCGGCCGGCAGGGGAGCGAAGAAATTCTCGTCGCCGAAGTGGCGGAACGCGCGGGCACGATCGCGTGGGAGATTTTCACCGGGATTGGCGGGCGGGTGCGGCGCGTGTATCTGTGAGGAGCGGATGTTCCAGATCATTTTCAATGAATTGAGCGCGGGGGAAATGGCGGCGTTGCCCAAAGCCCTCCAGCTCGATTTGCTGGCCGAGTTTGAGATTCTCCCCGAAGACCTCGACCACTTGGACTCGAGCCGCTTCGGAGTGATCGAGCGGGAGGGAAAGAAACTTCATCGTTACCGGGCAAAAGATTATCGCATCTACTTCGAACGCAGCCCGGAAGGCGTGACGGTGCACCGCGTCCTGCACAAGAACACGCTGCGCGATTTCCTTTTCCGCAGCAAACTGCCGATGGCGGAAGACGATCAACTCGGCAAGACGCGCGAATTCTGGAAGCTGATCGAGCAGGGCGAGCGCACGCGCAAGGCGTAGGGCTAGTTAGCGCCGTTCCGTTCGCCAAAGGGCTTGACGCGCAACTTTTTGCGCCTCACTACTGGTCGCGCTACTCGAAGCATTTCGCTTCGGTAGGCTCGCAGGATGGAACAGTCGGCGCCTGCCGGTTTTTTTCACCGACAAAAGGAAAGGTAAGTATGCAATCATTGATTCGTATTCTCATTCTCGCCCTCTTCGGCCTCCTGCCGATGGCGGCGTTACAAGCGCAAGGGACGACTCCCACGGCCACGGCGGACAAAACCGCGCCGACCCCAAATCCCAAGCGCCCCGATGTCTATCACGTCTTCGTCGTTAAAGCGGCTCCCGGGAAAGCCAAGGAGCTGGCTGATTTCCTCAAAGAACCCGATCCGGCCCATCCCAATAGCAAGGGCATCATGTTGCGACATCAGGATGGCGATGACTGGGATTACATTGCGATCGAACACGAGGGACAGAAGGCGACGGTGGAGAGCGCCGGCAACCCCATGCCACCCTCCAAACGCAGCCTGATGGAATGGCACACCGATTCCTATGTCAGTGGGCCCGCCTGGGCGGACTTTGCCAAGGCGCTGGGCCTCGATGGCGACGCCTCCAAGACGGCCGGGGCCGTCTATATGGTGGCCGATTATCGCGCCGTCCCGGGCCATCGCGAGGAACTCGAGAAGATGCTGAGCGAAACACCCGCGGCCGGGACCGATACTTCTTCGGGTAACGTTCTCTTGCAGCACCTTGAGGGCGCCTCCTGGAATTTCCTCGGCGTCGTGCGCTACGACTCGTGGGAGAAGTTTGCCGAGAACGAAAAGATCAGCATCGCCCAGACCGGCAAAGGCCAGGGCGGCTGGATCGAGCTGCGCCAGCATGTCGCCTCGCATCACGACACGCTGACCGATCGCATCATGCCGTAGTCGCGAAATTCGCACTCGAGATTCACCCGCGGCCGGACCGTTGCGACGGTTCGGCCGTGCGGGTTGGTCAATCCCCGCACAACCTCGCGCCGCCGCGGCGACGAATCTTTAATGATGAAAGACACCAGCGTCACCAAAGTCAGCTCGGAGTTTTCCCCGCACGGTCCGCAGGGAGAAAAGTATCTCGCTTCCGGAGTCCATATCGCGATGCGGCTGTGGGCAAACGAAAAGCCTAACGAAAAGAAATCGATCTCAAAGCACCCGTACGAGACCGTCGGCTACGTTCTGAAAGGTAAGGCCGAATTGCACCTCGAGGGGCAAACCCTGATTCTGAACGCGGGCGATTCGTGGTCGGTGCCGAAAAACGCGGCCCACACCTACAAAGTGATCGAGACGTTTAGCGCGATCGAGGCGACCAGTCCGCCGGCTCACGCGCAGCAGTAAGACGGCGGGCAGAAAGATGCGCCGAGAGAGCGCACGCTACAGGGCTTGGCCCCAGACAGCGGCAGACGCTGTGGGGTTACTTCATCAAGAGCACCGACCGGCTCCGCTTGATCTCGCGCGTGATCTTGCGATGCATGTGAGCTGGCATGCCGGTCACACGGCGGGGCAAGATCTTGCCGCTCTCGGTCACAAATTTCCGGAGAAGATCCGGGTTTTTGTAATCGATCGCCTCGGTCGCAATGTCGATGCGACGACGGGGCATGGTGCGGTTGGCGCGGCGAAAGGCGGAACGGCGTTTGGCGGTTTTCGGTTGCATGCTACTTGGTCTCCCGGTGGAGCGTATGCCGCTTCATGAATGGATTATACTTTTTCTTTTCCAGCCGGTTCGGGGTCTGCGGGCTTTTTTTGTTCCGCGTCGTCATATAACGCGAAGCGGGCGCGCCGGCGGCTTTCGCCTCGGTGCATTCGAGAGTGATGATTTCCTGGGCCATGGTTCGTTATTCTTTCGTGTCTTCGGACTTCTCTTCTTCGTCGCCGTCGCGGGCTTCGTCATCCGTCAGGCCAAAGAGCGAGGTGACCGACTGGCGGACGCGGGAGGCTTTGCTCTGTTTCTCCAGCTGCGACTGGCATTCCACCGTGAAGCGGGCAAACGGAATCGCCTCGAGACGAGCGCGCATGATCGGTTTCCCCGACATCTCGCATTTGCCGTAGGTGCCGAGATCTATCCGCTTGAGCGCTTCATCGATTTCGTAGAGCGCATCCTGTTCCTGGGACAAAAGGCTGAGCGCGAAATCGCGATCGTATGCGTCGCTCCCGGCGTCGGCCTGATGCATTCCGAAGGCTGAAGCTTCGCTCCCCTCGGCCCGGGCGCGCAATGTGTCCTGCGCAACGCCGGCCATGGAGTCGACCATCGCGTCGCGCAACTGGAGAAGTTT
>JBBSLW010000269.1:0-2856 GCA_038233495.1 Chthoniobacterales bacterium | reverse complement strand
CAGCCGGAGTGATGGCGCCTTGGAGGATCCCATCCTCGAGTTGCGCGATGCTTCCGGCGCCCTCGTCGCCGCGAACGACGACTGGATGGAGACGCAGGAAATGGAAATCCTGGACACCGGCCTCGCCCCCCCTCCGACATGCACGAGTCCGCCGTCCTCACGACCCTCGCCCCCGGCGCTTACACGGCCATTTTGAAAGGGAACGCGGACGAGACCGGCGTCGGATTGGTCGAAGTCTACAATCTCGTCCAGAACTAGCCTTCCCAGCCAGTAGTAGCCGGGGCTCCCCTCGTCCCGGTTATTCGCGACGAATTTTTCACCCGGCCTTTGCCCCCGCCAGATACGATGATTAAGTATGAACACAGGTAATGAAGACAAAGCAGAAGGCACCGCCAAGGAAGCAATGGGCGCAGTGAAGCAAAAGACGGGCGAACTCACCGGTAATGAAGACTTGGAAGCTCGCGGCGCCGCCGAAAAGACGGAAGGCAAAGTCCAGGACAAGACCGGAGACGTGAAGAAAGTCTTCGAGGAATAATTCAACCAGGAGTGCGGAGATCGTTCCGCGTAATCTAAAAAACTTGATCGCGCCCTGGCACGGGCGCGATCTTTTTTTTTGTGAAGATCATCCGCGCCAATCCGGCCGATGCCGCGGCCCTGAGCGCGATCGCGCCGGCCGCGAAAGCGGATTGGGGCTATCCGCCGCGCCTCCGCGAGCAATGGCGCGAGCAACTGACGATCGCGCCCGACTTCATCGCCGCGCGAGCTTTCGCAGCTCTGTGCGACGGCCAGATCGTCGCCTTCCACGCTCTCGTTGCCACCCCCGGTGCGATGCGCCTGGAACATCTCTGGGTCTCGCTTTTCGCAGTTCGGCCGCGGGATCGGTCGCGCACTTTTCGCCCACGCGGCCGCCCGCGCCGCGCAGCTCAGCGCCCTTTGCTAACGATCGAAGCAGATCCGCACGCCGAAGCCTTTTACCGTCACCTCGGCGGGGTTTGCGCGGGAGCGGCTCCGACGGAAATCCCCGGCCGCGAATTGCCCGTCCTTAACCTCGAGCTCCGACGCCCCCCTCGTTAGGCCGGTCCGGAAAACGACAAGCTCCATAACCCGGGGAAAAATTATCCGCCGTCGTCCGGTTCGTCCTGGCCGCCCTGGCCACGGTGCCCACGGTGCCCGCGCCGCCCGCCACGTCCGCCCCGCTCCCCGCGGTCGCCCCGGCGATCGTTCTTCGCGTCGTCGAGCTTCTTCTGTTGCTCGGGCGTGAGGATCGGGCGGATTTGCGACATCGCCTGGTCCATGACGGCCTTGCTTTTCCTCGCCTCGCGGTGGATGGTCTCGAGCTGCGGATTCGCCTGGTCGATGATCGGCTGCACCTTGGTCTTCTGCTCCGGCGTGAGGTCCAGGCGCTCAGTCATCCGGTTAAGGGGATTGTGCCGACCGCCGCGTCCTTCGCGCCGATCGATGCCACCTTGTCCCGGGTCGTTAGCCAAAACCGCACTGCCCAGCGCCAGCGCGCCCAGTGCGGTCAATGTGATGAGTTTTAGTTTCATAGGTTGTGAATCATTGACCAGTGCGATCACGCCGCGGTTACAAAAGATTCGCACACCCTGGGCGTACCGGAAAAGTTTGTAACCAGAAGGCGCGCGCGCTGGTCATTCCCCTTAGTGTGGCGACGACTTGGAGGAAATGGTTGATGAACTCGATGCCGGCGCGCTCGTCGCGGCCGCACGGCAGTACGATGAGGACGCCGCCCGCGAACTTATGCGCCCGCTCTATCCGCTCGTCGCCAAAATCGTGCGTTCCCATCGCCCGCGTCGCACCGCGGAGGAGGATCTTTGCCAGATGATTTTCATCAAGATCTTCCAGAAACTTTCGCAGTTCTCCGGCCAGGTCCCGCTCGAGCATTAGGTCTCGCGCATCGCGGTCAACACCTGCCTGAACCAGATCCAGTCCTCGCTGTTGCCCAGCTCCTCCGTCGGGTCGTATTGCTCGCGCTCACCATCATCATCAGCGCGAGCGCGGCGGCTTATCACGAACTGGGTCAAACGACGAGAGCGAAATTTTTCCAATCAGTATGCGATCGCCGATAACGCCATCGGCAACGCCGTCGACCTATGAATACCGCCTTGAAATGGAAGCTCCTCGCCGGCTTCGTCCTCGTGTTCCTTGCCGGCGCCGCCGCCGGCGGATTCTTCGCCGCCAGCCAGTCGCATCATTGGCGGGCGGGCGCTTCCCATCCCAACTCCTCGTTAGCCGAACGGATGCGCAATCGTATGGAAAGCAAACTCGACCTTACCCCGGCCCAGATCGAGCAGGCCCGGCCCATCTTCGATCGCGCCGCGGCGGAGCTGGAAAAAATCCGCAACGAAACCGGGCGTCGCGTGCATCAGGTCATCACTGAGGCCAACACTGTGCTCGCCACCGAGCTCACTCCCGAGCAGCGCGCCCGGCTCAAGGCGCTGGAAAAGAAGGGGCGGGAAGAGCACGAGTTTCGGAAAGGACCGCGCCGCCACGGTCCGCCGCCACGCCCTAACGTTGGGACAAACCGGGTCCTCGCCCGCTCCGGGTAAGGAATTTTTTTACCCTTGAAAGAGCTATTGACGAGCCGGGCACGCCTAACCAGAGTTCTGCCATGAAATATCTTCCACATCTCCTCGCGACCGTCTCCGCTCTCTCGCTTGCCTCCTGTGCCGCACCCGGTGGTGCGACGGCCGGTGGTGGCAGCGGTGGCACTGAAACCCAGCTCGGAGCTCATAGCGCCCAGAAATTCACCCTCGTGCAACGGCGCACCGGCGCGCGTGACTCGAATCCGTTAGGCGGCCATACCGTGGCCATCATGATCAAAGTCGAGCAGCAGAT
>JBBSLW010000268.1:0-2892 GCA_038233495.1 Chthoniobacterales bacterium | reverse complement strand
GGCCCGATCCCGCTTTCGCCGGCAACCAGCGAACGCCAGAAGGCTTTCAGGCCGGTGCCGTTAGGTGCGAGCACGCCCATGCCGGTCACCACTACTCGATTTCGATTACGCATTTTGCCTTTCAAAAGTTCGTGCCCACCACGTGCCATAGAGCAAGGGCAGCACCAGATTCCGAATTCTATGCACTTACTAGCAGAACATTCGACTTATTCACAAGTTGTACCTTGCGTTTTTCGCCGAACTGCGGAAACCTCGCCCTCGAATGAATTCAAACGATTCATTCAGAAAAATTTCCGCCGGAGGCACGTCCCTAGCTTCTAGCGATGGAAGCAATGATAGCCAACGCTGATCTACCCAAAGTTCTCGTCATCGATGACGAGATGGGTCCGCGCGAGAGTTTGCGGATGCTGCTCAAGCCCTCCTATCAGGTCCATACGGCCGACTCCGTCGAGCGCGGCCTGCAACTTTTAAGCGAGAACAAACCCGACGCCATCGTCATGGATATCCGCATGCCCGGTGTCACCGGCATCGAGGGGCTGCGCCGGATTCGCCAGATCGATCCCCACCTTTCCGTGGTCATGCTGACCGGATTTGGCGCCCTCGAAACGGCCAAGGAAGCACTCCGGCTGGGGGCGAACGACTACATCAGCAAGCCTTTTGACGCCCGCGAAATGCGCGAAGTGATCAGCCGCAATGTCGAACGCACCCGTCTCCATCGCACGAGCGAGAGCGCGGCGAGCGAGATCAAGGAACTAAACAACCGCCTCCTCCAGGAACTCGCGCAGAAGGAACGCCTCGCCTCTCTTGGGCAGGCTTCGGCCGAATTTGTCCACGACATCGGGAATCCCCTCACGATTGTCTGGGGTTACGTCCAGCTCCTGGCTAAGAAACTGGAGGAATCCGACAGCGCCGAGAAACCGAACGGGGGCAGCTCCAACAAAGAACTCGAGATCATCGAGCAAAACGTCCGCCTTTGTCGCGACCTGCTCACCATGTGGCAGAGCTACGGCAGCGTCGAAGCCGCGCCGCCCCGGCTGATTTCCGTCTCCAATATCGTGCGCGAAGTGGTCGCCAGCGTCGGCGCCATGGCCAAGGAATCTCCGGTCGAGCTGAAGTGCGATGTGACCGACGACCCCTGCTCGCTCACGGGGGAGGCGGTCCAGATCACCCGCGCCATCCAAAACGTCATCATCAACGCCATCCAAGCCTCGGCCGAGAGCAAGGGCACCGTCGAAGTGAACTGCATCCGCAAAGATTTCTACGTCGACGTTCGCGTCGCCGATACGGGCCACGGCATCAGCGTCGAGCAAATCTCGAAAATCTTCGACCCCTACTTCACGACCAAGCAGGGAAAGAGCGGCACCGGGCTCGGCCTCTACATCACGAAAAAAGTAGTGGAAGATCACAGCGGCTCGATCAAAGTCGACAGCACACCTGCGGTCGGGACCGCGATCACGATCCGTCTCCCCTTGCTCAGCAGCTAGCGGTCCGCCTTCCGCGCCTGGCCCACGCTGCCGTTCTCGCCGCGCTATTCCTCCCTTCCCGGCTTTAGTAATTGCCACGGGCGACACTTCTGTTTTCTTCAGGCGTGCCGGAAGCCAGCTATCGTATCGCCCCAATTTTTTTGATCCGGATGGCGGGTGTGCCATTCGAAGTCCTCGAGCAACTGGCCACGGTTGAAACGAGCCGGGCCGCCCGGGCCTACATTGCGGCCGAGGCCGATTTCACGCGAACCAAGGCGGAGGTGGAGAAAATTCTCGCCTCACGAAAACATAATCTTTCCAGGGAACAATTCCGCGGCTGGCGCAAGGCCATCCTGCACGGAGTCATGCCGCCGGTAGAGGACCTCCCCTCGGCCGCTTTCGGCGCATGCTGGCGCAGCGCGGTCGTCTTTACCGATGCCGAAGCGATCTTCCAGCAGGCGCTCGAGCGGGAACTCGATCTCGCCCGCCGCGCCCTCCTCCAATCCGCGGGGCATTACCTGCCCCGCTATCTCGTCTTCGCCGGCTCCGGGTTGCGCGACCTCCTCGCCGCCGCCCCTAACGAGCCGCTTACACCCCGGAAAAAAAGCACCCGCGCTCGGGAACGGCATCTCCTCCTCTATCTCCAGCGAGTTTGTGGAAAAAATGACACCCTGAGCGAGTTCGGGCCTCAGGGCTGGGGCACGATCGATCGCGCAACCGAAGGAGTAAAAATCGCGCCCGAGCCCGGCATTGCGCGCCGCGAGAATTTCCTCGAGCGCTGGACCGCATACGGCGCCTCCGCCGCGATCAACGCCGATTCGGAAACCGCCCTCGAACTCGCCCCGCGCCTTCATCCCAGCGGCCGGCTCGAGGATGGAAATTTTGCTTCCGCCGAGCCCGGTGCGCGGCGCCCACTCGATCCGGAGACGCTCGCGCTCCTGCGACGCTGCGACGGGTCGACTCCGGCCCATTCGTTAGGCACGTCGCTCGAGACGCTTCACGCCCTGCGCGAGCAAAATCTGATTCGCTGGGAAATGGAAGTGCCTGCGCTCGAGCCGCACGCCTTCGAGATCCTGGCCGCCGATGTCGCCGCCTGGCGCGACGGACCCGTCCGACAACGCTGGCTCGATCAACTCCAGCCACTCGCCGCGCTCGCTTCGCAATTCGGCCAGGCGACCGCGCCGCGCGATCGGCTCGCGATCATCGATGACGCCGCCGCGCGGCTGGAAGCGCTCGGCGCGCATAAAACCGCCAGCCGCTTTCTCTATTCCGCCACCAACCCGATCGGTGAGGAATGTTTCCGGGAAAGTCATTTCACGATCAACGAAAATTTGCTCAACGAAGTAGCGGTCGAAGCCGCTCCCTGGATTGATCTCTGGCGCGATAACTATGCCTTCGTCGCCAGCCGCGTCGCGGCCGGTTTGCGCGG
>JBBSLW010000267.1:0-2913 GCA_038233495.1 Chthoniobacterales bacterium | reverse complement strand
GGCGGGACTGCGACCTCGTGCAGGATGCCGTCGATCCGGTAACGAATCCGGAGATCGTTCTCGAGCGGCTCGACGTGGATGTCGGTCGCGCGTTCGTGGATCGCTTCGCGGATGATCTGGTTCACGAATTTTACCACCGAGGCTTCGGGGTCGTCGGCGTTCAGGTCGGTGCTCGTCTCGATGTCCTGGAGCGCTTCGAAGGAACGATTCGTCTTCAGGATTTCATCGAAGGTCTCGGCGCCGACGCCGTAGAGCGTTTTCATGGCGCGGAGAATTTGCGCGCGCGGGACAAGGACCCATTCGGCCGGCTTCTCGAGCAGCTGCGAGGCGAGCTGGCGCCCGGTCGAGTTAAACAGATCGTAGGTCGCGAGCACGATGGCGTTCTCCTTGATCTCGATCGGCAAAATGTGGTGCTGGAAAACGAAGCGGCTCGGGAGCACGAGCAACGTGCCGCGCTCGATTTTCTTCGCGTCGATCGAGATGACCGGGACGCTGAAGAGCTCGCCAATGGCGTTCAGAAATTTCTGCTCATCCACCTTGCCGGAGTTGAGGACATCAGCCGTCCACGAGCTGCCGTTGAGATTGGCGGCGAGGGCGGCGGCTTCTTCGCGGGTTTCGACGCCGCTGGCGAGGAGGATATCGATGAGAGATTTGGAAAGAGCTGGACTCACGGGCAGAGTTTACCAGAGGGGGCAAGGTTTGTCATGGCGGGAGCGTCGAAGATCGCTGCGGTAGGGCGAGACGCTGTCGAGCGGGGCGGCGCACTCTCTCGCTCGACGGAGTCTCGCCCTACCGAGAGCCTTCCGCCGCGCTCAGCGGCGAGGTGGCGATTGCGGTCTGGGGACGAATTTCGGCGGCTACGGCAGATATAACGCCCGGCGCACGCCGAGAGTCAGCGTGCCGGTGACGCGCTGCGAGTAGTTCTTCTGCATCCGCGCGATCGCGGAACTCACATTGACCGAGAACACTCCATCAATCGGGCCGCAATAGTAGCCGAGTCGGCGGAGGGAAGTTTGCAGCGCGCCGACATACGCGGGATCAGCTTCGAGCGCCGTGCCGGACTTGAAGTAATAGCCGAGGCGGCAAGGCTGGCGCGGCTCGAGGTCAGTGCGAACCAAAGACGGGACCTGATGGAGGAGGCCGTCCCCATCCCGCGGCGCGAGTGGGTCGGTGTAGAAAGAAAAATCCTCTGCCGAGGCCAGGCCCGGCAGCAGACAGATAGAAACCAGAAACAGAATCAGAACGCGGTTCATAAACGGACTACTTTGACATCGGGAGATCGGGCGGCGGAAGCTGTTTTCCATCGAGCACCGGCGGGCAATCCGGGCAATCGTCCTGATCGATCTCAGGCCCGAAATGCGTTTTGCTCTCCACCTTTTCGCGTAAGCGATAGAGATCGAGTTTCGTAAGGGTGACCTCCGGGCGCATCAGGATGATGAGCTCGTTGCGCATCTTGTTCTTCGTCGTGTTGCTGAAGAGCGCGCCGATCAGCGGCAGGCGGTCAAGAATTGGGAAACCGGTCCGAGCCCGATCCTTTTGGTCCTGGATTAAGCCGCCTAGGACAATCGTCGATCCGTTAGGCGCGGAGACTGTCGTCCTGATGTAGCGAGTGGCAATGATGGGGATGTTATTTCCGTCAACCGGTTGGCTCCCGCTTACGCTGTCCAGCTTCTGCAAAATATCGAGCGACACTTCCTTCTCCGAGTTAATCAGCGGGACGACCTCGAGCTGAAGCGCTACTTTCTTGAACTCGATGTTGGTTTGCTGCGCGAGGCCGGTATTGATGATACCGCCACCTGTGGAAGAGGAGATCGTATTGGTCGGAACGGGAATTTCGGTTCCGGACGCAATGATCGCCTTCTTGTTATTGCTCGTGAAAACCGTCGGCCGGGAAATGGTGCGGAAGCGGCCCGTGGAATCGAGCGCCTTCACGATCGCGGCCAGCGTGTTCCCGGCCGCGACGTAGGCCGTCGCACCGCTGGTCACGCCCAAGGCGTCGCTGAAGGCGGGGAAAGTGATCAGGCTGGCGGGATCGATAATCGAGGCATTTGTATTTCGCACACCGCCGCCGACCCCGACATCCGGACCTTGCGAGATATTTCCTTTCTTGAACTGCAGGAAATAATCGATCCCGAACTCTTCGTTGTTATTGAGCCGGAGCTCGCCGATCACCGTGCTGAGCGCGACCTGTGGTGCTTTCACATCCATCTCGTCGAGAATTTTTTCGACTTTCACCACCACTTCGCGATTGCCGAGAATGATGATGTTGTTGGCGCGCGAATCCGCGATCAACTTCGTGCTCCCGACCGTGACCGCCTGCGGCGCCGTGTCGACCGGTTCGGTCGAAAGTTGCTCGCTCACCTGGAGTGAACTGTCGCTCGCGGTGCCGCTGAGATTCGTGGACGAAGTCGGCGGCGTCGGGTTCGCCCGCGCGTTGCGGCCCTGCTGCCCCGGCGCAAGATTCTGGCCGCCCTGCTGGTTTTGATCGCCCGGCTCGGTCAGCGCCTGCACGAGGACGGGCAGGACGTCGCCCGCCGCGATGTATTTCAGCGGGCGCGTGACCGGTTTGCCGAACTCGACGTTGGCATCGAATTCTGCGATTAATTTTTCCACAAAGGGAAGATTGATCGGTCGCGTGATGACGTGGATTCGGTTTGTCCGGACGTCGGCTTCGAGCTTGATCTTCCCGACCACGAGCGAGTCCTCCGACAAGACCGCGCCGGCGCTATCGTCTTCGTTGATCTGCTGCTGCGCGGCCGGTGGCACCACTCCGCGGAGCGTGCGGACTCGCCCGGGCTGGCCGGACTGATCGTTCGTGTCGAAAATTTCCTTCCACCTGTCGACGACCTTCTGGGCGTCGGCCCGCTCGAGCTTGATGAATTTGCTCGTCACCTCGGCCGGCGCGACGTCGAT
>JBBSLW010000266.1:0-2969 GCA_038233495.1 Chthoniobacterales bacterium | reverse complement strand
GCCATCACCGGCCCGGCGGGATACATCCACTTGTCCTCACGCTCGAAGAAGAGGTCCGGCTTCACCTTCACCTCCGCGGCAGGTCCGCGCTCGGCTTTCGCTGGGACGAATCGCGCCTCGAACAGCGCCGTGAGCCACGCGCTTCCAGCGACCGCTGCCATTACCGCGATCGCGCCGAGCACTATTCCCACTTCAAACCTCCCATTCCCCACGCGTAGGCAATGCCCGCAGAGAGCAGCGCAATGAACACCAGCATATCGAGAAACGCCTTGATCCCGATCGCCGCGAAGACCACGCCCCACGGATACATGAAGATCATCTCCATATCGAAGGAGAGAAAGATCAGCGCGTAAACCGGATAACCGAACCGGAAGTTGCTCCATGCCTCGGGCGCTTTCATTTCCTTCATGCCCGGATGCCAGAGCGCCGCCGCGAGCAGCGCTCCGCCGAGCACGAGCAGGACGATGAGGCCGGCGATGGCGTAAGAGTTAACGATCATTCGAATGAGAACGGTGCTGCACTCGAATTTAGCCGGTATTTATCGTCCGTCTTGTTTGGCTCGCGACGATCTTCCGGCAGCGTCGGCCTTCTTTCGGTTATTCTTCGCCATCATCCAGATCATGCCTCCGCAGCAGACGAAACACGCCCCGATCAGCACGATGAACAAAAGAGAGGCGGCTTCCATTGGTCTATCCCCGTTTCGCTTTTCGGAATCTGCCGGCTTCGATTTTTTCTGCGTTTGGTCGTCGTCGCGGCTTCCCCCACGGCCCCTCATCATGCCGCCGCTGCCGCGCATATGCGGAGCTCCAGCGGCGAGCGAAGGCCCGCTCGTTTCATGCGAAGTCCACCTCCTGCAGAGCGGTGTTGATGTTGAAGGCGGTCTCAGTCCCTTCCGCCGCGGCCATGATGACAAGCTGCAAGCCGCACCGCACATTACCCGCCACATAGACACCGGGGACGCTCGACCGGCCGTGTCCATCGCATGTCGCCGCTCCCTCTTCGTTAAAATCGCAGCCCAATTTTGCCGGCAATGAAGAGCGCTGGAATTGCGGCAGCGGCCAAGCACCAGCGCAGCGCTCAGGCCCGCCGGCCCGGCGCCGGCGATAATCACGTCATACATGAAGAGGCTTTTTTCGGTGATGTTGCAGAACCTCAGGCTCTGCAGCGCTATGCCTCGTGACTCGCCCTTTGCGAGATTTCTCCAGGTATTCGCCGCACTTCTGCGTCCCCCCTCCAGTGTAACGTCCCGGCCCAAAGCCAGGCGCTCCGGCCGTCTACCCACGACTTACTTTTTCGGAGACTTATCCATCATCTCCATGCACATCTTCTTCATCTCAGGATTCTTCATCATCTCGGTACACATCGCCTTCATGGACTCGGGATTCTTCATCATCTCGTCGCACATCATCTTCGTCATCGCCGGATCCTTGGCCATGCCGGCGCACATTTGGCGCATCATGCCCTTGTCTTTCATCATCACGCTCATATCCATTTTTTGACCCGGGCTCATGCCGGGCGTCGGATCGGCGGCGAACGCTGGTAAGCTGACGGCGAGGAAGAGGGCGGCGGTGGAGCTGAGTAGTGATCGTGTTGTCATGTTTTTATTTCCTGTTTGGTGTTTCGGTTGGTGAAATCGAGAGGCGCTCCAGTTCGGGACGCTATGATAAGACACCGGCACGCGGCCAAACCCTTGCTTTATTTCCTTGCAGTCGGATTTCAATGACAGACAACGTTCATGATCGCGTCGACGTCCTCGTAATCGGAGCGGGCCAGGCGGGGTTGGCCATTGTGCACCTTCTGAACGAATCGGGGGTCCGCTTTACGGTCCTCGAGGGACGGAGCCGGATCGGAGATTCCTGGCGGCAGCGTTACGACTCGCTCGTCTTATTTTCTTCGCGAGCATTCTCTGCACTCCCTGACTTTCCATTAAACGGAGATCCTGCCGGTTACCCCGACAAGAACGAAATTGCCGATTATCTGGAACGGTACGCGCGCGTCACCCGCTTGCCGATCGAGCTGAACGAGCGAGTAACAGCACTGGAGCAAACCGACCGCGGCTTCACGACGCGGTCGGCGAGCGGTCGGCAAATTATCGCAACGTGCGTCATCGTTGCCGCAGGTCCTTTTCAACGCGCAATCGTCCCCGTTTTCGCGAGACGACTAGCCATTGATGTCCAACAATTCGACGGAACCACTTACCGCAACTCACTCCAGCTCCCGCCTGGCCGAATCCTGGTGGTAGGCGATGGCCCCACTGGGCGGCAAATAAGTCTCGAACTCGCACGCACTCACCAAGTATGGCTGTCGGCAGGAAGCTTCCGGCTGGTCGTACCCCAGCGTTTTCTCGGGCGTGACATCATCGCCTGGTTTCAAACCACCGGAGCGCTGCGTGACGATAAAGAGAGTCTGCACGGCAGGTTCGTCCAGCTCTTTGACCCCATACCGGGATGGCACCTGCGACGGTCGGCCCTTCGGCGCGCCGGTGTTAAGATCGTCCCGAGGGCCATCAACGCGGTCGATCAAACCATTACCTTCACCGGTGGTCAGTCACTAGACTTCGACGCAGTGATCTGGGCGATCGGTTACCAGGATGATTCCTCCTGGCTTCGCATTCCGGGAGCCGTCGATGCGAAAGGAAATTACGTCGAGCAACGCGGTATCTCCCCGATACCTGGCCTATTTCACATCGGGCGGAGTTGGCAAAACAATCGCGCCTCCGCGCTGCTTACTGGTGTTGGAAACGATGCTCGTGAGATCGCGGCGCGGGCAGTTGAATTCGTCCGAGCGCAAACCGCCCGCGGCTAACGAGCAGAAGCTGGCCCGGTTTCCTTTAGAACGCGGTTGATCAGCTCGTCGCGATATTTTTGCCGCTCATTGAAATGAGGCCAATGCCCGGACTTCTCGAACCAGATGAGCTGCTTTCCTCGCGGAGCGTCGAGCGCATTGAAGTATTGCTCGGCTACTTTGGT
>JBBSLW010000265.1:0-2975 GCA_038233495.1 Chthoniobacterales bacterium | reverse complement strand
GGGCTCGAACTCACTGGCGAATCGGGCGGCGTCCTGCCCGGACCAGATTGGATGCGGCTTCAGCACCCTAACGAGAAGTGGTCGTCCGCCTACACCGCCAACGTTTCCATCGGCCAGGGCTACGACCTCGCGACCCCACTCCAGATGGCGATGGCCTATGCCACCGTCGCCAACGGCGGCATCTCCTATTATCCGCGGCTGGTTGATCGGGTCCTGAACCAGGACGGCACCCCGGTTCTCGACGCCGATGGCAAGATCGCGGTGCCGCAAATGCCCCGGGTCCACGCCGATTTCCGGAGCGACTTCACTCCGGAGCAGATCGAGCTTGTGAAACGCGGGCTCTGGAAAGTGGTAAACGAAGACGGTGGCACCGGGAGCGTGGCGCGTTTGAAGGATGTGCAGGTCGCGGGCAAAACCGGCACCGCGCAGGCGATGTTAAATGGAAAGAAGGACACGATCGCCTGGTTCTGCTGTTTCGCGCCCTACGACAATCCGCGTTACGCCATCGCCGTGATGGTGCAGGGCGGCGAGCACGGCGGCTCGGTCGCGGGGCCGATCGCCACCCGCATTCTCGAGCGCACGCTCGCGATGGACGAGGGCAAATTCGAGCCCCAGCTCGCATGGGTTGCGCCAGCCAGCAAGGCCAACCCTTTTGATATGATTCCCGCCGTGAAATATAAAGATTCATCGCTGCCTAGCCCGGGCGGTGATGAGGAAAACGCCAGCGCCAACGGCGCCCAGGCGACCGAGAACGCCGATATGGCAAATCCCGGCGACGCTCCCGACGTCGAACCCGAAGCTGACGCGCGCGGCCGGGTGCGAAACGCACCCAAGGTCAAACGCGCTCTCCGCGCTCAACCCGTCGCGACCCCGGCGCCGCAGCGTCCGCGCAACTTTTTTGAGCGGATGTTTAATACGCGTCCTCGACCAGCCGCCCCCACGCCGCCTCCCAAAGTGAAGCGCGCGCGCCCCGCCTTTTAATCTTAACCATGAAGCTCAGCCCCGGATCCACCGCGATGACTTCGAAAAATTTGCAGCCCTATGATCGAACAAGTGAAAAAAATTCTGGGCCTCCGTCGCAAGACCGGCAACAAACTGGTAATCAGCGTCGAGAAACTCGAACGCCGGGTCGCCCTGCTCGAGGACGGCCAGCTCGAGGAATATAGCGTCGAGCGCGACAGCTCCCGCAACATCGCGGGCAGCGTTTACAAAGGCCGGGTGAAGAACATCGAGCCCGGGCTCAAGGCGATGTTCGTCGATATCGGCCTGGAGAAAAATGCCTTCCTCCACTTCTGGGACGCCATCCCCGCGGCGCTCGATAGCGGGATCGAAGAGATCGAACGGCCCGATCGGAAGCGCCCGAAAAAACGCCTTACTGCGAAGGACATTCCGAGTGTTTACCCGGTCGGCGCCGAGGTCATCGTCCAGGTCACGAAAGGCCCGATCGGCACGAAAGGCCCGCGTGTCTCGACCAATCTGAGCTTTGCCGGTCGTTATCTCGTGCTCATGCCCTACAGCGATCGCAGTGGCGTTTCGCGCAAGATCGAGGACCCGAAGGAGCGGGCCCGTTTGCGCAAGATTCTGCGCGAGCTGGAAATTCCGGAAGGCGTGGGCGTCATCATCCGGACCGTTGGGGAGGGGCAGCGCGCCCGTTATTTCGTCCGCGATCTCCATTTCCTTCTCGAGCAATGGGCCCGGATCGAAGAACAGATCAAAAGCCAGCCCGCGCCCGCGCGCGTCTTTGAAGAGCCCGACCTCGTGGATCGTACGGTGCGCGATTTTCTGACCGACGAAATCGACGAAGTGGTCTGTGACGATCACCCCGCAGTCGAGCGAATGGCAAGCATGGTCGGCGAGATCTCGCGCCGCGCGAAAACCAGGATCAAACATTACGATGGGAATGCGCCGATCTTCGAGACTTTTGGAGTCCAGAAACAAATCGACGACGCCTTTCATCGGCAGGTCTGGCTGAAATGCGGCGGCTACATCGTGATCGACGAGACCGAGGCGCTCGTCGCGGTCGACGTGAACACCGGCCGGAACAAGGGTGGACGCGACGTCGAAAAAACGATCCTGCAAACCAACCTCGAGGCCGCGGATGAAATCGCGCGGCAACTCCGCCTGCGCAACATCGGGGGATTGATCATCGGCGATTTCATCGACATGAAGAGCCGGAAGGACCAGCAGATGGTTTACAACCGGATGCGCGAACGGCTCAAGCGCGACAAGGCGAAGACGCACGTCCTGCAGCTCTCCTCGTTAGGCCTGATGGAGATGACCCGGCAGCGCGCCCAGGAAAGCCTGAGCGATTCGATCTATCAAAACTGCCCCTATTGCGAAGGCCGGGGCGTGGTCAAGACGACGATGAGCACGAGCGTGGAAGTGCATCGCGCCCTCAACGCCGTCATGCGCAAATACCAGGACACGATCCACGAAATCCGCGTCATCCTGAACCCTGACGTGCTCAAGCGCCTGAAGGAAGAAGACGAGGAGTTGCTCGTGGAGATGGAGCGCCGCTACGCCGGCCGTCTAATGTTCCGCGGCGACCCCACTTTCCACAGCGAAAAGTTCATCGTCACCGACGCGGACACCGGCGCGGAACTAAAAATTTAGTTTTTTTCCAGCCTCAAGGTGCACGCCCCGAGACGCTTAAGAAGAGGTGTAACTTCCGCACGTTTGCGCTGTCTCTTTTAGCATGAGATAAGCCTCCAGAAGCGGCCTTAACCGCGAATCATAGGTATGCACTGCCGGTTTATCCCGGTGGCGCCTCAAGGACTCAAACAGGGAGAAAAGGAATTAACAAAATATGAAAACATTGATCGTCAGTATACTTGGCCTAACGACACTCGCCGCGACCGGATTTGCCGGTCCGATGGAATCGTCAAGCAGCAAGGAAGTGCAGCAATCGAGCTACAGCGCGCCCTCGGAAGAATTCTATCGCGCTCGCGAATGGAACTTCGATCTCTTCGGCCTGC
>JBBSLW010000264.1:0-2988 GCA_038233495.1 Chthoniobacterales bacterium | reverse complement strand
GGCTGGCATTGCCTGCATCTTTTTTACCGGATCGAGTACGGCCAATGGCAGTTGCTCAACCTGACCGAGCAACGCGCCGCGAAAATCGCGCTCTCCACCCTTGTCCAGGAAACGCGCGCCCTGGAATCGACTCAGCTCCTCACCCTCAGCCAGGTCACGCCCAAGGCCGACCTCGGTTTCATGCTCATCACCCCCGATCTCCAGACCGCGAACCGGATCGAGAAGCAGCTTACCTTGTCGTTAGGCGCGGATATCCTCGTGCCGGTCTACAGTTACCTCTCCCTCACCGAGGAGAGCGAATACACCACGACCGACGAGCAATACGCCGAGACGCTCCAGATCGAGCAGAAGCTCGCGCCCACTACCCCGGCGTTCGAGACCGCGATGCAGGAGTTTCGCGAGCGAATGAAGAAATATCGCCACGATCGGGTTTATCCGGAGCTGCCCGATTGGCCGATCGTTTGTTTCTACAACATGATCAAGCGCCGCGGCGAAGAGCGGAACTGGTACACCCTGCCGTACGAGAAACGCCGCACCCTGATGGGTGGCCACGCTCGCGTCGGGCGTCAGTACGCGGGGAAAATCAAACAACTCATCACCGGCTCAAGCGGGCTCGACGATGCGGAATGGGGCGTCACCCTTTTCGCGCACGACACCTTCCAGATCAAAGCGATCGTTTATCAGATGCGCTTCGACGAAGTGAGCGCGGCCTACGCCGACTTTGGCGAATTTTACATTGGCATTCAGCTGCCGCTCGACGAACTGTTCCGCCGCTTGCAGTTGTAGACTCGTGCTCGTCGGCACGAGCACGATGACGAGCAGGAGCACGAGTGTAAATGGATGGGTGGCAGAGTGGTCTAATGCGCACGCCTGGAAAGCGTGTTTGCCGCAAGGCAACCAGGGTTCGAATCCCTGCCCATCCGCCCGTGCCTCGTTAGGCGTCCGGCGCCGGTCGTCGGCTCATCACCTGCGTCGTCTGCCGCACCTTCACGATGCTATTGCCCGGCAACACCCCGCGGAAATTCGTTCCCGGATAAATGATGCAATCGCGACCAATGACCGAGCCGGGGTTGAGAACCGCGTTGCACCCGACCTCCGAGCGGTCGCCGATGATTGCGCCAAACTTGCGCAGGCCAGTCGCAATCAGGCCATCGGTCGCGAGGACCGAAATCTCCGCGTGATCGAGTTTCACGTTGGACAGAATCACGCCCGCCCCGAGATGCGCCTGGTAGCCGAGGATCGAGTCGCCCACGTAGCTGAAGTGCGGGATCTGCGCCTCATCGAAAATGATCGAGTTCTTGAACTCACAGGAGTTGCCCATGACCACGCCGTTGCCCACGATCACGTTCTCGCGCACGTAACAGCCCGCGCGAATCTGGCAGTTTTCCCCGATCCAGGCCGGCCCTTTGAGCATCGCGCCCTGCTCGACGATCGTGCCGCGGCCGATGAAAACCGAGCCGCTGATGAATGGTTTCCCGACCAGCTCGCCGAGCACTGCCGGCTTGAGCCGGAACTTCAGGTAACTTGGGATCTGCTTGAGCGCTTCCCAAACGTATTTCTCCGCCTCGAACAACTTCGAATGCGCGGTGTGCTCGAGGGCGAAGAATTCGGCGGCGTCAAACATCTCGTTAGGCGCCGGCGCGGCGGGTCACGACCTGGCCTTCTTTGGTGTCGCGCACATCCCAGCCGCGCGTTTGCAGCGCGTCTCGCAATTCATCACTTTTTTGCCAGTTCCTGGCAAGCCGCGCCTGCTCCCGTCCCTCCGCTAGCTCGGCGATCTCGCTCGGGACCTGCCCTGTGTTCTCCTCCAGCGCGAGGACCGCGTTGACCCGCGCCCACCAGTCGAGCCAGGCGCGCGCCCGCTCCGGGTCGAGCCCGGCATCGAGCTCGCGATTGCTTTCCCGGATCTGCTCAAAGAGATGCCCGAGCGCGGCGGAAATGTTCAGGTCGTCATCCAGCGCTGCGCCAAATTTGTCGTCCTCGATCGCGCTCCCCGCCTTCTCGGTCTGGCCCGCGGCGGCGCGCAGGCGGCGCAGCCATTCATCGATCCGGGCGAGCGACTGGCGCGCTTCCTCCATTCCTTCCCAGGTGAAGTTCAGCGGCGCGCGGTAGTGCACCCGGATCAGGGCATAACGAACTTCGCGGCCGCTGTAGCCTTTCTCGAGCACGTCGCGCAGGGTATAAAAATTACCTAACGACTTCGACATCTTCTGGCCCGCGACCATGAGATGCGCGCAATGCAGCCAGTAGCGCACGAAGGTTTTCCCGCTACAGCCTTCCGACTGCGCGATCTCCGCTTCGTGGTGTGGAAAAATATTGTCCACTCCGCCGCAATGAAGGTCGAGCTGTTCGCCGAGCAGCGCCGTCGCCATCGCGCTGCACTCGATGTGCCAGCCGGGACGGCCGCGGCCCCACGGGCTCTCCCACGAGACGTCGCCGTCTTCCTCGTCCCACGCTTTCCAGAGGGCAAAATCGCCGACGTGTTCCTTGTCGTACTCGTCGCTTTTCACCCGGCCGGTGGAACGCAATTCCGCGAGGTCGAAATGCGCGAGGTGCCCATATTTCGGGAAGCGATTGATCCGGTAGTAAACCGATTTGTCGTCCGCCTGGTAGGCCAGTTCGCGCGCGATCAACTGCTCGATCATCACGATCATGGCCGCGATGTAGCGCGCTTCCGTTGCCGCCGGGAAAACAATTGCGGCCTTGATCTGCAGCGTCCTGAGATCCTGGAAGAATGCCTCTTTGAAGGGCGCGGTGAATTCGCCTAACGAAAGCCCCGCCGCCCGGCTCCCGCGGATGGTTTTGTCATCCACATCAGTCAGATTCATCACCCGCTCGACCGCAAAACCGCGTGCCTCGAGATGGCGCTGGAGCAAATCCTCGAAGAGGTAGGCCCGGAAATTTCCGATGTGCGCGTGGCTGTAAACCGTCGGGCCGCAGGTGTACATCTTGACCGCTCGACCGGCCGGATCGAGCGGTCGAAACTCC
>JBBSLW010000263.1:0-3111 GCA_038233495.1 Chthoniobacterales bacterium | reverse complement strand
TTTTTCGCCTCGCAATCCTCCTGCAGGCGCCGGATCTCGAGGGCGAGTTGTTTCTCCAGATCCTCGAATTCCTTGAACGTCCCCTGCAGCCCCGCCTCGCGGATTTTGTCCTGCAGAAAAAGCTCCTTCTCCGCGATCTTCGCCCGGTAAGTCGAGTCAATCTCCGCGATCGCCGCCTTCTGTGCGTCGCTCAGGGTCACGGTCGGCGCGGCCTTCTCGAGCCGCTCCATCGCCAATTCATAAGCTGATTTCATTTTCTCCTCCCATATCCTGTTCCTGCTCCTCGCAACCGTAATCGATTCATTGCGCAGGCCAAATCCATTCCTAAAGTTCCGGTTCCGTCATGCCCGCGCCGATCCGCCTTCTCAGCACCGATTTCGACGGCACCCTCGTCTCGCACGCGAACGAACCCGTTTTCGACCGCGATTGCATGAACCTCATCGCCGCGCTGCAGCAGGTCGGCGCAATCTGGGCGATCAACACCGGCCGCTCCGTCGGCCTGCTCGAAGAAGGCCTGGAAGATTTCGCCTTCCCCGTCCTGCCCGACTTTATCCTCACGAGTGAGCGTGACGTTTTCCGGCCGGTCAAGGGCGGTTGGGAACCGTATGGCGATTGGAACGCCCGGTGCGCCCAGGCCCACGCCGAGCTCTACGACACCGCCTCCTCCGTCCTAGCCGAGGTGGTCGATTACGTCAGCCGCAAAACCAAGGCCCGCGTCATCTATGAAGCCGACGAGCCGGCCGGCCTCATCGCCTCGAGCGAAGAAGAGATGAATCACCTGACCGAGTTCATCGACCAGGCCAAGGCGCGCGAGCCAAAGTTTCACTACCAGCGCAACACCATTTACATGCGCTTTTGCCACGCCGATTATCACAAAGGCGCGGCCCTCGAGGAACTCTCACGCCTCACGGGCATCCCGCGCGAAGCCATCTTCGCGGCCGGCGATCATCACAACGACCTCTCTATGCTCGACGGCCGTTATGCGGCCTATTCAGCCTGCCCGGCCAACGCCATTCCCGAAGTGAAAGCTTCGGTCCGCCACGCCAGCGGCTGGGTTGCGGAGAAAGAATACGGCGCAGGAGTGCACGAAGCGCTCCGGCATTTCCTCGGATAGGAGCGAGGGAAGGTCGCGCTGAGTCGACCTTCCCGGTTACAAATCTTGCAGCGCGCTTAGTTCCAGTCGCCCGTCAGGCGAAGACTCTCGAAGCTCGTCACAAACGCCGGCTCGATCGGGGTCCTATCGGCCTTCAACGGCGCGGCCAGGAACTGGTCAGGAGCAGTCCGGCCATCGGTAGGATCTTCCACCACCGGGCAGATCGTGTAACGCAGCGAGTCCGTCTCGGCCCGGCTCGTTTTGCTGATATAACCTTTGCCATAGAGGCTATCGATATCACTCATCGTCGCGATGATCGGCGTCCCATCGAAGTCACGCCCGTTCTTCTTCGCCAGGTCGTTCAGCACTTTCTTCCCGGCGCGCGACGTCAAGGCATTGTTCGTGTAACTCACCCAAACATGCAGCCAAAGACCGAGCCGATCCTTGCCGAAATAGCCATTGCGCATATCGAGCAGGACCGACTGTCGAAGCGCACCCAGCCCAACCGGGTCCGTGCCCTGTTGCGGGAAGAGACACTCGATGTAGCTATCCGCGATCACTCTCGCTTCCCGACCGCGGCATCCGCCGTTAAGGCAGTCGCCGGGATGCCACCCAGGACCGTGAAGTAGTTAACGTTCGCGCTATGATCTTAGGCTGGCAGCGTCAGGAGGGCGCGGACATTCCTTTGGAAGGAAAAGATTGGGGTGTCTTCCACCGCGATCGGTCCCGGCTACATGCGGCCGGCGATGAGCGCGGGGTTGACCCCGTTCTGGAGATAATATGTATCGGTGAAATCGTAGAGACGATCTTCGACATCGGCTTTCGCAAGGAGCGGCGCTCCCAGCAAAGCCACGGCAAGCAGAGGCAGTAGTAGTTCCATGATGCCGAGGGTCAGCGGTCCTACCTCGTCCGCGAACGCGGAAAGGTAACGTGCTTGTAACCACTGCTGTCCCTAAATGGGAGGATTCCTAGCGACTCTCTCTTATCCGGCAGCGTCGCGCTCGGCCCGACATGGACACGCCCGGAGCTGCCAGCCTTCGTCTGCCTGCGCGAAGCGGATTTCTTGGCGCTTCGACGCGCATTTCTGATCCCCCAACGCGGATTTTCAGGCGTCGGACGCTCACTTGGGGGAATCGGCGCGCTCTAGGCAGTGTTCACGAATTCTTCAAGATGAGGAAAGCGGCAACCAGTTGGAGCGCGGCCAGGAAAGTTCTGGCCAACTTATCGTAGCGAGTCGCGAGGCGGCGAAATTGTTTGAGCTTATTGAAGAAACGCTCGACCCGATTGCGCTGGCGATAGAGTTCCTGGTCAAAGGGTGGTTTGACGCTGCGCGCGGGCAGCGGCGGGATGACCGCGGTGATCCCGTCATAAGCGAGCCGCTCGCGGATGCGATCGGCATCGTAGCCCCGATCCAGGATGGCCGCTTCCAGCACGTTGTCGGCTTCGAGGCTTTCATAAAGACTTTCAAACTGGCGGCCATCATGCGCCTGGCCGGGCGTGAGGTGCAGGGCGACGGCGCAGTTTTCATCCAAGGTGGCGGCGTGGATCTTAGTGCTTAGTCCCCCGCGAGAGCGTCCCAGAGCCTGGTCGCCGGGGTCTTTTTTTTTGAAGCGCCCGCCGCATGCTGGTGCGCTCTCACCGTGGTCGAATCTAAGAGTAAAGCGCGGGCCTCGGCGAAGGCTTCTTTTTGCAGATTTTGCCAGAGCCGCTGCCAGACCCCGCGCGCTTCCCAACGCCGGAAGCGCATGTAAACGGCATGCCAGTAGCCCAATTCGGGCGGCAAATCTCGCCACGGGCTACCGGTTCGCTGGAGATGGAGAATCGCTTCGAGAAACTCCCGGTCACTCATTTCGCCGGGGGCGCCAGCGTGGGAATGTTTGGCGGCGGCGAGGGCCGGTTCGAGTTTTTGCCACAGGGAATGGGTGATGATTTTACGCACGGAATGCTTCAGCATCCCAAGCTTCAATCACTAATCATAACAATAGTACACATTATAATTCGTGAACACTGCCTAGGGC
>JBBSLW010000262.1:0-3180 GCA_038233495.1 Chthoniobacterales bacterium | reverse complement strand
TCAAAATCCGAGCGGGCGAGGAGCGCGAGGCATTCGCCGGTCGCGGGCGAAAGGCCGCCGGCCTGGCCGCGCGTCGCCATGCTGCGCATGAAAACACGGTCACTCTGCGAGTTGATCATGGTGGCGCGATCGCCTAACAATGCCCCTTCCCCGACCACGCTCGGGTCGTGCGAAAGGATCGCGATCCGCGCCTTCGTGTCGCGCCGAAGGAGGCGCAGAACGAGTTCGTCGATCAGGGTGGTTTTTCCCGCGCCGCCCGGGCCGGTGAAGCCGATGACGCGGGTTTTGCCGGACGCCTTCGCCTTTTTCAGCGTCGGCTTTTTAACGCGTTTGTTTTTCGCATAGCGATCCTCGATCTCGGTCAGGGCGCGAGCCAGCTTCATGTCGGGCGTGGCTTTGCGCCGCTGGCGATGGGTGTTGCCGTAATGTTCGCGCACGAAATCCGCCATCTCAGTCAGGGCGGTGCCGGCAAAGAATATTTTATGCACGCCGTTGCGCCGCATGACCACGGCATCGGCGTCGGTAATCGTTCCGCCGCCGCCGCCGAAAAGTTTGATATCGTCGGCCCCGCGCGTTCGGAGTTGTCGCGCCACCTCCGAGAAAAATTCAACGTGCCCACCGTTATAACTGGAGATACCGACCGCCCCCACGTCCTCCTGGATGGCGGTGCGCACGATGTCTTCGACCGAGCGATGATAGCCGAGATAGACGACCTCGATTCCGTGCCGGATGAACTCGAGGTTGATCGTATTGATCGCGCTGTCATGACCGTCACAGATCGGAACAGCAGTGAGGATGCGAACGGGTGAAGCCATGCGAGCGGCAAACCTAACGTTAAACATGGCGCCGGCAAGAAATCCGGGGAGCACGGGCTGTCAGTCCGTTTGCAGGCGGTGAGTCTCACCGCCTGCTTTCGCGAAGCGAACCATCTCGGACAACCGCCGTGTACCCTGAATATCGCTGTCGCGAAGTGACCGGCTAACCTTTCCGGCCACGGACGGGCAGGCAGCCCGTGCTTCCCGGAATCTGCCGCCGCGGTTGAAGGTTGGCGAGGACGCGTCACCTTCCGCGATGACCGATCCTCTCGATTTCAGCGGCAAAACAGTTCTCGTCACCGGCAGCTCGCGCGGGCTCGGGGCCGAGATGATCAAGGCCTTCGGCGCGCGCGGCGCGCAATGCGTCGTGAACTTCATCAGCGATCCCGAGGGCAAAAATAAAGCGGAAGCCGGGGAGGTCGCCGGCGCCCTGAAGGATCCCCTAACGATCGAGTGCGACGTGACGAAGCCGGACCAGGTCGAGGCAATGATGAGAGAAATCGCCGACAAATTTGGCGGGCTCGATGTCCTGATCAACAACTCCGGAATCATCCGCGATCGCACGATCAAGAAGCTGACCTTCGAAGAATTCGAAAGCGTGGTCCGGGTCAATCTCGCCGGCACCTTCAACGTCACGCAAAAAGCCGCGACCGTCCTGCGGCAAGGCGGGCGCGTCATCAATCTCTCCTCGGTCAGCGGGCAGATGGGACTTTTCGGGCAGGCGAATTACTCCTCGAGCAAAGCGGCGATCATCGCCCTGACGAAAGTCTCGGCGCGCGAGCTGGCCCGGCAGCAGATCACGGTCAACGCCATCGCCCCGGGATTCATCGACGTCGGGATGAGCAAAGGCATGCCGGATGAAGTGACGGAAAATTTCAAGAAACAGATTCCGTTAGGCCGGCTCGGCGACGCGCACGAGATCGTTGACGCCGCGCTCTTCCTCGCTTCCCAGATGGCGAGCTACATCACCGGGCACGTCCTGAACGTGAACGGCGGCTATTATATGGGATAATCACGCGCAGACTCCCCTGCCCTCCAAGTCCCTCACGTAAAAGCCGAGTCTCCGCATCCTGACCATGCCGCGGGCAGCCGGTGGTGCTCGATTCCGACCTGGCGAAGATCTACGGCGTCGCAACCGGCCGCTTCAATGAGGCGGTAAAACGAAACCTGAAGCGCTTCTCGAAAGACTTTTCCTTCGTCGTTACCCGCGAGGAGTTTATTGATATCGCAACTTGATGTCAAAACCCACCCGAGCGGCTTTAGCATCGCAAATTGCGATCTTAAAGAGAGGACGAGGCCAGCACCGGAAATACCCCCCGCGTGTCTTCACCGAACACGGTGCCTTGATGGCAGCCAGCACTCTCAACAGCGAACGCGCGATTGCGATGAGCGTTTACGTCATCCGCGCTTTAGTGGAGCTGCGGGACCGGCTCGCGGCTAATACCGCCATCCTTAAACGTCTGGCCGAGATCGATCGGGAACTTTTGATCCACAACAGCGCCCTCCGGGAGAATTTTGAAAAGCTGGAGCCGCTCCTCGCGCCTTCGCCCGACCCGGTGCGACCGCAGATCGGATTCTCTTTCTCATAATTCATCCCGATTTCGGACCTCGAAAATCCCGTTTTCGGAACCGATCGCTCGTTAGGCTAAAAGGTTCTCCGTCATTAAGTCTCCATCGTCCAGAGTCTTGGAATGAGTCGCTTGCGATGGCACACGCCTTGCATCAGGCTGCGACGCGATCAATTCCGATCGCGTTGCTCATGATTTTTATGAAATTACGCTTCGCAATTCCTTGTCTCGCTGCGCTCCTCGTTCTCCCGTCGGCGCACGGCCAAAGCCCCGCTCCCAGCCCCACCGTCGATGAACTCGTGGCGAAAAATCTGGAGGCGAAAGGCGGTGAGGCCGCGCTGAAAGCCATCCAGACGATTCGTTTCCAAGGGCGAATGCTGCTCAACCAAGGTCAGATGGAACTGCGCTTTGAACAGACTCTGAAGCGCCCCGACAAAGTGCGGACCGAAGCGGTCCTCCAAGGGATGACCCTGGTCCAGGCCTACAACGGCACGGACGGTTGGAAGATTTATCCGTTCCAAGGCCGCAAGGATCCCGAGAAAATGTCGGCCGACGAATCGAAATCTCTCATCGAATCAGCCGAGATCGGCGGCCCGCTCGAAAACTGGAAAGAGCAGGGCAAGAAAGTCACTTACCTCGGGACGGAGGACGTCGACGGCACACCTGCGCACAAGCTCAAGGTCGAGCGGAAAAACGGCGACGTCACTTATGTCTATCTCGACCCGGACTACTTCCTCGAGATCCGCACCATCGATCAACGCACCGAGCAGGGAGCCATGGTCGAGATCGAGAGCGAC
>JBBSLW010000261.1:0-3215 GCA_038233495.1 Chthoniobacterales bacterium | reverse complement strand
TCCTTCGAGGTCATCCGCCTGGAGTTGTCGGATGTCCTTAACCAGGGTGCGCGGTGTCGCGTTCGAGCCATGATAAAGCCAGCCGGCCTTATAAAAACCGGTGTCCACCGCCAGGAGCTCGTGACCTTCCTTCATCAGGATTGGGGCAAGGAGCGAACCCAGGTAGCCTTCGGTGCCGGTGACCAGGATATTCACTAGGTTTTGGAGCCTTTCATGACCTGGCTGTCGGCCGCATCGTGACGTCAGTCACTTCCGAGGTCGTCGGCAGCGCGAGGAGAACACTGACCATGCCGGCAACGTCCCTGGGTTGGATCAGGCTTTCCGGGTGATAGTCGCGCTTTTGGTAGGCTCGGACCGACTCCTGCATGGAAGTCGCGATCGCGCCGAGGAAGAGACTGCAGACCCGCACCCCGGCCGGGTTGCACTCTTCTCGTAAGCTGTCAGCGACCGCTTTCAAGGCGTGTTTCGTGGCGGCGTATTGACTCACTTCCGCACGGGCGACCAGCCCGGCACTGGAGTTAAGAAAAATGACCTGCCCTCGCGAGGCGGTAAGCGCCGGCAGGAGAAGTTGAGTCAGCCGGTAGGGAGCGAGGACATTGGTCTTAAACTGGTTCTCGAAATCCTCCGTGGACCCTGTCGCGACCGGCGCCAGCGCGATAATGGCCGCGCCGTGGATCACACCGTCCAGCCGCGGATTCTCCGCCAGCATTCGCCTGACGACGTCATCCATCTCCTTGTCGATCGTGAGATCTCCGGGATAACACCGGCCAGGCTGGGAGAGCTGGCCGGCGATTTCCTGCAACCGCTCCGAGTTCCGACCGGAGAGGCAGACGGTCGCCCCTTCCTCACCCAGGTTTTGTGCGATGGCTGCGCCGACGCCCCCACTCGCTCCAGTGACAAGGATCGTCTTTTCCGAGAAACGCGCCATGCGTCAGTGACCCGGCTTCCTCGCGAAACTCGACGCACTCACCCGGCGCACCGTGCGGTAGATGGGAGCGCCAAGCGAGAGCGGGAGATTAGCGCAAAAACTTTGCAGCATGCTGCCCACCGCATGTCGGAGGCCATAGGCAGGGTTCAAGACATCGGCCGTCGCGCCCGGCCGGCGGGCAGCGGTGGTCTTTTCGGTCCGCCGGCGACGCGGGTAATACTCGTTATGGAGAAATTTCCGCGCCATCTCCATGTTGCCTTGCTGCAAGCAGCGGCTGACGGCATTCACCACCATCGGCGTGAGAAACTGCCGTTTGTAAGGTTCCACTTCGGGCCTCACCGCGACCGGCGTCAGGCAATCCACCAGTTGCTCGCTCCAGTGCCCCCCAGCCGTGACCGCCCCGAGGTGAATGCGATACTCCATCAGATATTCCGGCACGAAAACGAATGGCCCGCCTTCCCGAGCAAGCCGGATGAAAAACTCGGCGTCCGGTGTGTTGAGGTCCTCGCGAAAACGGAGCCGCTGCATGTCGGCCGTGCGCAGGAGCGAGGCCGACATCGGGACTGATTGCCGCCAGGCTGCTTCATCGGGGTTCTCGAGCACCCCGGCGGGCAGGGTTTCGCGTCCATATTGCCGGGCGTGCGTTTTTGTTTCCTCGAGCAACCGTCCGCCCCCCGCATCGATTAGATAGTGATTGGAAAAAGCCACCCGCGCGCCCGTCTGCATCGCCGGCACGAGTCGTTCCAGAAACTCCGGCAGCAACCGATCGTCGTCGCCGATCGCGACGAGGAACTCGCCCCGCGCCGCATCGGCCAGGGCATTGAAATTGGCCGACATCCCGAGGTTGCGCTCGTTGCGATGGAAGCGGACGCGCGCATCCCGCCGCGTCGCTTCCTCGGCCACTCCAAGAGTTTCATCGAGCGTTCCGTTGTCGAAAACGAGGACCTCGAACTCGGGAAAAGTCTGCGCCAACGCCGCTTCGATCGCCTCTTTCAGATAACGAGGCCGATCAAAAGTCGGGATAATGACGCTAACGAGCGGGCTCATGAGTCGCGGGTGCGGGGACAAATCGGCGTTTTAAGTGGTCAGGCAATCTGATGATTAAAAAAAAGTCATCTCTGCGCGAGCCAAATCCCCCGGCGCGATCTGATCATAAACCCCGCGCAGCGGCAAACGAACCCGAGCCGCGACGGCGCTTTCCGCGCTGGTGCGGCAGCGTGCTCCCGCAGTAACCTACACGAATGGACGCATCCCAGCACTCCGCCATCGCGGAGTTTCGCCGACTGCACGAGACCGGATGTTTCGTCCTGCCGAACCCGTGGGATCTCGGCAGCGCGCGTTACCTCGCCCACCTCCGGTTCCGGGCGCTCGCCACGACTTCCGCCGGGTATGCATTCAGCCGCGGCCAGGCGGATGGCGCGATCGCCCTCGACGAGATGCTGGCGCACATTTGCGAGGTGGTCACCGCCACGCCGCTCCCGGTAAATGCCGATTTCCTCGCGGGGTTTGCGGACGAGCCGGAAGCGGTCGCCGGCAATGTGAGCCGCTGCATTGCGACCGGGATCGCCGGCCTCTCGATCGAGGATTCGACCGGAAGGAAAGACCAGCCGCTCTACGAAGAAGAACTCGCCATCGCGCGGGTCGCGGCCGCCCGGACCGCGATCGACGACTCGGGTGCGCCTGTCGTCCTGACCGGGCGCTGCGAAGCCTTTCTCGTCGACCATCCGGATCCGTTAGGCACTTCGCTCCGGCGCCTCGTGGCCTGCGCCGATGCGGGCGCGGATTGTCTCTACGCACCGGGCGTGAGCGAGCCGTCGGCGATCGCCGAAATCGTGCGGGCGGTCGCGCCCCGCCCGGTCAACGTCCTCGTGGCCGGCTTTAATTCGGAGCTCTCGCTGGCGCAGTTGGCCGATCTCGGCGTCCGCCGGGTCTCGGTCGGCTCCGGCCTGGCGCTGGCCGCCTGGGGCGCGTTTGCGCGGGCGGCCCGGGATATCGCGAACGCGGGGATCTTTCGCGGACTCGGCGAGGGCGCAGCTTTCGCCGAGCTGAACGGGCTCTTTACTTCGCCGGGCTGAAGCATCTAGACAATCCCGTCAAGAGAGACAACGCTGTCGCAGAAAACCGCGCCATGTTTGCTCCTGCCGACTACGATCTTCGTCCGCTCACGAATGACGATGAAGCCACCCTCTGGGCGATGCTTAACGTGGGCCTGCGATCGCCAGAAGGCGAGGAGCCACCCCGCGATATCGTGCAACGGCCAGAGTATGCGCGCTACGTCGAGGGCTGG
>JBBSLW010000260.1:0-3267 GCA_038233495.1 Chthoniobacterales bacterium | reverse complement strand
GAGGCGCAGGACGCCGTGAGTCGCGGGGTGCGACGGGCCCATGTTGAGAATCATCTTCTCGCCAATGAGATCGTCGTTAGGCGCAGCCTCCGCCTGAGCCTGCAGAGTGCGGGCGAGCGGATCGGGCGCTTCGATTTCGCGGGTCGTTTCGGGCATGCGAGGCGGATTACGCTCGCGATGCCGCCCCGTTGCGCAAGTGATAAGGCAAGAGGCTCAGCCAAAGTCCACGGCGGACACAAAGGAGCAGGATTCGGTCCGGTTGTTTTTCTGTGTGTCCTTTGTGGTCTTGGTGTGAGTTCTTCATTCGGGGGTTGAATCTGCCGGCAGGCCGCGCATGATCGCCGAACGATGAGCAGAAAGATCGCACTTCTTTTCGCCGGGCAGGGCGCGCAGACCGTCGGGATGGGACAGGATCTGGCCACGGAGTTTGTCGAGGCGGCGGATCTTTTTCAACGGGCCGACGAAGTGCTCGGGCGCAAGCTGAGCGAGATCGCCTGGAACGGCCCGCTCGAAGAGTTGACCCGCACCTCGAACTGTCAACCGGTCCTCTACGTCCACGGACTCGCCTGCCTGACTGTTCTGCGGGAGGTGGCGGGGGAGATGCCGATCGCCGCCGCAGCCGGCTTGTCGTTAGGCGAATGGACCGCGCACGCGGCGGCGGGAACGTTTTCCTTTGAAGAAGGCCTGCGGCTGGTGGAGCAGCGCGGCCAGTTTATGGAAGCAGCCTGCGAGGCCACCAACGGCACGATGGCCGCGATGATCGGCGGAGACGAATCCGCAGTCCGGGCGCTGGCCTCGGCGGCCGATGTCGATGTCGCGAACCTCAATTCTCCGGGCCAAATCGTGGTCTCGGGAGAGCGCGCGAAAGTCGAGATCGCGGTCGGGTTGGCGAAGGAGCACGGCATCCGGCGCGCGACACTGCTGAACGTCGCGGGCGCGTATCACTCCCGTTTAATGGAGAGCGCTTATCTCAAAGTCGGGGAAATATTTGGGGAAGTTGTTTTGCAAAAACCGGGCTTCCCTGTAATCAGTAATGTGGCCGGCCAACAGGTGGAATCAGCCGATGAGATCCGGCGCGCGTTACAGGACCAGGTCACGGCCACGGTGCGCTGGACCGATTGCATGGAGCGGATGCTGGAGATGGGATGCGACCTTTTCCTCGAGCTCGGCCCGGGCGGTGTGCTCGCGGGGTTGCTCCAGCGCACGCGCAAAGGCACGGAAGTGTGGAGCGTGAGCGACGCCGCTTCATTGCAGAGTTGCGTGGAAAAGCTGCGCGCCGCGGGGATTTGCCGGCCCGCCTGACCGGCGCGGCGGACGAAAATCCACGGCCTTCCCGGCTTGCACTGGCGAATACATCTGGTAAGACCGGGAATTCCTGTGATGAATCTGCCACACCTGACTTCGCGTTCTCGCGTGATGTTGTTCGCGCCGCATCCCGACGACGAATCCCTCGCCGCCGGAGTTTTCCTGCAGCGCGCGGTCGCCGTTGGCGCGGACGTGCGGGTCATCTACGCGACCAATGGCGAGCGCAATTGCTGGCCGCAGCGGGTCCTGGAACGCAAGGTGCGGATTCGCGAAAATGATCGGCGCCGCTGGGGCGTGCGGCGGCAGGGCGAGGCGCTCACGGCTCTGCGGACGTTAGGCATTGGACCGGAGAACGCCGAGTTTCTCTCCATCCCGGACCAGGGCGTGACCGATCTTCTGCTCGACGGCTGCAGCGAAACCCTCGAGCGCCTCGCGCGCACGATCAGCCATTGGGAACCGACCCATCTGCTCCTGCCCTCGGCAGTCGACACGCATCCCGATCACAGCGGCCTGGCCGTCCTCCTCGGGCTCGCGCTCGACGATTACCTGCCGCAGCCGACCCGGATCGAGCGCCTCCATTATCTCGTCCACGGCGGGAGCGAATCTTTCCACCGCTGCGCGCACGACCTTTTCTACAGCCCGGTGGAACAAGACGCCAAGCAACGCGCGATCGGCTGTCATGTCACACAGGTGGCGCTCTCGCGCCGGCGCTTTCTCTCCTACGCGCGTCGGCCGGAGCGTTTCGTCCTCGGCGCGGAGAAAATGGCGGCCGCCGGTGCCGGACCGATTCTTTCGGTCCTGCGCGATCGGCGCGTTTTGCGCCTGCACGTGGCTTTCACGCTCAAGCCGCTGCGGGCGGAAGAGACCTCTCTTTACCTGCTCGGTCATGATGGCTTTGGGGAATTGCGACGGCTCCGCGTCACTCTCCCGGGGCGCCGTGCGAAAATCGATTTGATCGACTGCGCGAGCGGCGCGATTGCGGGCGTCGGTCGCTACGAAGGCGACGCTTTCCGGGCGGAGATTCTTTTGCCGCTGAATGGCTTCGCCGCCAGCCGCTCTCTGTTCGTGAAACTCGACCGGCGCGTTTGGTTTTTCGACGAGGCCGGCTGGCTCGAAGTCGGTGCGACTCATCCCAGCCAAGCCCTGCCGCGGCCGCGCCGTCCAGTTGCGCGCGAACTCGCCCTGGCCTAACGACACTTATGTCTCCGGCCCGGCAAATTGATTCCGACCTGAAAGACGCGATGCGGGCCAGGGATGCGGCCCGCCTCGGCGTGCTTCGAATGCTGAAGTCCGCCCTCAAGTATGCCGCGATCGAGAAATCGGGCGCCGACAGCGAACTGGACGAAGCCGAGGTGACGCAGGTCATTCGCAAACAGGTCAAGCAGCGCCAGGATTCGATCGAAAGCTTCGAGAAAGGCGGCCGACCCGAGCTGGCGGAGAAAGAAAAAAGCGAGCTCGCAATCTTGAGCGGCTACCTGCCGGCTGCGATGAGCGCGGACGATCTCGCGCGGATCGTTCGCGAAACGATCGCGGAAGTTGGCGCCACCTCGCGTGTCCAGATGGGCGCGGTCATGAAATCACTCGGGCCCAAAGTAGCGGGGAAAGCCGACGGCAAAACGCTCAGCCAGGAAGTGCAGAAGCAGCTCGCCTGACCAGGCGCCGCCATGCTGGGTGCGATCATCGTCGCCGGTGGCAGCAGCCGGCGGATGGGTTTCGATAAACTCTTCGCACCGCTCGCCGGCCGGCCGGTGCTGGCGCATGCCATCGCCGCCTTCGAGCAGACCGCTGCCGTCGCGGAGATCATTTTGGTCGGGCGCGCCGAGCGCCTCGCGAATTTCGAGGAGCTCGTTCGCCGTGAAAATTTTGCGAAAGTCACGGCCGTTATCCCCGGCGGTGAACGCCGGCAGGACTCGGTCAGCCGCGGACTCGAACAGCTCGGCGCGACGTCCGAATTCGTCGCGG
>JBBSLW010000259.1:0-3288 GCA_038233495.1 Chthoniobacterales bacterium | reverse complement strand
CTGCCGCGGATAAGTGGGCGCTTGCGCGGTGATCACTTCCGCGCCGAACTCGCGGATGCGCTCCAGCTCCGCGGAAAGATCGACTGCGTTTTCCCAGTTGGCGATCTGCTCCGCGACCTCCGGGCCGACCCCATCGACGGCGCGGAGCGCGGGACGTTTCGTGGCGAGGATGCGCTCCGGCGTTTCAAAAACCTCGAGCAACTTCCGCAACCGCACCGGCCCCATGTGGGGCAGCATGTTGAGCGCGATGCAGGCTTCGGTGTGGTTCATTCGGGAATGACGAATCGCTTCAGAAACGCTGCCGGCGTTAGCGTCGGAATAGAGGAGCCACGATAATCAGCGACGTTTCTGGTCACGATGAAGCTGGCGTCGCCACTGATCGCGGCTTCGACTTGTAACGCATCCTCAAAATCTCGCATTCGCATCGAGAGGGCGTGCCGCACGCTGTCGGTGTCGCCGCTGGTGACGGTCGCGAACTTGAGCAGGCCATCCAGGAAATCGCGAGCGAAGGCGGATGAACGCGCTGCGCTGAGCAAATAGAAGAGATTCGAAACGGTATGCCAGGCTACGATCATCGCTTGCGGGTCGTGCTGACACCATTCGAGGACCGCCCGACTGTTCGGCCCGAAGACCGACCGGCCCAGCGCCACGTCCATCAGGACATCCGTATCAAGGAGGACCTTCAACGGTCGTGCACGTACTTTTTCAAGAGATACTTCAGGCGGACGTCGGCCTCTTTCGGAACGGGTATGTCAAATTTTCCATACCATTTCTCGACGAACGACTTTTCGCCCAACTTACGGAATTGACCTTCCACCAGCTCCGAGAGCGAAGTGTTGTGGAGACGCGCGAATTTCTTGGCGCGGTCAATCACCGCGCGATCGATCGTGAGGGTGAGCTTCGTTTTCATAAGACACGTGCAGACTAACGCCAGCACGTGTCCGAATCAAAACGGAATCTCGTCGTCGTCGGGTTCGGAGGGCGCGCTGCGCGAGGGCGGGGCACTGCGTTGGCCGCCGCTGCTGCTCGAGCGCGCGGAGCGTGGTGGCGCTTCTTCGGGACCGCCGTGGCTGCCGCCTTCGTCGCCTCCCCCACCCGCGCCGGGGCGTCCGCCCAACATCTGCATCATCTCGCCGATGACTTTCAGCTTGCTCCGTTTCTGGCCCGATTGTTTGTCGTCCCAGGTATCGAGCTGGAGCCGGCCTTCGATGAAAACCGAGCGGCCTTTTTTCAAATATTCGCCGGCCACTTCCGCCGTGCGACCCCAGAAAGTGACGTCGACGAAGGTGACTTCTTCGCGCTTCTCCCCCGTGTCGAGAGTGTATTGGCGATTGACCGCAATCCCGAGGTCAGCGACCGCGCTGCCTTTCGGCGTGTAGCGCACTTCCGGGTCGCGGGTCAGGTTGCCGAGGAGAAAAACTTTGTTGTAGCTGGCCATGCTCCCTTTTTACCGAAGCTACTTAGCTTCGGCCAACTTCTTTTTCTCGGGTTGCGCTTTTTTCTCCTCCAAGCGCTGGTAATGCTGGCGGTAAACCTCGGGATCGAGCTTGAATTTCGAGCGCAGTTTGGTGATGAGCTGCGAGTCGGCGTGAAAGATAAAGTTCACGTAGAAGCCGGCATCAAGCTCGCCCGCGACGTAGGAGAACTGCCGCTTGTCCATCTTCTGGACCTGCTCGACCTGGGCGCCTTCTTTTTGAAATTCGGATTCGAGGCGATCGACGATATCCTTCACACTGTCATCCTTGCCCTGGGTGTTGAGCACGATTAACGCTTCATAACGGTTCTTCATAGTGGTGGTGGTTTGTTGAAATCATTCATCGCAGCAAACAGCCCTTTGTCGATCACACACTTCGCCGCCGCGGCCGCGCGCACGATCGCTTCATCGAGGACTGGTTTCTCTTCTTCAAAAAATCGGCCGAGCACGTAATCGACCGCGCCTTGGGATGGCGCGCCGCCGATCCCCACGCGCAACCGCGGGACCCCATCGGTCGCGAAATGCTCGAAAATCGATTCGAGGCCGTTGTGGCCGCCCGAGCTCCCTTGCGGTCGCAAACGCAACCGCCCGAGTGGGAGCGCGAGGTCATCGAGCACGACGAGAATCTCTTCCGCCGCGATCTTGTAGAAATTTGCGATCGCCGCGAGCGGCTGGCCGCTGCGGTTCATAAAAGTTGCCGGCTTGACCAAAATCACGTCGCTCTTCGCCCAGGCTGCGCCCCATTTTCCCGAGTAATCCCACGGGAGCTGCGCATCGGCCGCCAGCCGGTCGAGGACCATGAAGCCGACGTTGTGCCGCGTGCGCTGATACTCGCGACCGGGATTCCCGAGGCCGGCGATGAGGCGGATCGGGCTGTCGTTCACGAGTGCTTCCGGAGCGCAGACTGCTTGCCTGTGGGTCGCACGGGCGGCTCGTCCGCAGCGGAATCCGAAGCAGGCGAGCCGCCTGCTTCCCCCACAGGCAAGCTGCCTGTGCTCCGGGCCGAAGTCGCGCACGCCTGCGTTACTTCTTCGTTTCCTTCTCCTTCGGCGCCGCGGCTTCCGGCTCTTCCTTCTTCGCGGTGATCACTTCCGGCGCGGTCGGAGCTTCCGCGGTCGCGACCGGCTCTTCTTCCACCGTCGGGGCCATGACTGCGAACGCAGTCAGGTCGGCCGGCACGCGGGTCGTGACGCCTTCCGGCAGCGGGAGATCGCGCACGTGGATCGCGTCGCCGATCTTCAAATGCGAGACGTCGACCGAGATGACATCGGGAAGATCGCGCGGCAGACACTCGATCTCGAGCGAGCGCAAGCTCTGCTCGAGCAGGCCGCCGAAAGTTTTGACGCCTTCCGGGATGCCAGTTGGCTCGAGCGGCACGTCGGCCTCGATCATTTCGTCCATTGAGACAGCGTGGAAATCGACATGCAGAATGTCGCCGCCGAGGGGGGAATGCTGCACTTCCTGGACGAGCGCGAGGCGGCCGGCTTTGTCGCCCTCGATTTCGAGCTCGACGAGAATGTTTTCGCCCGCCGCATGGCTGAGCAGGAGGGAAATGTCCCGCTTCGAGACCTGAAGCGATTCCGCCTTCGTCTTGCCGCCGTAGATGACCGCGGGGACCGCGCCCTCGGATTTAATTTTGCGCACTGCGGAACGTCCCGTGCCGGAGCGACGGGTTGCCGAGAGTTTTACTTGTTTGGCCATGATGTCTGTTTGCTAGTGCGCGCCGGTATCGATCTTGAAGAGCGACGAGACGGATTCGTCATTATGAATCCGCTTGATGCTTTCCCCGAGCAGCTCAGAGACGCAAAGCACCG
>JBBSLW010000258.1:0-3288 GCA_038233495.1 Chthoniobacterales bacterium | reverse complement strand
CCGTGCACGAACCAAAGGCCGCCGACCACGATCAAGAGAACGCCAAGGAAAAGACAAAAACCGCGAGCGCGCGCGGCCCAGCCGAGCAGGACCCCGATCACACCCAGCATGATGTGACTCATGCCGTGCAGCACGTTCCCGGTCAGGACCCCGAAGACGACCGGGCTAAAGAATTCCCACACACCTTGGACGAAGAGGAACAATCCGATACCAAGGGCAAAACGATCGGCTAGCGATTTTTTCATGGCTCGACCTTGCTCGAATCGAGCGGGAAAGGAAGTGAAAGAAAAGGCAGCACGGTTTTTCGGCCACTGATTTACACGGATTTCGGAACGCTTTTATCCGTGTCCATCTGTGTTCATCCGTGGCTCTCCCCGCCGAACGTGACTGATCAGTGGCCCGGACATAAACTAGGTCTGCTATGTGCGATCGGACTTTCACAAAATGGATCGTGGCTGCGTCTGCTGCTGTGATCTTGTCCGTGAATTGCCTGCCCGCTCAGGAATTGCCGACCTCCGATGATTCCTTCGCGATCGAGCCGCCGTTGCTGATTCCGCTGGGTGAGCGGGAAAGTAGCCCGGAGGACTCGCGTGAAGAGTCGCCCGCAGACGTAGGGAAGCTCGAACAACAACTCCTACGCGCGAAGAAAAGCGCGGTCTCCGTGGAACGCCTGGTCAAAATGGGAGTGCTGGCGAAAACCGAAGCGGAGCAGCGAGCCTTACGCGCCATCCGGCTGGAAGCAGGGTTGGCGAATGCCCAGGCGGCTGCAGCGAAAGAGCAGGTCACCTTGCAGCAGGCACGGATCGCGGCAGGCCAGGCGAGCCAGGCCGAGTTGGACGCAGCGTTGACAACTCAAGCCCGGGCCAACGCGACAGCGGAGGCCGCGACGGAAAAATATCACAAGGCCCAGCTCGACGCCGCGGCGCTTCATCTTCGCCGGCAACGGCAACTGCTTGCTCAGGGCAGCGCGCGCAAATCGGACGTCGCCCGCGCGGAGGAAAAACTCGCCACTCTCCAGCGTGGCGATAAAGAGTGAGACTGATCGCTGCCAGACCAAGGATTTGATTGACATTCCCGACGCCGGAAACAGCATCGGCCCACGATGAGCGAACAATCACCAGCAGAAACGGACGCGCAGAAAAAAGAAATGGAGGCGCAAAAGAAGGAGAATCCCCTTAGCACCGCCCCCGAAGAAGCTCCTAAGGAAGAATAGCAGAGCTGCGCCGGTCGCTGGTTAACGGTGGAGGGTTTGGGGGCCGGTGCAAAAACCCGCTTGGCGGTGCACGTCGACGACCAGAGGATGCGCTGAGACAGGGCGCGTTGTAGCGTCCGCTGTCCTCAGCGGAAATTCCCGGCGCTGCGTTCTGGGCATGCCGCAGCCAATGCGCTGCGACAACTGTCCGATGCAGAGGCTACATCGCGCGGCTCAAGGGCGTGGCCGCGCGGGCCGACCAGGCCATGGCGAATCTCGAGAAGCGCGCGGCGATGGGAATCGTGGCGCCGAAGTTTGTTTTCCCGCTCGACGGGCGACGGTCCGTCAGGAGCTTTGCGGGACCCCGGCGGCGTAGAGCCGTTCCAAGAGCTCTTCCAGAACGGCGCGGTCGCGATAATATTCCTGACTGCGGACGAACGCCGCGGTCAGGTTCGGCTGGGCAGCGAGCGCAGAGCGGGTGAGGCGTTGCGCTTCCTCCGTCTCCCCCAGCGCCATTCGGGATGCAATTTGGTAGAGGCGCGAGCGGCGCGTCTGGAAAGGCAGCGCGGAGAGGCGCTCGACCGCCTCGCGGTAACGTCCCTGGACATAGAAGGCGACGCCGCGTTCCTCCGCGCACCAGACCGGCAGGTAAGGATCGAGGGCCTCGGCTTCATCGAGTAACTCAAGGGCGCGCTCCGGCATGCCGAAGAAGATGTAGAAGGCGGCGGAACGACCTTTGATGTAAGCATCATTAGGGCTGAGCTCCATCGCTTTTTCGTGATAGCGCCGCGCGGCCTGGAAATCGCCTTTCGCCATCTGCACCGAGCCCATGATGCGATTGGCTTCCGGATCATTCGGGTCCAGCTCCAGGGAGCGGTGCATGGTGCGCTCGCCTTCCTCCGAGTCGAAGCCGGGCAGGCCCGAGATGGCGCAGACTTTCATCGCATACGGCCGGCCGAAATTTACGTCGGCTTCGATCGCGCGGTCGAACCACTTGATGGCTTCGCGCAGGTTGTCATCGGTCACCCCGCCGAGCCGATGGAACTCCAGGCCGCGCAGGTGACATTCGTAGGCGGACATCGATTCCGGCCGCTTCCGCCGCGCCTCCACAATGTCGGCCTCTTCCACTCGGCCGATGACGGTGGCGGCGATCTGCGCGACCACGTCGTCGACCGTATCGAGCAAGGCCTCGAAGGGTTGCTCGATGCGATGGCTCCAGACGATCTGTCCTTTGTCGGTCTCAGCCAGCGAGAGGCTCATCCGCACGGTCGCTCCGCGGCGGCGCAGATTGCCGGAGAGCACGTAGCGCACGCCGAGCGCCTCGCCGATCGCGACCGGATCGCGATTCTCATTCTGGAGCACGGCACTGGCGGTGCGGGAACTAACGAAGAGACGACGGAAGCGGCCCAGCTCGAGGATCAGGTCTTCACTCACTCCGTCGGCGAGGAAGCGCACTTCTTCCTCCTGCGCGGTCAGGGGAACGACCGCGATCGAGTTCGGTTGCTTTTTCGCGTGCGGCGCCGTCTCGGTCGGCGCCTTCTGGAAGACCCATCGCTCCTGTTCGCCGCGCAGGCGGTAAACCGGGATCGGCTGCGAGAGATTCTTGAATTCGCGCGGGCCGAGATCATCAAATATGAAAGGGGAATTCCGCCGCACCTGCTCGAAAAGAACCCCGCTGACTTCGATCGCGCCGGGCGCTGCCGCCGCCTGGATGCGTGCGGCAACATTCACCCCGTCCCCGAGCAAATCGTCGCCCGACTCGATGACGTCGGCGAGATGGAGGCCAAGGCGCATCTGCATCGCCTCCTCGTTCTCCTCCGCGAGGGCGCTGCGCAGTTCGACCGCACAACGGAGCGCGTTCAGCGGGCTGGCAAACTCCGCCAGGATGGCGTCGCCCATCGTCTTGAAAATGCGACCGTCCCGCGCTGCGACACTTTCCTGCGCGCGTCGGGTCAGCTCGCCGATGCGCGCCGCCGTCCCTTCCTCGTCGGCCTCCATCATGGCGGAGTAACCGACGACATCGCCTACGAGAATGGTAGCCAGCCGACGTTTCATGCTTTCCTGGGAGAGTAATAATAGCCGGGTCTGCGATTTTT
>JBBSLW010000257.1:0-3317 GCA_038233495.1 Chthoniobacterales bacterium | reverse complement strand
GCCAACAGTCAGGTTGCCATTCACGAGGAGCGCGACAGCGATGCAAAAAACCAGGGCGCGACCCTTGAATCCGCCGAAGACGAGAGCATAGAGCCCGAGGAGAACGAGGAGCGGCGTCCAGATGTTGACGTTGCTGATCGCCGCCATGAACAAGTCGAGCGCGGGATGCGTCCATCGTTCGTTAATCAAATGAAAGAGAAATTGATCCATGCAGCGACGCTCTGGGTTGTGCGGCACGATAAGAAGCGCGCTGGGGTGAAACAAGTGTTTAACCGCCTCGCGCTCGTCCTCCTCCTGGTCCTCGTTCCTTGGGCCGCTCTCCGAGCCGACACCCCCTCGGCTGAGGAAATTCTCAATCGGGTGCGGCTTCAGCAGTCCCAGCAGCAGATCGATCTGCAGGGACAGCTCCGGGCCGACGCGACGGTGCTCCCATTTCGCCTCACCCAGACCGGACCGATCATTCGCTACACCTTTTCCAATCCGCCCGAAGTCGTGCAGCTCCGTCTCGGCGAAAATGGTTCGCGGCTCGAGCTGGTGAGCCAGAACAGCACGAAGAAATTGGCCGCTTCACGGTTCGAGGATAGGATCGGCGGCACCTCGGTCTCGTATGGCGATCTCGCGCTCAGCTTTCTCTATTGGCCAAACGCTCAGATGCTCGGCGCCGATACCCTGCGCTCGCGGATGTGCTGGAAGCTCCGCCTCCAGGCGCCGGCGAAGGACGCGCAATACGCCAGCGTCCTGCTCTGGGTCGACCAGCAGAGCGGCGCGATCATGCGAATGGATGGGTTCGATGAAAAGGGCCAGCTCACGAAACGTTTCGAGGTCGTCTCCGCGCAAAAGATCGAGGGCCGCTGGTTCCTGAAACAGATGCGGATCGAGGAAATGCAGCCGGGCACGAACAAAGTGCAAAGCCGCACCTATCTCGAGATCAAGAAGTAAAGCGCGCCGCCGCCGGGCGGGTTGAGCAAACTCGAAAATAACGTATTAATCCCGCGATGTTTTCCGTTCGCCGTCTCCTGCCAATCCTCCTCGTCTTCATCGCCTTCGCGCCCGCGCGCGTTTATTGCCAAAACGTTGCCCCGGAAATCACCGCGCAAATCGCGGATGCCACTCTGCTCGAAGGCGCCGCGGCCGCGGTCGTGGCGCTGCCCGGTTTCTTCAACGACCCCGACACCACGGGCGTTCGCCTAACGACGGTGCTGGGCGAGATCGATCTCGCGCTTTACGACCAGCGCACGCCGCTGACCGTGGCCAACTTCAAAAACTATCTGAACAGCGGTCGCTATTTCCCGATCGATCCGACCACGCAGACGGCGGCGCCCCTTTTCTTCCATCGCTCCGTGCCCGGGTTCGTGATCCAGAGCGGCGGCTTCGTCGCGACGGTTAATCCGGCCGACCCGGCGCACACCCAGCCGACGGCGGTGGCCACTTTTCCCGCGGTAAAAAACGAGCCCGGAATCTCGAACACGCGCGGCACAATCGCGATGGCGAAAGTGGAAGGAAACCCGGACAGCGCGACCAGCCAGTGGTTCATCAATCTCGCGGATAACGGCGGCTCGCCGAACAATCTCGACACGCAGAACGGCGGTTTCACCGTCTTCGGCCGGGTCCTTGGCGACGGCATGACGGTGGCCGACGCGATCGCGGCCCTGCCGCGTTATGATTTCGGTTCGCCCTTCGATACTCTTCCTCTGCGCAATTACGTTTCTCCCAATCTCGTCGCGCCGGCGAACCTGATCACGATTCCCGGGATCGAGTACATCCCGACGCTCACCTACAGCGTCTCGAGCAATCGCACGGACCTGGCGGAGGTGAGACTAAGCGGGAGCAACCTCCTCGTTACACCGAAACAGCAAGGCGTCGCCACCATCACCGTGACCGCGACCGACGTGGATGGCGAGCAGGTCTCGCAATCGTTCACCGTCACGATCGAGGTCAATCCGGTCCATCTCGCGAACATCTCGACCCGCGCCGTGGTCGGAAACGAAAATGACGCTCTCATCGGCGGCTTCATCGTGCGCGGCGACGCGCCGAAGCGGATCGTGATTCGCGCCCGCGGACCTTCGCTGGCGGCGGCCGGGATCACGAATTTCCTGGCCGATCCGACGCTCGAGATTCACGACGGCACCGGTGCGCTTGTGGCGACGAACGACAACTGGCAGACCGACGCGAACGCGCAGGCGGTAATCGACGCCGGCCTGGCCCCGAGCGATTCCAAGGAGGCCACCATTCTCCTCTCGCTCCCGGCAAGCAGCACCGGGCTCGGCTACACCGCGATCGTGCGCGGGACGAACAATGGGACCGGCATCGGCATCGTCGAAGTCTATGACGTCGATTCCGGTCCGGGCTCGAGCGTGCTCAACATCTCGACCCGCGGCGATGTGCAGACCGGCGACAACGTCATGATCGGCGGTTTCATCGTTTCCGGCCAGGGTTCGCAACGGGTCTTGGTCCGCGCGATCGGGCCGTCGCTGGCCGCGGCCGGGATTGCCAATCCGTTAGGCGATCCGACCCTCACGCTTTTCGACGGCCAGGGGACGCAGCTCGATTTCAACGACAACTGGATGGATAACCCGGCCCAGGCCGAGATCACGGCGAGCGGGCTCCAGCCTAACGACGCCAAGGAATCGGCCGTGCTGCCGACGCTCGCTCCCGGGAGCTACACCGCGATCGTGCGCGGAGTTGGGGCGACCCAGACCGGCACCGGTCTGGTGGAAACCTACGCGCTCGACCCGTTGTAGAAGAGAGGATCGCCACCTCGGTAGCGCGAGACTCCGTCGAGCTGAGGGAAGATTCTCCCAAGAGCGAGAGCACCACTTCTTTTGAGACGCGGACGGGACGGCGCCCGTCCCTCCAGCAGTATCGCGCTCCGCGCAGGCTAGCTTTCGGTCGAGACCGCGGCCTGCACGATCTGGGCGAAGCTGCGCGGGTCGAGGCTCGCGCCGCCGACGAGCGCGCCGTCGATGTCCGGCTGCGAGAGCAAGGCGCGCGCATTATCGGGTTTCACGCTGCCGCCGTACTGGATCCGGATTTTGTCCGCGGTCGCTTCATCCGACATTTCGCGCAGCGTTTGCCGGATGAACGCGTGCGCTTCCTGGGCTTGTTCGGTGGTCGCAGTTTTGCCGGTGCCGATGGCCCAGACCGGTTCGTAGGCGATGACCGTTTCGTGCAACTCTTTCGCATCCACCCCGGCCAGGCTGCCGCGCAGCTGGGTGGCGAGAACTTTCTCCACGTCCCCCTTTTCGCGTTGCGGCAGGGTTTCGCCGATGCAAAGAATCGGGCGCAATTTTTCCTCGTGCGCTGCGCGCACCTTGCGG
>JBBSLW010000256.1:0-3338 GCA_038233495.1 Chthoniobacterales bacterium | reverse complement strand
CCGCCGCACAGTTATTTCGCGATGGGCGACAATAGCTACAACAGCTACGACAGCCGCTACTGGGGGCCGGTCCCCGAGGAAAATGTGGTCGGGCGCGGGCTTTTTGTTTACTGGCCCTTCACCCGGCACTGGGGTTTCATTCGTTAGGTAAGGTCGCTCGCGATGCTTTCCGCCGTCCCGCGCGTCTACCCGCTGCTCGGGATTCTTGGCGGTTACCTTCTCCTCATGCTGGCCAGCCCGGTCCGGGTCGCGCTTCGCGACGGGCTCCGCTGCGTCCTGCGTTTCAAGCGGCTCTGGCTTCTCTTCGCCCTTCTCGCCTTCGCTTATTCGGCCTTTCAGTTCGTCGTCTTCACGCCGCTCCAGCCGGGCGATCTCCGCTTCGAGCAGCTTATCTTTTGGGAATCGTGGCACTGGCCGCTCTTTTCCCAAGTCTGGCGCGACAGCCTTCTCCACACCGCGGAGTCGGTCGCGGGAATCTTCGACGCCGCCGCTACCACCTATCCGTTCTCCGTCCTGGCCGCGCTCGGCCTCCTCCTGAACTGGCGCGGGCTGCACGTCGCGCTCGTTCGCGCGCTGCGCAAACAATTCGGTGTCGTCGGCTGGCTCGTTTATCTCGGCGTCCTCCTCGGCGCGCTCGCTTCGCTCCTCAAGCCCGCCACCTACTGGCTCCTCCCCGGTCGGGCCGGCTTCCTTGCGCCGGCGCATTTTCTCCAGACCTCCGCTGCCGTCGATACCGTCGCCTTCATCTTCGAGTATCTCTGCGCGGTCTACCTCCAGGTATACCTGATCGCGATCTGCCTGGCCTGGATCAAGGGACTCCATTTTCGCGAAGGCGAGATCCTGCGTTTCGCCATGCGCCGGTTCAGCTTCGTCCTGAAATGGCTCGGACTGGTCGTGCTCGCGAGCACGCTCCTCCTGCGTTTGCCGCTCCTTATCGCCTATTTTCGCGATGTCCCGGGCGTGCTCGATTACCTGCCCATCGGCCGCGCGATCATGGCCGCACTCATCCTCTGTTTCGCCACCATGCAAGTCTCGCTCGTTCTGCATAACGAGAGCCTGCGCGAGGCCTTCGAGGCGCACTGGCTTTTCGTGGAGGAACACTCCTACCGGCTCGGCTGGTTCCTTCTCACCTGCGGCCTGCACTTCTGGCTTCTCGCCCTCGCCGATGAAGTGATCCGTGCCGCCGCGACCGAGCGCGCGCTCGCCCTCATTCTCTGGAAACTCTGCTACCTGCTCCTGCGCGCCTTCGTCACCGGCTGGCTCCTCGCCAGCTGGGTCAGCCTCTTCCGGCAATGCGAGATCGGGCGGTTCAACCGCGAAACCTGGATCCGCTATTGAACCCCGTGCCATCTGAATCCGCCGAGCAGATCACCCGCGCGAGTAAATCGAATCTCGCCCTCGCCTTTGTCTCGTTAGGCGCGGAACGTCGCCGTGACATCACCATCTTTTACGCCTTTTGCCGGCTCGTCGATGACATCGCCGACTCGATCGAGCTCGACCCCGCGGAGAAAGCGCGCCGCCTGACCCAGTGGCGCGAAGTGCTCCACGACCCGCGCCCGGAGGAGCCGGCCCTCGCTCCCCAGATGCGGGGCCTCATCCAGAGATACGCCATCACCCCCGCGATGCTCGAAGTCATCATCGACGGCGTCGAGATGGACCTCACCATCGCGCACTACGAGACCTTCGGCGCCCTGAGCGAATACTGCTATCGCGTGGCGAGCGCCGTTGGGCTCGTCAGCATCGAGATCTTTGGGTATCGCAACCCCGACTGCAAAGAGTACGCGGTCCAGCTCGGGCTCGCCCTCCAGGTCACTAATATCCTGCGCGACGTCGCGACCGACCTCGAGAACGGCCGCGTCTACCTCCCGCGCGAGGACATGGCCCACTTCGGCTACACCGCGGACGACCTCGCGGTCAGGGTCTACAACGAGCGCTTCGTCCGGCTGATGCAATTCGAGGCCGAACGCGCGCACGCCTACTTTGCCAAGGCCGCCGCGCTCCTCCCACCGGAAGATCGGCACTCGATGATCGGCGCCCGGATCATGGGCTCGATCTACCATGCGCTCCTGCGCCAGATGGAGCGCGACCAGTTCCGCGTCTTCGAGCGCGCCTACGGCCTGAGCAAAGCGGCCAAGTTCCTCCACGTCGCCGGCCACCTGCTCAGAATCCGCTAACGAGAGAGCTCACGCCCCGCGCCCTTGATGACCGCACCGGAATGCCTGCTGACAGCGCGAATGCAGCTGCGCAAGCCCTTGCCGGAAGATGCAGCGCTGCTTTTCGAGGCGTATGGGCAGGACTCGGAGGTCGCCCGCTACGTTCCATGGCGTCCTCACCGCAGCCTCTCCGAGAGTGAGGCTGTGATTGATCGTTTTCTCTCCGGATGGGAAACGGGCAGCGCATTTCACTGGCTGTTGTTTCCTCGCGACAGCGGCGGATTAGCGGGCGCGGTTGGGATTCGCCGGGAGATGCATCGCGTTGAGCTGGGATACGTCTTGGCGCGGCCTTTTTGGGGCCAGGGCCTCATGGCCGAAGCGGCCGCTGCCATCGTGGAGTGGACGTTTAGTGATCCTTCAATCTTCCGTGTCGATGCGATCTGCGACGTGGAGAATGACCGGTCGGTCCGCGTTCTGGAGAGGATGGGGTTCTGCCGGGAAGGAGTTCTGCGCCAATGGGCGCTTCACCCCAACATCTCGCCCCTCCTTCGCGACTGCTTTTCATACGTCAAAACCCGTCACGCCGAGCCCCGATGATGCAGAGCGTGACGCAGAATTGCGGGTGCATCTTCGAAGCCTGCGCCCAGTCGGAAGCCGCGATGAATATCCCCGACGGAACAGCCGTCTGACCCTTACACTTCGAATCCCAAAGACATGAAAAAGTATTTTATCCCAGTTGTTGCGGCCGCGATTCTGCTCCCGATGGCGTTGACCTCGTGTGAAACGCCGGTCGGGCAGGGCGCCGGCTTTGGCGCCGCCACCGGCGCAGTCATCGGCGGGGCTGCCACCGGCCGGGTGCGCGGAGCCGCGGTCGGTGCGGGCGCGGGTGCGCTCGCCGGGGCGCTGATCGGCGCCGCGGTCCAGGAAGACCAGGCCCGCTATTATCATGCGCCTCCGGGCGGTTATCCGTTTGGCGAACGCACCGGAACCCCAGGCTACGTCTACAGTCCCTACGGCCGGCACAACATCATCGACGTCCGCGGCGTGCCGCCGGGCGCGATGGTGCGCGATCCGTCGACTGGCGGAATTTTCCGCAAGCCCTAACGAGGGTTCGGCAGCTTTACTCGGGCTGGTCTCGCACGATGCGGGACCAGCCCGTTCTTTTTTGGGGCGGTCTTTAGCGGT
>JBBSLW010000255.1:0-3372 GCA_038233495.1 Chthoniobacterales bacterium | reverse complement strand
CTCGTCCCGCCGCCGCTGGGCGTGATCGCGCGCAATCTCATGCTCTCGATGGAATTCAACTACGATCATCCGCTCCATCTTTTCCTGCTCGCGGGTCCGGATTACTCCCGCATGATCGTCGAGCAGACCAATCCCGAAGTCTGGGATCGCGCGAAAACCTACCGTGCGCCGGGCCGCGATTGGCACGGCTACGACACGATCGGCGCGATCATGGAGGACTTGAATCCGCTCACCGGGAAGCTCTACGTGGAGGCGCTTAACATGACGCGTATCGCGCGCGAAGCCTACGTCGTCCTCGGCGGCAAATATCCGCATCCGCAGACGATCGTGCCCGGGGGCGTCAGCACCACGATTTCGCTCCAGACGTTTAACGAGTTCTATGTGCGCCTGCAGAAATTCTTCGACTACTCGAAGAAGGTGATCGCGATCTGGGACGACATCACGGAGTTCTTCTACGAGGTCAATCCGGCTTACAAACACGTCGGCGAACGCCCGATGCACATGATCGATCCCGGCATTTGGGACGATCCCGAGAGTTACGATTCGACCTACACGAATTGCGACAGTTGGGGCGACAAACGCTGGGCCACGCCGGGCGCGATCGTGGACGGCCAGCTCGTCACCACCCGGCTCACTGCGCTCAACACCGGGCTCGAGGAATTCGTCGATCGCTCCTATTACGAGCCGTGGGAAGGAAAGCGTTTCGCGAAAGATCCGAACGGCAACCCGCTTAGTCCGCATCATCCCTGGAACAAGGAGACGAAAGCGAAGCCGACCGGACAGAATTGGAAGGAACGTTACTCGTGGTCAACCTCGCCGCGCTGGGATCGCCAGACGACAGAAGCCGGCTGCTACGCGCGCCTTTGGACGACCGCCGCCGCGCAAAAGATTCGGCCGAATCCGTTCATCGAATCGACCGGTCACAGCCTGAAGATGATGCTGCCGAAGAGCGCGCTGCCCGAGCGGCAAGTGGAATGGAAAATCCCGCCGGTTTGGAATGCGTTCGAACGCAATCGCGCGCGCGCATATTGCATTGCCTTCAACGCGACCGTTTCGATGAACGATTGGCTGATCGGTTTGAACCTGCTCAAGCAAGGCAAGACCGAAGTCTCCACGCCCTTCGAGATTCCGAACAAAGGCAACCAAATCGGCGTTGGGTTCTGGGGCGCAGGCCGCGGCTGGCTCACCCATCATCTCGAATTGCAGGACGGCCACGTCTCCAATTATCAGATCGTCACGCCATCCACGATCAACGCTTCGCCGCGCGACCCATGGGATCACCCTGGCGCGTACGAAGAGGCGGTCTTGAACACGCCGCTGCTCGAAACTTTTACCGACGAGAAAGACTTCAAAGGCGTCGATATCCTGCGCGCGATCCGCAGTTTCGATCCGTGCATGCCGTGCACCACCCACATCCACGCCGGCAACCGCGTCATCTCGCGCGAGATCAACACCTGCGCCTGCGGCGCGGATGAGGACGAGCACGAGCACAAACATTAGCGCGATGCAGCAGATTGACTGGGGAGCGCGTGCGCCTCGCACGCTGGCGATGGCGCCCCCGCTATCGCGAACTTTCGCCTCAAGAGATCGGCAGTACGTCATCGCTCCCGAAGCTGGATTAAAGTTCTTTGCGGCGGGGCGCCGCAACCAGCACGCGAGGGCGCGTGCGCTCCCCGGAGCGTAAGCCGCGCCTAATCACATGCGCACGATCATCGTCATCGACACGCCATGAACATGACACCGCGATTCCGCAAACTAGCGCTCTTCACGCACGTGACGTTTTCCGTCGGCTGGTTCGGCGCGGTTGTGTCGTACCTGGCTCTCGCCGTCGCTGGCCTGGTTGGTCGCGATGCACAGATGGTGCGCGCCGCTTATCTCTCGATGGAGTTAATTGGCTGGTTTGGCATCGTCCCCTTCAGTCTCGCGGCGTTAACGAGCGGACTCGTCCAGTCGTTAGGGACGCCATGGGGGTTGTTTCGACACTGGTGGGTCGTGGCGAAGTTCGTCCTGACGATTGTAGCGGTGCTCATCTTGCTGCGGCACATGACGGCGGTGAGCGGCGTGGCGCGGCTCGCGGTGGAGCCGACCGTGGCCGATGGCGAACTGCGGGCGCATGCGGTCGGACTTTTGCTGCATCCCACCGGCGGTTTGCTTGTGTTACTCGCGGCCATGTTGCTCTCGGTCCTGAAACCGTGGGGCCTGACTCCGTATGGTCGGCGCAGGGTTTCGCTGCCGGCCACATCCCATCAGCGCTCCGAGGCCGTAGCTCCGGAGCCGATTTTTGCAGAGGCCCCGCCCCGCTGGCCGAAACTGATCAAGATTCACGCGATTCATGCGGTCGCCCTGCTCCTGCTCTTGCTCGTTGCATGGCACCTGAACGGCGGCGCCATACCTCATCATTGATCCATGCGCACGATCATCGCCGGTGTCGGCTACATGAATCTGAGCGACAGCTCGATCGGGCCGCTTGCCATTCTCGAGCTGAAAAAAGAGACCTGGCCTAACGACATAAAGGTCGACGACCTGAGCTACGGTCCGATTTCGGTTGTGCATAATTTCGTCGAAGCCAACCCGCGCTACGAGCGCATGATCCTTATCACCGCGGCCGATTTCGGCGCGCCACCGCCCGCCATGCGCTGGCATCGCTGGCCCGCCATTCTCCCGCCGCCGGAAGAAATTCAGGCGCGCGTGGTGGAGGCCGCGACGGGAGTGATCGACTGGAATAATCTCCTCGTCATCCTGCAACAATTTGAGGTGCTGCCCGAGGAAGTTTACGTGATCGCGGTCCAGCCGGTGAAAACCGATTTCGGCGTCGACCTGAGCGACGGAGTGGCCGCGCTCCTTCCGGAAATATTACGTGTCGCCCGCGAGGTTGCGACCAATGGCGCTCCGGATCAACCAGAGCCCGCTGCCGCTGCCGATCATGTCTGATAATCTCGCCACCCTCAAAGCCGAGGTCGAAGAAGACGCCGCGCGAATCGCGGAGCTGGTCAAGCATTTCGAAGAATCGAAGGAATGGGAGACGCAGGAAAAAGTCTTCGAGTTGCTGGCCCGGATCGATCACCTGCACCGCGCCTGCGTCTGGCGCATCCACGAGGTCACGACGGAGCTTGGCGGCAAAGGCCTCGTCGAACGCCTCGAGATGGACCCGGTGGTGAAGACGATCTTCATTCTTTATGATCTGCTCCCGCCCGATCCGGGGCACGCGCCGCAGGAGCGTCAACCGCGCGACTTGCTGCCCTGACCAATGCGCATCCTGATCGCCGGAGTGGGCAACGTGCTGCGCTGTGACGACGCGTTCGGCGTGATCGTGATGCATGAACTGGAGAAATCGCTCGAGGTCGAGGGCGTGGAATATTTTGAGAGCGGCAT
>JBBSLW010000254.1:0-3381 GCA_038233495.1 Chthoniobacterales bacterium | reverse complement strand
TTCGCTTCCGAGCCCGACATGGTCGCCGTCCTGCACAGCCATCTTTCGGAAGGCGAACGGCACGATGAATGGCACAAGCTGCATTCCGGCCGGGCCCGGATCGTGATCGGGGCGCGGAGCGCGATCTTCGCGCCGCTCGAAAATCTCGGGCTCATCGTGGTCGATGAAGAACACGAAACCTCCTACAAGCAGGAGGAGGCGCCCCGCTACCAGGCGCGCGATGTCGCCGTCGTTAGGGGGAAAATGGAAAAGTGCGTCGTCCTGCTCGGGACCGCCACGCCGTCGCTCGAGAGTTACCACAACGCCCAGCGGGGCAAATACGTCCTGAGCACGCTCACCCAGCGGATCGATCAATGTCAGATGCCGCTCATCCGCATCGTCGATCTCCGGATGGAACGCCGGAAAGAAAAAGCCGCCGCGATTTTATCCGAAAAACTGCGGAGTGCGATCGGCACGCGACTCGAGAAAAAGGAACAGACGATCCTCTTCCTGAACCGGCGCGGTTTCTCTACCTCGCTCCTCTGCAGCAGCTGCGGGAAGGCGCGGGAATGTCCCAATTGCAGCGTCGCGCTCACTTTTCATCGGATGAACGCGCGGCTCAGCTGCCATCTTTGCGGGCACAGCGCCGCCGTCCCGAAACGCTGCCCGGAATGTGGGGAAGACGCGCTCATCTACGCCGGCTTCGGGACGGAAAAGGTGGAGGCGAATGTGGCCTCCATCTTCCCCCAGGCGGTCGTTAGGCGAATGGACGCCGATTCGATGACGCGGAAGGACGCCTACCGGGAAGCGCTCCATGCCTTTCGTTCCGGCAAGATCGACATCCTCGTCGGCACCCAGATGATCGCGAAAGGCCTGCACTTCCCTAACGTGACCCTGGTCGGGATCATCAACGCTGATCTCGCGCTCCACCTGCCCGACTTCCGCGCCGGCGAGCGGACCTTCCAACTTCTCACCCAGGTCGCGGGGCGCGCGGGGCGCGGCGACGAGCCGGGCGAAGTTTTCGTGCAGACCTACACGCCTTTTTCGCCCTCGATCCAGTTCGCGCGCCACCACGATTTCGCCGGTTACTTCGAGCAGGAGCTGGAGTTCCGCGAGCGCTGCGATTTCCCCCCCTTCAAACACGCGGTCCTGATCACCGTGCGCTCCGAGCACGAAGCGCGCGCCAGTTTCTCCGCCGAAACTCTGGCCCGCCGACTCGGAGAAGCGCTCCCTGAGGAATTTTCGTTAGGCGCGCCCGCCCCGGCCCCGTTGGAAAAGCTGCAAAGCCAATACCGCTTCCACATTCTCATCCGCGGCGCGGCCATCGTCCGGCTGAGCCGGCTGATCCGCGAGACTCTCGACAAACTCCCCTTTCCCGAAGATGTCGTGGTCGCGGTGGACGTCGATCCGTATCAATTGCTCTGAACCATGGCGTCGATCGTGACGGCCACGTGTTCTTTGGCCAGGAATAAACCAAGGCCGCAGCCTCCTCTCACGGTATGACACCGGGTCGGCGAAATCTTTTTCTCCTCCTCGCCGGCCTAACGAGTCTCGCGCTTTTCTGGCCGGCGTTCGACGCGCTCCAAGCTGGCAAGGTCGCCCTCTTCACCGCGCTGGCGGGCGGGCAAGCCTTCCTTTGCCTGGCTGCGGCCAGGTTGATCTGGGATCGACGCTCGAGCCGTTCGACCTTTGCCATCGTGCTCGCCTTCGCGGTTCTGCTGCGCGCCGCGGTTCTCTTCCAGCCACCGATACTTTCCAGCGATATGTATCGCTACATTTGGGATGGGCGCGTCCAGGCGGCGGGCATCAACCCGTATCGTTATGTCCCAGCCGTTCCCCAGCTCGCTTCGTTGCGCGACCAGGAGATTTATCCGCACATCAATCGCCGCGATTACGCGCACACCATCTATCCGCCGGTCGCGCAGATCTGGTTTTTTGCGATTACTCGCCTGAGCGAGACGGTGGCCTGGTTCAAAGCCGCGCTCCTCGGCGCGGAGGGCGTGACCATCTGGGCGCTGGCGCGGCTCCTCGGCTCCTTCGGTCTGTCGCGCGCCCGCGTCCTTATTTACGCCTGGAATCCACTGGTCCTTTGGGAATTATCCGCCACTGGCCATGTCGATGCGCTTATGATCACTTTGGTCACCCTCGCGCTCCTGGCCCGGCGTTCTGGTCGAGACTCTCTGACCGGCGTCTGGCTCGCCTGCGCGGTCTTGGTCAAATTCATTCCTCTCGTCCTTTTCCCGGCACTCTACCGGCGCTGGAACTGGAAAATGCCGCTCACGGCTGCGGCCGTCATCGCTGCCGGGTATTTGATTTATTGCAGCGTCGGCTTGGGCGTCTTCGGTTTCCTTCCCGGCTATGCGAAAGAAGAAGGCTTGGCCACCGGAGACTATTTCCTGCTTCTCCTAGCCAATTCCATCCTGCCAGGCATTCGTCTGCCGGTGCCTGCTTATTTCGCTTTCACCGCCTGCCTCCTTGGGCTGCTGGCGGTCTGGGCTCTTTTCCGCCGAAGCACAGACGAGCGCGCCTTCCTGCTGGCCGCGGCGGTGCTCGTTTTCGTTTTCACTTTCCTGCTCTCGCCGAACTATCCCTGGTATTGGACCTGGGTGATTCCGTTTCTTTGCTTCCTCTCCTGGCGAATGCTCGGTCCGTTTTTATACGTGACCGTCGCGGCGCTGGTCCGCTACGGACATTGGTTCGATCACGGGCAATGGTTCGGCCTCGATTCCCAGCTTGCCAAAGGCCTGCTGCAATTTGCGCCGTTCGCCATTTGGCTGGCCCTGGCGGCGATCCTGCCATGGCCGCCGCGTCTCTCGCGCAAAATCTCTGTGGCCTCGTCGAACGAGGAAAAATCAACGTCCGCGGCGTCGAGTCGTTTGGATTAGGCGGCCTGTGTTACGATTCCGCCATGACCAGTAAAGCCCGCCACGGCGCGGCGTCCGACAAACACCCGAAAGGACTCTATGTCCTTTTCGCGACCGAGATGTGGGAGCGCTTCAGCTTCTACTCCATGCTCGCCATGTTCACGCTCTACTTGCGGGACACGACCGGTCAGGGCTTCGGCTGGACCTCGGATCGCGCGACTACGCTTTACGCGAACTATCTGATGTTCGTTTACCTGAGCCCGCTCGTCGGCGGCTGGCTGGCCGATCGCAAGCTCGGCTATCGCAAGGCGGTCATGATCGGCGGCCTGTTTTTCATGGCCGGACATCTTCTGCTCTCGATCCGGTCGATCCCGTTCGTTTACGTGGCCTTGAGCTGCCTCGTCATCGGCAATGGTTTCTTCAAGCCGAATGTCTCCACCCTCGTCGGCAACCTTTATCCCGAGGGCAGCCACCTGAAGGATCGCGCCTACAACATCTTTTATATGGGCATCAACGTCGGCGCCTTTCTCGCCCCGGT
>JBBSLW010000253.1:0-3389 GCA_038233495.1 Chthoniobacterales bacterium | reverse complement strand
TGGCCGACTTTTCGCCGGAAGAAAAAACGCGGCTCCTGTCGGGCACGGCGCGGGAATTCCTGGCCCTCGGCTAACGACCGGATGGATTCCTCGAAACATATCCTCACGACCTTCGACGAAGCGCTCGCCACGCTTCGCAATGACGTCCTCACCATGTCGGTGCTGGCGACCCGCAGCCTCGACAACGCGCTCAGCGGGTTGCACGAGCGCGACGACGAGCGCTGCCTGCAAGCGATCGCCGACGACGAAGAGATCAACCAATTCGAAAAACAAATCGACAAGGACGGGATCGAGTTGCTCCTCCGTTTTCAACCGGTCGCATCCGATCTGCGCCAGGTCGTGGCGGCGATGAAACTGTCGCCCAATCTCGAACGAATCGCGGATGAATCGGTCGCGCTCGCGCGCCGCGCGCGCAAACTTGCGCAGCACCCGAAGCTAGATGAAGCGGAGCTGATCCTCCCGCTGGGCGCCTTTGCCCGCCTGATGGTGACCGACAGCGTCGAGGCTTACATCCGCGAAGACGCCGATCTCGGCCGGGCGCTGAAACCGCGCGACAAGGAACTCGACGCGATGAATGCCGAGGTCGCGCGGCGTCTCCTCGCCCGCGCCGCCGAGGATACCGGGCAGCTGCGCGGTTATCTCAACCTCCTCTTCATCGCGCGGCATATCGAGCGGATCGGCGACCACGCCACGAACATCGGCGAAGACGCGGTCTACGCGGCGGCGGCGGAAGACATCCGGCACCAGCCTTTCGTCCCAAATTAATTTCGCTTGGCCGGGGAAATGAATTCCGTTACGGCAGGACGAACGCTATCTCGTTAGACGCCTATGTTCTCGATCAAGAAACTCATGGGGCACGATCAAAAGTTTTTTGATCTGCTCGAAGCCAGCGCGCAACAGGCCGACAGCAGCGTGCATCATCTCGTCGCGCTCCTCGCTCGGCTCGAGAAACACGATTCGCCGCAGAGTCTGGACGAGTTCGTGCACAGCCGGCGCAAGGACAAACAGATCACGCAGGAATTGACCGAGCAGCTCTGCAAAACCTTCGTCACTCCGCTGGAGCGCGAAGACATTCAGGCGCTCGCCGCCGCTCTCTACAAGATTCCCAAGACCGTGGAGAAAATCGGGGAGCGCATCCTGATTTGTCCCGGTGACCTGGAGGGGCGGAATTTCCAGAAACATCTCGAGCTCCTCGACCAGGCAGCCGAGGCCGTCCTCGCGATGGTGAAAGAGCTGCGCCACGGGACCGATGCCGCGACCGCGCGGGAAATGAACTCGCGCCTACAGACGATCGAAGGCGACGCCGACAAACTGGAGCTCGATCTTCTGCGCGATCTCTATCACGGCGATTACGAGGCGAAACAGATCATTTTCCTGCGCGATCTTTACGAGCTCCTGGAAAAGGTGATCGATCGCTGCCGCGACACCGGCAACATCATCCTCCAGGTCGTGCTCAAGTATTCCTGAGCCGGCCTAACGACACCGCGCATGACCCTCTTTGTCGTCGTCGTCCTGGCGGCTCTTCTTTTCGAATACATCAACGGCTTCCACGATGCCGCGAACGCGATCGCGACCGTCGTCTCGACCAAGGTCCTGACCCCGCGACAGGCGATCGGGATGGCCGCGTTCTTTAACCTGACCGGCGCGCTCATGGGCACGGCGGTCGCCTCCACCATCGGGAAAGGAATCGTCGACCTCAAGGTCGTGACGATGCCGACGATCCTCTGCGCGCTCCTTGGCGCGATCGTCTGGAACCTGATCACCTGGCTGCTCGGCCTGCCCTCGAGCTCGAGTCACGCGCTCATCGGCGGCTTGTGCGGCGCGGCCCTGGCCACGGCCGGCGGCGATTTCTCCGTCTTGAAATGGCGCACTGGCCTCATGCCGAAAGTCGTGATCCCGATGCTCACCTCGCCGGTCGCGGGCTTCCTGATCGGTGCGCTGCTCATGTTCCTTCTCATTGTGTTTCTGCATCGCTACTCGCCACACCTCATCCACAAAATCTTCGGCAAACTCCAGCTCGTGAGCGCGGCCTGGATGGCGCACAGCCACGGGACGAATGACGCGCAAAAGACGATGGGCATCATCGCGCTCGCGCTCTTCACCGCCACGAGCAGCGGCGCCTTCGCCCATCTCCCGCCAGGGTTTCATTTCCTCAGCACCCCGGAGTTCAAAGTCCCTGCCTGGGTCGTTGTCCTCTGCGCCGCTACGATGGCCGCGGGCACGGCGGCGGGCGGCTGGCGAATCATACGCACGTTAGGCCACAAGATGGTGAAACTGCAGCCGGTCCACGGCTTTGCCGCCGAGACAACCGCGGCGGTCATCATCCAGGCGGCCAGCTCCTATGGCATCCCCCTTTCCACCACCCATGTCATCTCCACCTCGATCATGGGCGTGGGCGCGGTGAAACGCTTCAGCGGCGTAAAATGGGGCGTGGTCGAACGCATCGTCTGGACGTGGGTCTTCACCCTCCCGGCGACCGCCGCGATCGGCTACATCTTGGCGCGCGCGGCGGCGGCCTTTTAGAATCACGGACGACACCCGCCACGGCAGGCAGGCTTCGGTCGTCCCTCCAGCGGGGCGCTCATCGGACGCTACAATGCCGCGCGAAACTTATGAGAGGTCGGACGAGCGCTCGAGCATGCGGGTAAGATGATGTTGCTCGGGGCCGACCTCGGCCAGGGCCAGGGCACGGCGAAAACTTTCCGCGGCTTCGCGGTGGCGCTCGAGGCGTTGCTACAGTTCGCCGATGACGGCGTGCAAAAGGTAATGTGACTCGATCCGGTCGCGGCGCGGTATCGCGTCGATGGCATCGAGCGCGGCTTGCGCGCCTTGCACGTGGGCGACGGCGACGGCGCGATTGAGGGCGATGATGGGCGATGGATTGCTCGCCTGCAGCCGGTCGTAGTGACGAAGAATGCGTGCCCAATCGGTCGAAGCTGCATCCGGTGCCAGGCAATGACAGGCCGCGATCCCCGCCTGCAAATGGTAATCGCTCACTTCCTCGCCCTCGGCCGCGGCGGCGAGGTGGATCAGTCCCTGGTCGATTAACGACTGATCCCATTGCGAGCGATCCTGATCGTCGAGCCGCAAGAGTTCGCCGCGGGAATCCTGCCGCGCGGGAAAACGCGCGCTGCTCAGGAGCATGAGGGCAAGCAAGGCGTGACTGCGCGGGGCGCGCCCGGCCGAATGCGCGACGAGGAGGCTCGCGAGGCGGATAGCTTCGCGGCAGAGATCGACGCGCAGGAGTTGGTCACCGGCCGAGGCCTTGTAGCCTTCGTTAAAGAGAAGGTAGAGCGCGGCGAGGACGCCGTTGAGGCGCGGGGTGAGATCTTCGCCCTCGGGAATCTCGAAACCGATCGCGGCTTCCTGGAGGCGTTGCCGAGTGCGGG
>JBBSLW010000252.1:0-3405 GCA_038233495.1 Chthoniobacterales bacterium | reverse complement strand
TATGCGAAGGAAAAACCGGGCTCGATATCGGCGCCTCGACCGGAGGGTTCACCGATTGCCTGCTCCAGCACGGTGCGCACAAGGTGTTCGCGGTCGACGTGGGCCACGGCCAGCTGGCCTGGAAGATCCGGGACGATCCGCGCGTCGTCACGCTCGAGAAAATGAATGCGCGCCATCTTTCCAGCGCCGAGATTCCCGAGCCGATCGAGATTTGTGTGATCGACGTTTCCTTTATCTCGCTGACTTTGATCTTGCCCAATGCCATCGAATTGCTCACTCCAGACGGTGTGATCCTCGCCTTGATCAAGCCGCAATTTGAGCTCGTTCGCGAGGATGTGAGTCGCGGCGGGATCGTGCGCTCGGCCGAGTTACACGAAAAAGCGCAGCAAAAAGTGGCGGTCTTCGCCGGCAACCTCGGCGCCATCGTCACCGGCCTCGTCCCTTCGACCATCACCGGGGCGGACGGCAACCAGGAATTCTTCATATGTCTCCGCAAACCATCGGCCTGATTGCACACATCGGGAAAGCCGGTGCTGCCGAGCTTGTGCAAAAGCTCCGCGCGGAATTTGAAAGCGCGGGCGTGAAAGTGCTGGTCGAGACCGCCACTGCGGCCCTCATCGGTTTGGAAAAGAGCCGCACCACGGCCGAGCTCGGAGCGGAAGCGGACTTGCTCGTCGTCCTCGGAGGCGACGGCACGATCCTGAACGCGGTCAGCGGCCTCGAAAGCAAAATCAAGCCGATCTTTGGAATCAACATCGGGTCGCTCGGTTTCCTCACCTGCTTGAACTCCTCCGCCTACCAGGAAGCGGTCAGCTCGATCGTGAGCGGGAAGTTTGCCCTCAGCGAGCGCGTCCTGCTTTCGGTCGAAATCACCAAGGCGGGCCGAAATGCCGAGGCGATGCTGGGCTTGAACGACGCCGTCATCAGCCGCGGCGAAATTTCGCGCCTCATTCGGCTGCGCACCAGGATCAATGGCGAACCGCTGACCGAGTTCAACGCCGACGGCTTGGTCGTGGCGACGCCGACCGGCTCGACCGCCTACTCCCTCTCCGCGGGCGGACCCATCCTCGAGCCGCAGTCGGGCGTTTTCGTGATCACGCCGATCTGTCCGCATGTCCTGACCAATCGCTCCGTCATCGTGGGCGACGGCGCCATGATCGAGATCGAGGCGAGCGAGCCGGACTACCCGGTTTACCTCACGATCGATGGACGCAGCCCGGTCCCGCTGGAGTTTGGCACGATCGTTCGCATTCGGCGCGCAGAAAAAACGTTGCCCCTCGCTGTCCTCCCGCAGCTTTCCTTCTTCAGCGTGGTCCGCCAGAAGCTGAAGTGGAGCGGAAGCACGATCTGAGGTTGGCCCGCTCGGCGGCGCGCAACTCGCAGCTCCTTCGCTCTTGTCCGAAAGGCCTTTACGGGCCTAGACTCGCGGAGACTCATGACAGGCACCCCCGCCAATGAGGAGCCGGCCCGCTCGTTCTTCCAACGTCCGCTATGGAGTCGCCGTTGGTTTTAGTATGTCGCCTCGGTCCTGATTCTGGACGCGGATTACCTGTACGGTCCGGTCGTTCTCTTCCTTATCCTCTTCATTATTCCGGTCATCCTGGCGGGTTGGAATTGCGCGCGCTCGGATGCGATCGGCATCGCCGTCTTCCTGTGCGCGGAGCGGCTGGGTTTTAGTTTCCTCTGGCAACCGGGGCAGCCCATGATCGCCGATGTGGCGAACGCGCTCATTCGCGGCGTCGTCCTGATCAGCCTCGGCGTGCTCGTCTCGCGGGTCGCGCAGCAAAACGCGCAGCTCGCGCAGAGATTGCATCGCCTGGAAGGGGCTGCTCACGATCTGTGCCCATTGCAAGAAGGTCCTCGATGAAGAGAAACACTGGACCCAGCTCGAGACCCAGATCCCGGAGCATTCGCAGGCCCAGTTCAGCCATGGTCCGCTCAGCCTAACGCCCGAGCCGCCCCCGTCCGAGCACCGGCCCGAGCTGGAGGTAGACCGCGGTGTGACCGTCGCCCGCCGTTCCCACGCCTAACGACAATGAGCCGATCAAAGTGTCGGCCCCGAGGAAAACGCTCCCGGCGATGATCGTGTCGCGCAGGTCGAGGTCGCCCGGATTGGTCCAGACGTTGCCGGCTTCGAGCGACGCGCCGCCGAAGATGCCGCCGCCCAGGACCTGCGGGAGTTTGCCCAGTTCGCGGTAATAGATCAGCTCCGCGAGGACGGCGTTCTGGTCGTAAAGTTCCGACCGGGTATAGCCGGAAAGATTAAGGAAGCCGCCGAGGGCGAAGCGATCGTAATAGGGCAGGGTGCCGCCGCTCGTCCGCAGGCCGGCGGTGACGCGTGGCACGAGGGTGTTTTTCCCGAAGGAGATTGGCTTGTAGAGCTCGCCCTGCACCCGACTGTGATCGTCCGTTCCCCCTAACGACCCATCCGAGACCTCCCCTTCGAGCCGGGCGAACCAGCCGGTCCGCGGAAAGGTGACGCGGTCGAGCGTGTCGAGCGTGGCCGAGGCGCGGAGCAGGCCGCGCTCCGTTGTCCCGCGGGCGGCGCGCGGCAGGTTGAGAGGCTCGCTGATGTCGCTCAGGCCATGGGCGTAACCGAGTCGCAGCTCGCCGGCCCGGCCCAGCCGGAGGCCGGCGTCGAGCTCGCCTTCGAGCGATTGCAGGCGGAAACGGCGCCGCTCGTCCTGCGCATCGAGCGCGTCGATCAATTCGCTCCCATAACGAATCGAGGGCGCGAGAAAAAATGAGCGGGAAGGCTCGAGCGGCTGAACCCATTCCGAGAACAGATTCGTCAGGTCGCCCACCCGGAGGAGCGTCTCCCATTCCCCGCCTAACGAATTTAGCTGCGTCATGCGCCAGTCGAGGACGACGTTGGCGTCAGCCGTGCCGGGCGTGCTGTAGGCGAAGTCGGCGCCGAAGCTGAGGAAGTTCGGGCCGCGCGCAATCGGGCGCGTCTCGAGCCGCAGTCCGTAGTGGCCGGCCCACTCGACCACGCGAAAATCGGCCACTTCCTGGTCCCGCATCCCGGCCAGCCGACGCAGCGGTTTTTCCAGCTCGGAAAATTCCAGGCGCTCGCCGGGATGAAACGGGATCGCTTCCTTCAGCTCCTCTCGCTGCAGCCCGGACGCCCCTTCCACCTCGATGAAGGAAATCCTTGGAGCTTCCGAAGGTTTCCGCCGCTGTTCCGCGAGGAAACGGGCAAACCGTTCCGGGCTTACCGCCAGGGGACGGAGCGCATCCGCGCGGTTCATGGTCCCGGCAAAGCCCTCCGCGATGTTGCGCGGGGAATTGACGAAATCGGCCGAGGAAGCGTTCGGCATGACGAGCCGGATATGCACGTCTCTACTCGTTAGGCGGGCAAGCTGCGCGGCTCGGTTTTGCCCGATCATGATGTCGAGCATCTGG
>JBBSLW010000251.1:0-3458 GCA_038233495.1 Chthoniobacterales bacterium | reverse complement strand
GTCTTCCTCATGGTCGATTCCGGCGCGCGTGGTAATCGGCAGCAGGTCAAACAGCTCGCCGGCATGCGCGGGTTGATGGCGAAGCCTTCCGGCGAAATCATCGAACGCCCGATCACGTCGAACTTCCGTGAAGGTCTCACCGTGCTCGAGTATTTCATCTCGACCCACGGCGCCCGCAAGGGTCTGGCCGACACCGCGCTCAAGACCGCCGATTCCGGTTACCTAACGAGGAAGCTGGTCGACGCGTCGCAGGACGTGATCATCAACGAGATGGATTGCGGCACGGTCAACGGGATCACGGTCAAGTCGATCTACGAAGGCGACGAGGAAGTGGTCGACCTCTCGACCCGCATCGTCGGCCGCGTCAGCTGCGAGACGATCGCCGACCCGGTGACTAAGAAGAAAATCATCAAGGCGAACCAGATGATCGACGAGCCGACCGCGGCCGCGATCGAGAAGATTGGCGTCGAAAGTCTCAAGATTCGTTCTGTCCTGACCTGCGAAACTGGACGCGGCGTTTGTGCGCTCTGCTACGGGCGCAACCTCGCGACCGGCCAGTTTGTGAAGCTTGGCGAAGCGGTCGGCATCATCGCCGCGCAATCGATCGGCGAGCCCGGCACGCAGTTGACGATGCGGACGTTCCACATCGGCGGCACGGCGAGCCAGACCTTCAAGCAGCCGATCATCAAGGCGAAGAACGACGGTGTCGTGCGGTTTAATGACCTGCGCACCGTGCAATCGCTCGACGGCAACTGGATTGCGCTGAACAAAAACGGCTCGGTCACCTTGCATAACGAAGAGGGCCGCGAGATCGAGCGCTACAACATCGTCATCGGCTCGGTCATTTCCGTGGCCGACGGCGGCACGGTGAAGAAGGGCGAGACCTTCGTGCAATGGGATCCGTACAACGTTCCGATTTTGACCGACAAGAGCGGCAAGATCGAATTCCGCGACATGATCGCGGGCGTGACGATGAAACGTGAAGTCGACGAAGCGACCGGGCTCATGGGCACGGTCATCATCGAGCACAAGGAAGACCTGCACCCGCAGATCGTGATCATGGGCGACGACGGCGAAGTGGCCGCGAGTTTCTCGATCCCGGCCGGCGCGCACGTCATCGTCGAGGCGAATCACAAGATTCGCGCCGGCGCTTTGCTCGCCAAGACGCCGCGAAAAGTCGCCAAGACCAAGGACATCACCGGCGGTCTGCCGCGAGTGGCGGAATTGTTCGAGGCACGTCGTCCGAAAGACAACGCCGAGATCGCGAAGATCGACGGCATCGTCGATATCGGGGGCACGGTTCGCGGCAAACGGAAACTCATCCTCCGGGATGCCGACACCGGTGCCGAGGAAGAGCATCTCATTCCGCTGAACAAGCACATGATCGTGTTCAAGGGCGACTTCGTGAAGAAGGGCTCGCAGCTGACGGAAGGTCCGGTTGTGCCGCACGAAATTCTCGAGGTCTGCGGACCGCAGGATCTGCAGGAGCACCTCGTGAACGAAGTGCAGGAAGTCTACCGCCTCCAGGGCGTGGAGATCAACGACAAGCACATCGAGATCATCGTTAGGCAGATGCTCCGCAAGGTGAAGATCACCGACCCGGGCGACACTTCGCTCCTCTGGGGCGACCAGATCGATCGACTCGATTTCGAGGCCGAGAACAAGAAGGTGGTCGACCAGGGCGGCAAGCCCGCGGAAGCGACGCCGGTTCTGCTCGGCATCACCAAGGCTTCGCTCGAGACCGACAGCTTCATCTCCGCGGCTTCGTTCCAGGATACCACCCGCGTCCTGACCGAGGCGGCGACGTTAGGCAAAGTCGATCGCCTGCGCGGCTTCAAGGAAAACGTCATCATGGGTCACCTCATCCCGGCCGGCACCGGCTTCCCCGCGGTGCGCGAGATCAAGCTCGTCGAGCTCGGCGAGCAGGTCGGCGCTCCGCTCATGGAAGAGCCGGAACCGCAGCCCGCGCTTGGCTAAATTCCGATAATTGACGCCCCCGTGCGGCGGGTCGGCGAAAGCTGGCCCGCTCCTCTTTATTGACGCGGTAAACGGCGAGCGAGATACTCGTCTAGATGCTGAATCTCCAACATTTACGCGATCGCCTGGGGCCCAATTTTCAGCCCTTCAGCATTTCGCTCTCAGATGGGCGCAGTTTTCTCGTACCGCACCGCGATTTCATCGCGGTCGGTCGCGGATTGATCTCGGTCATCGACCCAGATGACATTCAGCATACGATCGACCCGCTCCACATCACCTCGATTCACGATACGGTTCCTCATCAGGACAAAAACGGTAGCTGACGTTGTCGATCGCAACCAAAACCGGTGACGCCGGCGAAACCTCGCTCATGTATGGGCGGCGCGTGCCCAAGACGGACGCGCGGGTCGACGCTTACGGCTGTGTCGATGAACTGAATTCCGCGCTCGGCCTGGTTCGCGCCACCGCCGGGGCCCTTCCGCTGGCGGAGCAGATTCTCTCCATCCAAAAAGAACTCATCACCGTGATGGGCGAGCTCGCGACCGCTCCGCAGGACCTCGCGCGTTACGAGAAGGATGGCTTCGGCCTAACGACGGCGGCAATGGTCGATCGCCTGACCGCCTCGATCGACGAACTCGAAAAAGACAAGACGCTCTATGGCAAAGGCTGGGCCATGCCGGGTAACACGCCGCTTGGCGCAGCGCTCGATCTGGCGCGGACGGTTTGCCGCCGCGCCGAACGGCGAGTGGCCGCGCTCGAAGTGACCGAGCACGCCCAAGGCGAAATTCTTCGCTACCTCAACCGCCTCTCCGATCTCTGCTGGCTCCTCGCGCGCCTCGTGGAAAAAGCTCCCGCCTAAAAACACCCAGCGCGCCGTGTCAAATCTGGGGAGCGCACGCGCCCTCGCGTGCTGGCGATGGCGCCCCGCCATCGCGAACTTCCACAAAGCTCGACACGCAGAAAAAAGCCTGTTGCGGCAAGGCGCCGCAACCAGCAAGCGAGGCGCGTGCGCTCCCCAGATTTCGCGCGAAGCGCTGTGAACTACCGCGTCGGTTACTTCGGCACGTCGTCGTCCGCCCCGAGATACTCCCAGCGCTGCAGTGCAATCGGCACGTTGCCATTCTTCCAAACGAAATCTTGGAATGCGCGCAGGTTGAATTTGACGCCCTGCTTCAGCCGCGCCTGGGCGAGAAACTTCAGGATCTGCAATTTCCCAATCTGATAGGTGATCGCCTGGCCGGGAGCAGTCGAGAAAGATGTCGCCTCCTGCCGCGCGGTTTCGCGATCCATCGGCACCTTTTCATCGAGATACTTCGCCGCCTGCTCGAGGGAAAAATCGCCGAGCGCAAGTTTCACGTCCACCTCCACCCGGAACGCGCGCAGGCGCATGAAATTATAGATGATCTCACGCGTGTGCGGGCTGTTGTCGAAAGGCCCGCCTGCAGCATCATTTCCTCGGCATAAAACCCGATCCCTTCGTT
>JBBSLW010000250.1:0-3490 GCA_038233495.1 Chthoniobacterales bacterium | reverse complement strand
TTGGCGGACGAAATGGGGCTCGGCAAAACCGTCCAGACGCTCGCCTTTCTCCGCCTCCAGCAGGGCGCCGGGCCGGCCCTGATCGTTTGCCCGACTTCGCTCCTCTCGAACTGGGCGCGCGAAGCGGAGCGTTTCACCCCGGAGTTGAAAGTGCTGGTACTCGATGGACCCGATCGGGAGAAAAAGATCGCGCGCCTCGCCCGGCACGACATTGGCCTAACGAGCTACGGTTTGCTTCGGCGCGACGTCGAGCGCTACACCGGCCTGCCGCTGGCCACCATCGTGCTCGACGAAGCGCAGCACATCAAGAACCCCGACACGCAAAATGCGCAGGCTGCCTTCCGTCTCAGCGCGCGCCGTCGTTTCGTGCTCACCGGCACGCCAGTGGAAAATTCGGTGCGCGATCTCTGGTCGCTGATGAATTTCGTCGCGCCCGGTTACCTCGGGATGCGCGCCGATTTTCGCGAGCACTACGAGAAACCGCTCGGGAGCAATCCCGAGCCGGCGCTGCAACGGCGCCTGGCCCGGCGTTTGCGACCCTTTCTCCTTCGTCGTCGCAAGACCGAAGTCGCGCGCGAGCTGCCGGAGAAGATCGAGCAGGTTGTGCCCTGCGAGCTCGGCCCGACCCAGCGCGCCACTTACGATGCGCTTCTGCGCGAGATCCAGCAGGGGATCAGCGCCCACGGGGCGACCGACGGCGCGACCCGGATGAAGATGTTGACCGGTCTGCTTCGGCTCCGGCAGACCTGTTGCGATCTGCGCCTGCTCGGCCTCGAGCCTAACGACAGGGCCGAGCCCTCGGCCAAGCTCGATTTGCTCGACGAATTACTGGAGGAAATCATCGATGGCGGCCATCGGGTGCTCATCTTTAGCCAGTTCGTCCGCATGCTCGACCTCATCCGCGAGCGGCTCGAGGCGAGCGGCACGGCCTCTTGTTTCCTCGCTGGCCTGACGAAGAATCGCCAGGCCGAGGTCGACCGTTTCCAGAATGAAAGCGCGATCCCGGTTTTCCTGATCAGCCTGAAAGCCGGCGGCGTGGGCCTGAATCTTTCGGCGGCCGATACCGTGATTCATTTCGATCCCTGGTGGAACGCCGCGGTCGAGGCGCAGGCGACTGATCGCGCGCATCGCATCGGCCAGACCCGGGTCGTCACTTCCTACAAGTTAATCGCGCGCGACACGGTCGAGGAAAAGATTCTAAATCTGCAGAAACGAAAACGCGAGCTGGCCAGCGCGATGCTCGAGACGGAGGAACCATTGATGAGTGGCCTGACGACGGCCGACCTCTCGGAGTTGCTCGCGCTGTAAATTGCCACCGAGGTCGCGACCCGGTGACGGCTTGCTGAGCTTCCAGGAACTACCCCTAACCAAAGAAGGTGCGCTGGACCAGCCAGCAGGCACCGGCGATCGCGACCACCGCGGAACAGGCCGGCACCCCGACCCGGAGGAAGCGGGGGTGTTTCCGAAAATGCAGAATGAGAGGAAGGATAATCGCGGCCACGCAAAGCTGGCCGATTTCCACCCCGGAATTGAAGGCGACCAGTGGCACGATGGCGGCGCGGCCGCTATTCGCCACGCCCATCTCGCGCAGGACACTCGCGAAACCGAGGCCATGGACGAGTCCGAAAGTAAAAGTGAGCAGCCAGCGCCCGCGAAAATACGTGCCGCGCCGGATAAGGTTTTCCGCTCCCACGTAAAGAATGGAGGCCGCGATGGCGGACTCGACCCAGCGGCTTTGTAACTGCACGAGACCGAACGTGGACAGTGCCAGAGTGATGGAATGAGCAATCGTGAAGCAGGTAATGAGAAGCCCTGCCTCGCGCAGGTTGCGACAGACGATTAGAAGCCCAAAGAGGAAGAGAAGGTGATCATACCCGGTCAGGATATGGCGGATGCCGAGGAGGAGGAAATCGAGGAAGGAATGATTGGCGGAGGGTGCGACCACGCCCGGTGTGACTTTCGCGGTTGTCTCCCGGTTGCTGAGCAGGCTGCGCGCGATCTCTTTGCCCGACGGATCGACCGCCGCGAAGGCCTGACGATGACCGAATGGCATTTCCGGAAGGAGCGCGGAGTGGACGGTCAGCTCTCCGAGGTTTGAAGGCCGCTCATAAGTGTAGGTGAACTCGACGTTCTTATTCTGGTCGACGCCGGTTACAACCGTGGCCGATGCGATCTCGCGACCGCCCGCTTCCAGGGTCAAGGCGCGACGCGCGAGCGCTTCCAGCTTTGGGCGAATGCCGGGGCCGTTCGCAGTCACCGCTTCCGGAGTTTCACCGAGCACGGAGGAAATGTCGCGCTCGTTATAGGTTACAACCGCGCTGATCTCCCCAGCGTCGAGGCGCAGGTTGGCGGAGCTCAGGCCGGGGTCATGCGCGAAGACCGGTGCCGCCAAGCAAAGAAAGAAGAGGGCGGTCAGAAAGCGCATGAAAAGGAAAACAAAGCGGTCTTCAACTCAACCGCAAATCGCCCTTGGGTGGGAAAGCGAGCGGGCCGACCGGAAAACTCCGATCGGCCCGCCTAACTTACTTTAGGATTTAACCGAGGTTATTGATCCAGGTCGTAGCCTTCGACCAATGCGTTACCAGTAGTCCCATCTTTCCCGCGAACAATCATGGTGTAAGCACCGGGCGAGAGGGTCAACACGACCGCCGATTCCAAGTCGCTCTTTGGGGCGAGCCCAGTGGCCATGATTTCCGCCTCCTGCGTATCTCTCCAGTTATCGTTCGAAGCGATCAAGGTGCCGTTATGGAAGATCTCGATCGTCGGATCGGCCAGCACATCGTCTACGCCGAGGGCGGCGAGGGATGGGCCCATGGCGCGGAAGATGACCTGCTTGTTAGCATTGCCGCCGATGATGACACCGCCAATGAGGACGCTGTCGCCCGTTTCGACCGGGCCGCGTGTGGAGATGTTCTGAAAACGATCTTCCGTGACCACGGCGAGGGCGCTGTGGTGCATATGGTTGCGTCCGTTATGCGGCGTGCTGGCATACGGGAAGACTTTGTTTTCGACGCTGTCGTTCTTGTTCACGTTATCGATTCCGTCCGCGGAAGTGATCACGGGATTGACCGGGTCACGCAGGTCGCTCAGGATCGCGCTGACCGTGATGTCGAGGACGTCGTCACCGAAACGGCGCCCGTTAGGGTAGCCACCGGGGACGGTCCCGTTGCCGAAAAAGCCGGGCTGCACCGTGCTGGTGAGCGTGTCACCACCAAAGATGCTGAGACGGCTGAAGCCGGCATCATCCGGGTTCGCCGCGAAGTCAGCGCCGCCGCCGGCGAGCCGGGCGGGAGCGGTTGAGAGATCCACCTTGATGATGTCAGGAATGAAGATTCCGACGAGATCGGTGCGGTTGTCTTCAATCGCTTTCATCTCGCCGCCGAAGAGGATCGTGTTGATCAGCTTCGCGAGCTCAGGCGTGTTCGCATACTTCTTGAAAAGCGTCGCGTCTTCGGTCGGCTTGGTGCGGCTGTAGAGATCCTTGTCCTTG
>JBBSLW010000249.1:0-3498 GCA_038233495.1 Chthoniobacterales bacterium | reverse complement strand
ATCGTTAGGCACGCTCGCCGGCGGGATCGCCCACGATTTGAACAACATTCTCACCGTCATCTCGGGCAATATTGGCCTCGCCCAGCTCGACGCGCCCAGCCATAGCGGCAATCTCCTTTCCTTCCTCGCCAAAGCCGGCCAGGCAGCCCAGCATGCCGCGCGGCTCTCCAGCCAGTTGCTCACTTTCTCCAAAGGCGGCGCGCCCCTGAAAAAAGTCGCCTCGATCGCGGACCTGCTCCAGCACGCCGCGGAATTTTCCCTGCACGGATCGAACCTGCGGGCTGCGATCGAGATTGAAGATCATCTCGGCAAAGCGGAGATCGATCCCGGCCAGGTCGAGCAGGTGATCAACGCGCTCATGATCAATGCGCGCGAGGCGATGCCGAACGGGGGCAGTGTGAATGTCTGCGCGGAAAACGTGCAGATCGACGAGCAGAGCGGGCTCCCGCTCGAGCCCGGCCGCTACATCAAGATCGCGGTCGCCGACCACGGCTCCGGGGTCGCACCGAACCTGGCCGCCAAGATTTTCGATCCCTATTTCACGACCAAGGCGACGGCCAGTGGTCTCGGCCTCGCAATTAGTTATTCCATCATCCGCAAGCACGGCGGCTTCCTCCATTTGGAAAAAAATTCACCGGCCGGCGCCACCTTTGCCCTCTACCTCCCGGCCGCGAGCGGCAAGGTGGTGAGCGACCCGCTCCAGCCTAACGACCGCTCCTTCCACTTCAATCAGCAGCGCATCCTGGTGATGGACGACGAGTCCGCCATCCGCGAACTGACCTCGCAGCTCCTCGGCACGATGGGTTACGAAGTGACCGCGGTGCCGGACGGCTCGGAAGCGGTCCGGATCTACGAACGGGCGGTGCGCAAAGGCGAGACCTTCCGCGCGGTCATCCTCGACGCGACGGTGCGCGGCGGCCTTGGCGGGGTGGAAACGATCGAGCGTTTGCGGAGCATCGACCCGCAGGTCAACGCCATTATTTGCAGCGGTTATTCCGACGAGGCTGCGCTCTCGGAGTTTCTTTCCTACGGCTTCCGGGGCGCGTTGCCGAAACCGTTTACGCGTCGCGAACTTTCCGACGCCCTCGAAAAGGCCTTCGCCGGCGCGGAAGCAAGCTAGCGCGCGGAAACAAAAGTCCAACGCGCTCCTTCGGTAAAGCGAGGCTTCCTTGAGCGATAGAGCGAACCGTCGAGCGGTAGAGCGAGACTCTGTCGAGCTTGGGGTGGCGTGCCGCCAGAACAAACCACTTCTCTCTCGCTCGACAGAGTCTCGCCCTACCGAAGTCATGGCGCGCTCTCTGAACCGCAGACTCTTTCGCTCCTCGGCCGCGTTATTTGTTAGGCAACTTCTTCAGTTCCGCCACGAAGGGACCCGGACCGCCCGGGAGGTAGCCGAGCTGGCCGACCTGCTGGCCCGCTCCGTTCAAGACCACGATCGTCGGGAACGAATCGACCTGGTAGCGCTCGGCCAAGGCCTCGTTCTGCTTCTGCATCTCTGCGCTCAGCGGCTTGGCCCGCGGGAAATCCGCCGTCAGCAGGACGAGATTTTTCTTGGCGTATTCCTGGAACTCCGGCTTCGAAAAGACCTCGGCGTGCAACCGCTTGCACCAGATGCACCAGTCGGAGCCGGTGAAATCGATCAGGAGCAGTTTGTGACTCGATTTTGCCTCGGCCTGAGCTTTTGGGAAATCGGTCAACCAGTTCGCTTCGGCGCGGGCGGAGACGAGCCCAAGGAAACCGAGCGAGCAACAAAGAGCGGCGATCCGAAGTGTTTTCACCCGCCACCATTCGCCGACGGCCCCGGCGCGCGCAAGACCCACGCGCTCCGCGCCCGGGGGGCATTGGCGCCGGTACAGGCAAACGCCCGCGAACAGTTCCCCTGCTCGCGGGCGACTAAAGGTTGCCCCCGTATCCAGCCCTGAGGCCGATTGGAGTCGTTAGGCGAGAGCGCCTATTTCAAGTGACCCGAGACGAGCTTAGTCATCTCGAACATGCTGACCTGGCTCTTGCCATTGAAGACCGGGCGCAGGTTGTCGTCGGCATTGATCTGCGTCCGCTTCTTCTTGTCCTGCAGGCCGTTCTTCTTGATGTAGTCCCAGAGCTTCTTGGTCATTTCCGAGCGCGGGAGTGGTTTCGAGCCAACAACGGCAGAGAGTTTTTCGTCCGGCTGAACAGGCCTCATGAAAGCTGCGTTGGGCTTGCGTTTGGTAGGTGTTTTCTTGGCTGTGGTTTTGGGCATAAAGGCTGATTAATCGTTGGGCTGCACGAGAGCAATACTAATTTTACGTCGCGAAAAAAAATTTCTAGGAAGCAGAAGGCAGCCGGCGCGCGATCAACGCCGCCAAATCATCGGCCAACGGAGCGTCCCCGGCCGGAGCAACGCTCGTTAGGAGATGATCGAGCAAAGCCTGCGCGCTGGAGCCCTTGCCCTGGAAGAGAGCGTCCACCCGCTGCACCGTCCAGTATTCCCCTTCCTTCTTCGACTGCCCGTAGAGGCCATCGGTGTGGAGGAGAAATCCATCACCCGGCTGCAGAGTGATCGTCGTCTCGGCAAACTCGGAACGCTCGAGCAAGCCTAACGGGGGCGCGTTCGAGGGAACCAGCTCCGCGCTGCCCGCCGCCCGCAGCACGACGAGAGGCGGATGCCCGGCCCCGACCACGCAGGCTTTCCCGCTCGCCGGGTCGAGCGCCACGCACATCGCGGTCATGAAAGAGCGCGCGCCGAAAATGCTCCGGAAATCATTGTTCACCGCCTCCATGATGGCCGCCGGTCGCGCGTGCTCCACGCTGCCGTGATGGAAAAGCAAAGTCGCCAAGGTGGTCAGCAAAGCGGCCGAGGCGCCATGCCCGGTCGCGTCCGCGATCCAGAAAAGAGTCCGTTGATCCGGCATCCGCAGCCAGCCATAGATGTCGCCACCCACCTGGATGACCGGCTGATAAACTGCCGCCACTTCCCAGCCGGGCAACGGTGGCGGCTTTTGCGGAATGAGCGACTGCTGGGTCAGGCGCGCGGCCGCCAGGTCGCGCTCCAGGTTTTCGCGCCACGCTTCGAGTTCGTTATTCTGCTGCTGAAGCTGGCGGCGCAGCGATTGCAGGCGCAGCTGTGTGTCGATCCGCGCCCGCAGGACCGCCAGATTGATCGGCTTGGTCACGAAATCATTCGCGCCCGCCTCGAGACAGCGCACCTCGCTCTCTTCGCCGCCGTCGCCGGTCAGCATGATGGCCGGGAGTTGCGCGATGGCCGAGTCTTCGTCCGCGCGCAGCCGGGAGAGCACTTCGGCGCCATTTAACTCTGGCATGTGGAAGTCGAGCAGGAGGAGCGAGGGCGCCTCCGCGTGCAGCATCTCGAGGGCCTCGACGCCCCCATTAGCTTCGCGACAGAGATAGCCGGCCTCGGACAGCGCCCGGGTCAGCATTCGCCGACTGGCTCGATCGTCATCGATCACCAGGATGATTTCTGCGTTCCGCGCCATTTCTCTCTCAATCGCAAAGCAGGCT
>JBBSLW010000248.1:0-3511 GCA_038233495.1 Chthoniobacterales bacterium | reverse complement strand
CGCCGCCGGACTGGCTGGTCGCGGGCATCCTCGGCCTGCAACTGGAGCGCGCCACCGACGAAGACGCGCACCTCCTCCAGTCGATCGTAACCGCGAAGAAAGTCACCCCGCTGGGGGGGATCGTGCGACAACGCCGCGCCCAGCTCGACGCGCCCTCGCGCACCTTCTTCGACGCTTACGCCCGGGCGCTCGTCCAGTTGCTCCTCGACGCGCCCGAGGGCCGCCGCAAACTGACGCGGTTCATCACCGACCTGCCGGCCGCGCCTAACGACCCGGTGGCGGATCTCTGCGTGCATTTCCCCGAGACGCTCGGCCAGGCGTCCGGGAAATGGTGGGCCCTGAGCGTGGCCCGCCTCTCCGCGAGCGATCGCTCCGACACCCTGAGCGCGGCCGAGACCGGCGCGCAGCTCGACCGGGTCCTGCGTTTCGCCATTCCCGCGCCGGATGGGAGCACGTGCGACTATTCGTTAGGCGACCATGCGCTTTTCCGGAAGCTCCCGGCCCATCGCGCCGTGCTCCAGTTGGTCAGCCGCCAGCTCCTGCTGCTCAGTGCGCGCGCCCATCCCTCCTTTCACGCGATCGTGCAGGAGGATTATCAATTAGCCGCCCTGCTCGCGCACGGCAAGACGAAGCGGGTCGACGACCGCCTCGAGCGCGTGGCCAGCTACCGCGCGGTGATCGAACGCCAGGCCTCTGAGATTGACGACTACCTGAATTGGTACGAGGCGACCCAGTCGAAGACAATCAGCGGCACGTTCTCGCAAATGCTCGAGACCGCCAAGGCGAGCGAAGCGCTCCCGCGCCGGCGCGATCCGATTTCGGTTTATCTCGATTCAATGGAAATGCAGCTCCAATAGATTTCCTGCTCCTGCTCCTGCTCCTGCTCCTGCTCCGAGCACGAGGGCGAGCGGGAGACTTGGAGCCGAGGGGTTGCCCCGGGGTCGGTTGCTGATTATCATAGCGCTCGCGCTCTCCCGGGGCGCCGCCTCTTACCCATGCAAAAAATCGGATTTGCTGAAGCTCTCGACTCGATCGTCGCGACGGACACCCGTTACCAACGAGATGCCTATGTCTTTCTGCGCGATGCGCTCGATTACACGACCAAGCAACAGAAGAAATCGAAGGGCGCTGCAGTCCGCCATGTGGCCGGGCCGGAGTTGCTCGAGGGCGTCCGGCTTTATGCCCTGAAGGAATTTGGCCCGATGGCACTGACCGTTTTTTCCTACTGGGGAATCGAGCGCTGCGAAGATATCGGGCACATGGTTTTCAATCTGATCGGCGCCGGCATTTTCGGGAAGACGGAGCAGGATTCGCTCGACGATTTCAAATCGGTCTACAGTTTTCACGACGCCTTTGTGAAACCGTTCCTGCCCACGACGAAGGCGGCTTCAACCAAGTTTCCGCCGGCTCTGCCTGCGCCGAAACTTTCATGAACGGGCCGGCCCGCCGCCGCCGTTCCGTCCTCTTGTTATGCTGACCACGACCCGCCTTAATCCCGCCCCTCCGAGCAGCTCGCCGGCCATCACCTTTCCGCCGGTCACGGCACAAAAGTGGACTTTGCCTAACGGGCTCACGATCATCGTGCAGACCGACCGGAGTGCGCCGGTCGCGAGCGTGCAGGCCTGGTGCGGCACGGGCAGCATCGACGAAGGCCGCCATCTCGGCGCCGGGCTTTCCCACATTCTCGAGCACATGCTTTTCAAGGGCACGAAGACGCGCACGACGAACGCGATCGCGCAGAGCGTGCAGGACCAGGGCGGCTACATCAACGCCTACACTTCCTTTGATCGCACCGTCTACTGGATCGATGTGCCTAACGAGGGCGTGGCCAGCGCGCTCGACATCCTCTCGGATGCGATGATGAATTCCACCCTCCCGCCCGAGGAATACCACAAGGAACAGGAAGTGATCCGGCGCGAATTCGCGATGGCCTACGACGATCCCGACCGGATGATGGGGCAGCTCATGTTTAAGACGGCTTACCAGCGGCATCCCTACCGGCTGCCGGTGATCGGCGAGATCCAGATTTTCGATCAGCTCACGCAACAGGACGTGCTCGAGTATTATCGGAGCCGATACGTGCCTAACAATCTCACTTTCGTCGTGGTCGGCGATGTGGATGCCGGCCTGGTCTACGCGCAGCTCGCGCAATATTTTGCCGCCTACCCGGCGCGCGCGCTCGAGCCGCGTTACATCCCGCAGGAACCGCCGCAGCAGGGCCGGCGCGAGGTGAATGAAGAATTCGCGACCAAGCTGACCCGGCTTGCGCTCGCCTGGCACGTGCCGGAGATCACGCATCGCGACGTGCCCGCGCTCGATCTGCTCTCCACCATCCTGGGCGACGGTCGCAGCTCGCGTCTCTACCGCCGGGTGCGGGAAGAGGCTGGGCTCGTCTTTGGCATCTCCGCCTTCTCCTACACGCCGGGCGATCCCGGAGTGCTCGGGATAGACGCCACGCTCGAGCCGGAGAATCGGGTCGAAGCGGAACGGTTCATCCTCGAGATCGTGGCCGAAGTGCGGGAAGCCGGGGTGACCGCGGTGGAACTGGCCAAGGCGAAAAAGATCTCGCTCGGCCACTCGTTAGGCTCGCTCACCACCATGCGGGGCCAGGCTTCCGATCTCGGCTCGAACTGGTTCGTGACTCGGAATCTGAATTTTACCCGGGACTACCTGGAGACGATGCAGCTGGTCTCGCTCGCCGAGATCCAGCGCGTTGCGCAGCACTACCTGGTCGAGGAAAATCTCACCGTCGTCTCTTTGAACCCGCGCGGGACACTGGCCCCGAAAGCGACCGAGGCCGTCGCGGTTTCGGCCGGGCCGATCGAGAAATTTGAGCTCAGCAACGGGCTCCGTCTTCTCGTTAGAGAAGATCCCCGCCTCCCGCTCATCTCGATGGTCGCGGTTTTTCGCGGCGGCCTGCTCGCCGAGACTCCGGAAACGAGCGGGCTGACCCGCCTGATGTCGAAGGTGCTGGTGAAAGGCACCGCGACCCGCACCGCCGAGCAGATTGCCGACACGATCGAGGCGGTCGGCGGCGGCCTGGGAAGCGACGCCGGGAACAACAGCTTCAGCATTTCGCTCGACGTGACCAGGCCGGACCTGCAACTCGGCGCGGAGTTGCTCTGCGACATTTTGCTCAACGCGAGCATGCCCGAGAAAGCGGTCGCGCGGGAAAAGCAGGTGCAACTGGCCGGGATTCGCGACGACGAGGAGCAGCTCACAACTGTCGCGCGAAATATTCTGCGAGCGACGCTTTTTGGCGCGCATCCTTACGCGCTCCGGGCCAAGGGAACGCCCGAGGCGGTCGCACGGCTCATGCAAAAGGAGCTGCTCACTTTCCGCGACCGCTATGTCGTGGCGAAAAATGGCGTCATCTCGATTTTCGGCAACGTGCAGGCGACCGAAGTAAAGGCGCTTTTTGAGCGATTACTGGCCAGCCTGCCGCTCGGCGAACTCGCGCTGACCACGGCCGCGCCGCCGCCGACCCTCCCGCAGACGATCGAGGTGGTGG
>JBBSLW010000247.1:0-3525 GCA_038233495.1 Chthoniobacterales bacterium | reverse complement strand
CGCAGTCCGCGTCGCCCGCGTGAATGGCGAGTTCATCGCCAACCCGACCCACGTCCAGCGCGAAGAGAGCGATCTCGACCTGGTCTACGTCGGCACGGAAAACGACGTCATCATGATCGAAGGCGCCGCCGACGAGCTGCCCGAAGAAGATTTCATCAAGTCGCTCGAATTCGCGCATGGTCACGCCAAGGAAATGATCCGCATCCAAAAAGAGCTCGCGGCCCACGTCGGCAAACCGAAACGCGAGATGCCGCTCCTCGAAGTGAAGCCGGAGATTCTCGAAATCGCAGACCGCGTCGCGGGCGATCGGATCGAGGCGGCTCTTTATACCGAAGGCAAAGTCGCCCGGAGCAAAGCGGTCGGCGGTTTGCGCGATGAAGTGAAGTCAGCCGTACTCGAGAAATTCCCCGACTCGGACAAATTCGCGATCAACCAGGCGTTCGATTACATCCAGAAAAAATCTTTCCGGAGCAACATCCTCGACAAGCAGAAGCGCGTCGACGGCCGTGGCTACGACGACCTGCGCAAGATCACCTGCGAAGTCGGCGTCCTGCCGCGCGCACATGGTTCGGCCATTTTCCAGCGCGGCGAAACGCAGGCGATGGCGCTCGCGACTCTGGCGCCGATCGAAGAGGCGCAGAACATCGATGCCTACGGCGGCGGCGAGACCTCGAAGAGTTTCCTTCTGCACTATAATTTCCCGCCGTTCAGCGTCGGCGAGACCGGGCGCTTCGGTGGCGCCAGCCGCCGCGAAATCGGTCACGGCGCGCTCGCCGAGCGTTCGGTCGAGCCAGTTGTCCCGAACCAGGAAGATTTTCGTTATGCGATCCGCATCGTGAGCGAAGTGATGGAATCCAACGGTTCCACTTCGATGGCGAGCGTTTGCTCCGGCATGCTCGCGTTGATGGATGCGGGCGTTCCGATCAAGACGCCGGTCGCCGGCATTTCCGTCGGGCTTGTGACCGAGAACGACGAGAACGGCCAGATGAAACGTTACAATCTGCTGACCGATATCATCGGCTCCGAAGATCATTTCGGGGACATGGATTTCAAACTTTGCGGAACCAAAGACGGCGTGACCGGTTTCCAGCTCGACCTGAAACTTGCGGGCGTGAGCCACAAGATTTTGGGCGAAGCGATCCATCGCGCGAAAGAAGCGCGGACCAAGATCCTCGGCTTCATGGCCGAAGCGATCGACAAGCCGCGCGAAACCCTGAGCAAATACGCGCCACGGATCGAGACGATCAAAATCAATCCCGAGAAGATCGGCGCGCTCATCGGACCGGGCGGCAAGACGATCAAGGGCATCGTGGCTGAGACCGGCGCCGAGATTAACATCGAGGACGACGGCTCCGTGCACATCTACGCGACGAGCGGCGAGAGCATGGCCCGCGCGAAGGAAATCATCGGCGGCATGACCAAGGAAATGGAGATCGACGAGACCTATCATGGCCGCGTCGTTTCGATCAAGGAATTTGGCGCTTTCGTCGAAGTGTTCCCGGGCAAGGATGGCCTCGTCCATATTTCCGAGCTGGCTGATTTCCGAGTCAACCGGACGGAAGATGTAGCCAAGATCGGCGAGATGATGTGGGTAAAATGCATCGGGATCGACGACAAGGGCCGGGTGAAACTTTCGCGCCGAGCGGCGATGAAAGAGCGCGGCGAAGTCGAGACTCCGCCGCCCGGCAGCAGCAGCGGCGGCGGCGATGGCGAACGACGCGAGCGTCGGGAAGACCGCGGTGACCGCGGCGACCGGCGTGGCGGTGGCGGCGGGCGTGGTGGTGATCGCGGCGGACGCGGTCGCGAACGCGAGCGCCGGCATGATGATGCGCCGCGCAGCGGTGGCGAAAGCCAGCCTCGGCAGGAGCAGCCCCCTGTGCAAACGCAGCCGCAGTCCCAGGCCGAAGATTACGAGCCCTCGCGCGATTCGTAGGCTTGGAGCTGAGGACGCGGTCCCCGGCCGTCGGCAGCCTTAAGCGATACACAGGCTGTCGCGCAAGTCTTGTTCGGCGAATGGCGCGCCGCGGAGCACAGGCAGCCTGCCTGTGGGGCGTGCGGGCGGCTCGCCCGCAGCGGACTCCGAAGCAGGCGAGCCGCCTCCTTCCCCCACCGGCACGCTGCCTGTGCTCCGCGCTTCCTCCTTGCAACGCTCGGCCCGCGCCGCGTTGTTAGGGCCACGCGCCGACCGCCGGCGGTGATCCTCTATGCATTGGTCGTTCGTCTGGTTCGGTTATCTGCTTACCTGGCTGACGATCCCGCACATCCTGTTGCGGAACAAACCGCCCGCTTCCACCCTCGCCTGGATCTGGGCGGTGATTCTTTTTCCCTACGTCGGCCCGTTTTTCTACTTCCTTTTCGGCACGGACCGCCTCGTTAGGCAACGGCTCCGCGCGACGCGCCGGCTCGACTCGGCCGGCGGGCGCGAGGAACGCCAGAGCACTCTCCAAACCGAAGCCCTCGTCGCGCAGCTCGTCCCGGGAGAGCGGACCGGCGTCGCCATGCTTTCCCGGATCAATGAGTATGCCGTTTCTTCGGCCGAACAAACCCGGCTCCTGATCGATGGCGCCGCCTTTTTCGCGGCTCTGGGGGAACGGATCGACGCGGCGCGCGATCATGTGCACGTCGAGTTTTACATCTGGAACAACGACGCGCGCGGCCAGGAAATGCTCGGCCATCTCGTGGCGGCGGCGGAGCGCGGCGTGGAAGTGCGCCTCCTGCTCGATTGGATCGGCTGCTTTTGGCTCCGTCGCGCGGTCTTTCGTCCGCTCTTTGCCGCGGGCGGGAAACTGGCCTGGTTTCGGACCGCACACCCTTTTCGCAATCGCTGGACTTTCAGCCTGCGGAATCATCGCAAACTTCAGATCATTGATGGCCGCCATTGTTTCGTGGGCGGGATGAATATGTCGCGCGAGTACGCGGGCGAAGATCCGCAGATCGGCCCCTGGCGCGATGTGCAGATCGAGATAACCGGCGCGGTAGCGCGCAAGTTCCAGATGATTTTTGCGGACGACTGGTTTTTTGCGACGGAGGAAAAATTGCTCGCCCCGCGCTACTACCCGCCGCCTAACGAGGGCCAGCAGGTCGTGGTCCAGCCGATGACCGATGGCCCGGATAACGCGGATGATCCGATTCAGATGTCGATCGTGCTCATGCTCAACTCTGCCCGGCATCGCGTCTGGCTGACGGCGGGCTATTTCGCGCCGAAGGAGCCGCTCCTGACCGCGCTGCAGCTGGCGGCCCGGCGCGGCGTCGACGTGCGTATGCTCGTCTCGGAGAAATCCGATCACCCGCTCCTGGTCAACGTGGGCCGCTCGTTTTACGAGGAGCTGCTCCGTTTCGGCGTGAAAATTTATGAGTATGAAGCCGGGATCAATCACGCCAAGGTCGCGCTCGTCGATGAGGAATGGCTGATGGTGGGCTCGGCCAATTTCGACGTGCGCTCGATGCGCTTGAACTTCGAGCTCAACGCCCTGATTCGCGATCCGGAGCGGGCGGCGGAGCTCGGGCGCATGCTGGAGCAGGATT
>JBBSLW010000246.1:0-3561 GCA_038233495.1 Chthoniobacterales bacterium | reverse complement strand
TCGCGCGTGCATGCTCTCCGCGGTGTCTCGCTCGATCTCGAGCCGGAGACCGTGCATGCCGTGGTCGGTCCGTCGGGTTGCGGGAAGAGCACGCTCCTTTACATCCTCGGGCTGCTCGATCACCCCGATGCCGGGACGCTCACGATCGATGGCCATCCCATCGCGGAATTGCCCGATGACGAGCTGGCACGGAAACGCAACGAGCTGCTCGGGTTCATCTTTCAATTCCATTTTCTGCTCGAGGATTTCACCGCGCAGGAGAACGTCATGATCCCGATGCGCCGGCTCGCTCGCCTCACGGAAAGCGAAATGCTGGAGCGGGCCGCGCATTTGCTCGACGAGGTCGGGCTCGGGAGCAAGCTGCGCCGGCCGAGCCGGCATCTTTCCGGCGGCGAGCAGCAGCGGGTCGCGATCGCGCGCGCGCTCGCGAACGATCCGTGCGTGATCCTGGCGGATGAGCCGACAGGCAACCTCGACACCGCGAATTCGCGCCGCGCTTTTGCACTCCTGCAACGAATCGTGCGCGATGAACGCAAGGCGCTGCTGCTCGTCACGCACAATCCGGAGATCGCGGAAGCGTGCGATTGGATTCATGAGATGCAGGATGGCTTGATCGTGGGGAGTCATCCGCGCGGCCAGCGCGCCGCCGTCGTCGAGGGCGCTTGACGTAACGACGGGTCGATCATTGGGGTTGGGGCGCCTCACGCCTACCCGTTGTCATCCCGAACCGGCGAAGCGCGGAGAGGGATCTCTCCGATGGAATGGGCGTGCTGTTCCGGTTCAGAATCGCGGATTGCAACTGGGAGATCCCTCTCCGTCCTACGGCGGTTCGGGATGACAACCTTAGGCACGCTTTTTTCGCAAGAGCTGATCCAGGACCGCTCGGTCGTTAGGCTCCAGTCCGATCAGGCGCCAGATGATAAAGTAACCGGCCAGATAGACCGCCGCCGCCACGAGCTCGACCCAGCGGCCGCGCCCGAGCCAGAAGACGAGCAAGGCCAGCGGCACCGGAACCGAGGCCGCGATCCACGGCTTGACCAGCGCGTGCCACGGCCAGCGCCACTCGAAAAACCTCCGGATCTCGAGCCAGCGCAAAAGCCCCTTGATCGCATACGGGCAAAGCACGCCGAAAGCCGCCCCGAGCGCGCCGTAGGCCGGGATCAAAACCAGGTTCAGCCCGACCGCGGCGAGGAGCGCGATGCTCGAGTTGAGCAGGTTGATCTGCGGGCGTTCCACCATCAGGATCGTCTCGCCCAGACTAACGAACGCGTTCAGGGCGCAGCCGCACCCGATGATCGCCGCCCAGATGCCACCGCGATAAAAGGTCGGGCCGAAGAGTGTCATGATCGTGCCGCCGGCGAGGGCGAGGACCACCACCGACGGCAGGAGAATGGCGAGCATCCAGCGCGCGAGATAACCGTAGGACGCTTCCGCTTCGCGAATCTGCCGGGCGCCGATCTGGCGCGCCACGACCGGGGTAAAGATGGGCGTGAATGATCCGCTCACCTTGCGCAAGCCGCCCCCGACTTCGACTGCGGCTGCATAAATCCCGAGCGTCTGCAGGGTCACGCCCGGAGCGCGACCAACGAACCAGCCGAGCATGATGAGGTCTATCCGCATGATCCCGATGTTGAGCAGATCGTAGAGAGCGATCGGCGCGGAATCGCGGAGGAGGGAGGAAACCAGCTTGTCGTTAGGCTGGGCGGTCGCGGGCGATCGGCGCGCGAAGAGGCGCCGTGCCAGAAAGTAGGCGACCAACCCGGAGGCGAGCGTCCCGGCAATTCCGGCAAACTCCGGCGCCAATTGCCGCGCCCCGAGGGTGAAGGCGATGAGGAGCGCGGCGGCCGTGCCGAAGCTCTCCGTGAGGCCGCGCGAATAGATGTCGTGATGCATGACCGTCATGCCGCGCGACAAGGCGGTGTTCACGCGATAGAGCGTAACTCCCGGCAGGGCGAGGAGCATGACCGCGCAGGCCTGGACGAATTCCGGGCGCCAGCCGGCGGCGCGTCCAAAATTCCAGACGAGAAAAAAGCCGCCAAGGCCGAGGAGGAGACTGCTGCTGAAGGAAACGAGCAGCGCGGTCTGGCGCACCCGGCGGCTGCGCGCATGATCGCCCGCGCCTTCCGCTTTCGCGATGTAGGCGATCGCGCTGTAATCGAAACCGAGTGTGCAAAATTTGCTGACCAACTCCATCGCCGCCCAGGCCAGCCCGAAGACGCCGAGGACCGCGTTGCCGAGCAGGCGCGCGACGAGGAAGGTGAAAATTCCACGCAGATTCGAGGCGAGAAACGCAATCGTGTTGATGAGCGCGCCGCGGGCCAGCGTCGCGCCCTGCACGGAGTCGTTAGGCGTCGGCTTCGTCGTCACAGGCGTCGGGCCGCAGCTTCGCGGTAAACTTCCAGCGTTTCGCTTGCGCAGCGGTCCCAGGAAAAATCCCCGGCCCGCGCGAGGCCTTGTTCGGTGAGCGATCGGCGGAGACTGTCCGAGCGCACGAACTCGCGGAGCGCGCCGGCCAGTGCGCTCGCGTCGCCGGCCGCGAAGAGCAGCGCGGTCCCGGCCGTGACCTCGCGGAACGGCGGGATATCGCTCGCCACCACCGGGCAGCCGCAAGCCATCGCTTCCAGCACGGGCAAACCGAATCCTTCGTAGACGGAGGGTTGAATCAATCCTCCGGCTGACTGGAGTAGCGTGACCAGATCTTCCCGTGGCAGCGTTTCGAGCCAGACGACGCGTTCCGCGATCTGCAACTGGTTGGCGAGCCGGGCGAGGCTGCGGCTCGCCTTGCGTCGTTGCACGAGGACGAGACGCCACGGCGCGGGCACCGCGGCGGCGAAAGCGGAGAGCGCGAGATCGTGGCGCTTGCTCGGCGTGTTCGCGCCGACCAGGAGGAGATAGGGCGCGTCACTTCCGGTCAGGCGCGCGGCGGCCTTTTGCGCGGCGGCGATGTCGTTAGTCGGCTGCAGATCGTGATTGGGCGCCAACCAGATCACGCTCAGGCGCCGGGCCGCGCCGGGGACGAGCGCGCAGATCCGGTCGGCCGTCGCCCTGCTCTGTGCGACGAGGCGGGTCGCCTGCCGAAGCGCGCGCCAGACGGCCTGCCGGTAATAGAAACTCTTCACGAGGCGCTCGCCGCCTTGGAGATGCATGGCGGGCTCGTCGATCGCCATCACGTCGTGGACCGTGATCACGCTGGCGCAGGGGAGGGCGCGCTGCATCATGTTGTGGGGCCCATGAAAAACGTCGACCCGGTCAAAGGAAGCGTGCCATTGCGGCCAGAGGACCGGCCAGGGCGAGTTGGGTCCGGCCCTAACGACCTGCGCGGAAGTATTGGCGGCCGGGGAGAGCGGCTGCGGGGCGAGGGGATGCGCCCAAAAAAAGAAATGATCTGCCGGGGCGAGCCGCGGGAGGCGTTCCACCAAAGCCTGGACATAGGCCCCGATCCCGCTCGGTTTTTCCCGGACGTAGCGGGCGTCGAGCGCGATCCGGAGGGAGTTTGACGAGCGTGCAGCCGGATCCAGTTTGCGGTGGGAAGGAGCGTAATTCGGAGCCGGCCGGTAACGT
>JBBSLW010000245.1:0-3563 GCA_038233495.1 Chthoniobacterales bacterium | reverse complement strand
TCTTCAGGGCTGATCGCGCCGCAGATGAGCGACATCTGCCAATATCCGCGTCACCGCATCCGCATCGGTCGCGTCATAGTAACCGCGAATCATGCTGCTGCGATCAACCAGCACGATGCGCGTGCTGTGGATCGGTCCGGCCGCGCCGCCCTCGCCGGAAGCGAGTTTGAAACCGTCGCGCGAAAGGCGGTAAATGGTCGACTTGTCCCCGGTCAGGAAATGCCAGCGATCCTGCGCATTCAACTTCGCCGCGTAGTCGCGCAAGACCGCTGGCGTATCATGCTCCGGGTCGACGCTGAACGAGACCAGCTGCACGTCCGTGTCGCGCAGCGGCTTTTGCGTTTCGCCCATCCGGCTGCTGATCATCGGGCAGGGGCCCGGACAGGTGCTGTAGACAAAGTCCGCGATCCAGATTTTCCCGAGCAATTGCTGTGAGCCGAACGACTGCCCGTTCTGATCGACCAGTTGAAAGGAAGGGACGATCCCGGTCTTCGGCAGCGTATGGCTGGCGAGGCGCGCGACCTGTGCTTCCCGGAAAAAATAAATCCCCGCCGCGGTCAGGAGCGGGATGAGAATGAGGGTGGCTTTCCAGGCGAGCGCGCGCCAGGAAAGCGGCGGGCGGGTCGGCGCGAGAGCGGAGTCGCTGCTCATCGTTTCGCCAGGACGAGCGCGCCGAGCAGGAGCGGCAGATAAATGATCGAGCCAAAAAATAACTGCCGCGCGGTCGGGAGGCTACGCCGGGTTTGAAAGCGAAAGGCGAGCGCGAGAAAAATCGCGCCTAACGAGAGCGCGACCGGCAGGTAGACAAGCGAGGCCAGTCCAAACCAGACCGGCGTGACGCTCGCCACGAGCAGGAGGACGGTGAAGAAAATACTTTGGCGGCCGGTCCGCGCGCCTTCCGCATCGCGGCCGGAGAGCATGACGAACCCGGCCTGCGCGTAATCCTCGCGATACATCCAGCCGATGGCGAAAAAGTGCGGGAGTTGCCAGAAAAACAAAATCGCGAAGAGCGTCCAGGCCGGTGGCGCGAGATCATTCCGCGCCGCGGCCCAGCCGATGAGCGGCGGGAGCGCGCCCGGGATCGCGCCGACGAGGGTGTTGGCGGTGCTGATCCGCTTCAGCGGCGTGTAGGCGAAAAGATAAATCCCGATCGTGGCGGCGGCGAGCAGGGCGCTGAGATAGTTGACCGCGACCGCGAGATAAACGACGCCACCCAGGCCGAGAAGCGTGCCGACAATCAGACCTTCGCGCGGCGACATGCGTCCTGCAGGGATCGGCCGCGTCTGAGTCCGGATCATGAGCGCGTCGAATTTGTGTTCCCACCATTGGTTGAGCGCGGCCGCGCCGCCCGCGGCGAGGGCGGTTCCGAAAACGGCGTGCAACAGCGCGACGAAATCCATTGGTCCCTGCCAGCCGGTGTAAAAACCAACCGCCGTCGTGACCAGGACGAGAAAGGTAAGGCGCGCTTTCACGAGCTGCGCTAGATCCGCCATCGTCCAGCCGCGCTCGAGCGGGACGGCCGGGGTTTCGATCACCGCGGTTTTCACGAAGCTGCGACCTCCGCAAGATGAGCGGCGCGCGAAGCGGGTGCGGCGGCCGGCGTGCTGCCTTGCCGCAGGCGCAGCACGACCGCGGAAATGATAATGCCGGTGGCAAAAGTCAGCGCGCCGACGGCGACGTGCGCGGTCGCGATATCGGCTGCCTTGTTGCTCCAGATCGTCCAGGCGCCGAGCGTGATTTGCATCAGGACGAGCCCGAACCAGAGATTGGAGAGTCCGCGCAGCAGGGAAGCCAGACCGGTTGCGCGCCTAACGAAAAACCAGAAAGCGAAAATCGTCAGCCCGATCGCGGCCGCGCCGAAGCGATGCATCATTTGCAGCCAGATCTGGCCCGCCGTGACGTCCGACAACGCCTGCCGATCGCGCACTTGATTGATCCGGGCGATCGAAGCGGGATCGATTGCCGGAATCACCTGTCCGTAAGCGAGCGGGAAATCGGTGATGGAAAGATCGCGATGCTGATGCCGCATGGTCGCGCCGAGGGCGAGCTGTCCGTAGATTAAGCCGGTCACCACCAGGGCCAGGATCGCCAGAGCCCGCGGCGGCCGCGTGCTGCCGGAACGCATGAGCCGTTGCCAGACGGGCGAGGTGGCGAGCGCGAGGACGATGAGCATCCCGAGAAAGGCTTGCGCGAGACAGGCGTGGAAAATCCCGATCTCATCTTTCAGCAGAGTGACGCGCAAACCCCCGAGCACTCCCTGAAGAATCACCGCGCCTAACGACGCCCAGCCGAGCGTCTTGACCCAGCGGGGCACGTTCGAGCGCCAGACCCAGATGGCCAGGATGATGGTGAGGAAACCGATGAGCGACGCGATCAACCGGTGGGTGTGTTCGAAGAAAATCCCGCCGACCCATTGCGAGACCGGAAAGAAAAACATGTTGTAGCCGAAGCTGGTCGGCCAATCGGGCACCGCGAGGCCGACACCTTTGCTCGTCACCATGCCCCCGCTGCAGATGAGCAGGACGGTGGCGGCCGCCGTGAACCAGGCAAAACTGGGGAGGAAGCGATTCGGCTCAGCGGCGGGCGTGCGCATCGGGAGAATACCGGCGCGGGTGCCGGTCCACATTCCTATCCGCCGCCCGGGTTGGCGGTCTTCGGGGCGCCGGGAGGCGCGACCGTGCCGGGCGTCGGGCCGACCGGCGGTTCGCCCGCGGGCCGAGCCAGCGGCGGCGGGGCGCTTTGCGTGCCGGAAAGTTCCACCCGCTCTTTCACCCACGCTTGATAATCATCCGGCGTATCGACCACCAGCGCGCCCTTCATGCTGTAATGGCCGAGCCCGCAAAGCTGGCCGCAGACCACTTCGTAGCTGCCCGTTTTCACCGGCTTAAACCACATCGGGATGATCTGCCCCGGGATCGCGTCCTGCGCAATGCGCATGCTCGGCAGGCAAAAGTTGTGGATCACATCTTTCGAGGAAAGATCAATGATTACGTTGCGATTGACCGGCACGTGAAGCTCACCGAGGACGACGAGATCGTCCTTCGCGGCCGAGTCCGTGTCATCGAGCCCGAGCGGATTCGTGTTGCTCTCCAGCTCGATGTCGCGCCGGCCAAAAACTCCGTCCGGTCCCGGGAGATGGAAGTTCCAGTTAAACTGCTGGCCGATGGCGTGGACCACGATGGCGTCCTTGTCTTCAGGAAAAGCGTTGACCCGTTTCGCCCAGAGCGGAATCGCAAACCCGACGAGGAGCACGGCCTCGATCAGGACGACCGCGAATTCCAGGTGCGTTGAGATGCCACTAGTCACGCCTTCGTGGCTCGCGACCGGGTTGCGCTTCCTCCGGAAACGCCAAAGAACATAAAGGAAAAAGGCCGACCACCCGAGAAAGAGCGCGCCCATGAACCAATGGCTGAACTCGATGATGTGATCGATCTGGTAGCCGTGCTCGGAGGCGTTCGGTGGCTGGCCGAGGAGGGTGTTGATGAAAGCCAGGCTAATCATATTTCTCGAGGTCTTCGTCGATCAATTCTTCATGCGGCTCGAGTGGAATGCCGGCATGCCGC
>JBBSLW010000244.1:0-3576 GCA_038233495.1 Chthoniobacterales bacterium | reverse complement strand
GGCGTTAAAAAACTCGCTCAGGCTGAAATGAAAATGGGCCATCACGAGCACGCTGAGCAGAACCGAGCCGCTCATGAGCAGGATCGCCTTGACGATTTGCACCCAGGTGGTGGCGAGCATGCCGCCGAAGACGACGTAAACGATCATGAGCACGCCGACCCCGCAGACGGCGAGGTTGTAGCCGATGCCGGGGAGCAACACCTTGACCAGGCTGCCGGCGCCGACCATCTGCGCGATCATGTAAAAGGTGCTGACCGTGATCGTGCTGAGCGCGGCGAGCGCGCGGACCGGCCGTGGCCTTAAACGGTAAGCGAGCACGTCCGCCATGGTGTATTTGCCGGCGTTGCGGAGCGGCTCGGCTACGACGAGGAGGACGACGAGGTAGGCGACGAGGAAACCGACCGAGTAGAGAAAACCATCGTAACCGGAGAGCGCGATCATGCCCGCGATGCCGAGGAAGCTGGCCGCGCTCATGTAATCGCCCGCCACCGCGAGGCCGTTTTGCCAGCCGGTGATGCGCCGCCCCGCGGCGAAGTAGGCGCTCGAGCCGGACGATTTTCTCGCGCTGTAAAAGGTGATGACGAGGGTCGCGGCGACGAAGCCGATGAACATCGCGATCGCGGTCGGATTGGTGGTGGAAGCGGCGGTGATGGGCGAGGAAGCGGCGAGCATTTGGCGATTATTTTTCGCGGAACTTCGCGAGCAAAGCCGCGGCCGCTTTGTCCCACGCGCCGGCTTTGAAGAGGTAGAGGCCGGCGACGAGCCCGACCATGAAGAACTGCGAAAGAGCGAAGAGGTAGGCGAGATTAACGCCCCCGCCGACCTTCTTCTTCATCAGCTCGGGGAACCAGCCGACGAGCACGGGGAGGGCGAAGAAATAGAGGAGGGAGAGGGTCATCGCCGGGATGATGAAGCGGCGTTTGGCGCGAAGGAGATCCTGGAAGTCCGCGCTGCGCGCGATCGTTTCCCAGTCGTTCGGCCCGCCCATGATCGGTGTCGGGTCAGGGGACTTTGAGTTGTCGGGCAGCGCCATGTGCGGTGCATTAAGCGTGATCGCCGGAGTAACTGCAAGCAAAAGCGCGGCGGGCCGGGGCGGAGCCAGCCTAACGAGAAGCAAATTCGTCAGGTCATGATGCGGAAGCGCTCGAGCAGATCCTGGCGCACTTCCATCGCGACCTTGGGGTTGAGCCGGCTGAGCATTTTCTTGCGCTGCTCGACATCCATCCGGGCCATTCGACTAACGAGGTCGTTATGCGACCTGGCCTTGCTGTAGCGGGTCCAGCCGATCCCGATCGCCAGGAAGAGGGCGATCGCCCAGACGATGAGATCCCGTTGCTCGATCATGGCGCAAGCTAAGACGCGCGGGGCGATTTTGCCAGACGCCTTCGGATTTGGGGGGGCGGAGCGGGGTGCGCGGCGCGCTTCCCTAACGACGGAAACCGCACTCCAGGGTGAAGAACTGTGGGTTCATTTTCGTGAGCGGTTCACGCATTTTGCCCAGTTCTTCTTCCGGGCCGTGGATTTCCAGGCGGGTGAGAGATCTCAAGGACCTGGTTGAGCAAGGGCCCGATCTTTTCGAGATGCTCGAGGGCCGCGGCGGCGTCGACGTAGCCTTCCCGGCAATGCGCCTCGTCGCCGGAATAGCTGAAGCCGTAGAAAAGGCAGTTCTCCTCTGCACGGGTTTGCTCGACACAGCGTGTCGCGAAGGTTTTGAACGCCTCCAGTTTGTCCGGCGCGACTTTGAAGTAGGGGACGATGGTGCAGGCTTTGTCGGGCGAAAGCATTGGTCAGGTGTTAGTTTTTGCGCAAGAGAGGGGCCACTTGAAAGGGAAAGGCTCTCTCTGGAAAAAGGATGGGACGGCCGGGTTTCCATCCGACGCCCCGCAATCGGCGCCGAAATAACAGACACTGAACCAATTGAACACACCGACCATGTTGCAACAGCGACCTGCGGCCCGATCGGCTGCTCGCCCTCGCTTAAGCAGCACGCCGAGTGTTTCTAGAATCAAAGGGCCTCGAGCAGCTAAGCGGGCTTCCAGCTTCCCACCGCTAACGCCGTCAAAACTATTTCGACGGCCAGGGATGCCAGGATCATCCCCATGACCCTAATTAGGACTGCCGCTCCCTGTCGGCCGATCACGCGCAAGATAAGATCCGAAAAAAGCAACATTAGGAGATTCAGAAGCAGCACAACAAGCAGCACGACGCCCGTCTCCGCCTGCTGGGGGACCGTGTAGACATCGTTATCGGTCAGCACAATCACAGCCATGATTGCCCCGGGACCGGCGATGGCAGGAACGGCCAGGGGAAATACGGCAAGGTCGCGGCCCGCCTCCGGTGCACTGTTATCTGCGTCAAACGATCCAAAGAGCATGCGCAAGCCGAAAAGGAACAGGATAATTCCTCCCGCCACCTTCAGCGAATGCAGGCGAATACCGACCGCATCGAGAATAATCTGCCCGGCCGTTACCGCCACTACGAGAATTATTGCGGCATAGAGCGAAGCACGAAACGCGGTGCGCCGCCGCTCGCCGGCCGTGAGTGAGGCTGTCAGCCCGGCAAACAGCGCCAGATTGGAAATTGGATCAACTGTGATCCAGATCGTGATGAAATCCCTTATGATCTTGGCTAGCAAAATAGACACGGATTAAGGCGAACCATAGTTGATCGAACAGAGGTGCTTTGTCCCAGGACTGTCCACTCTGCAACTAAATTTCCGCTGCGATGCGCCAACGATCCAGCGCCGGCTGCCCTCCTCGACGCGCTGTCATCGTCCCACCAGAAGCCGGCATTGATAGCGCAAATCTGTTTCCTTGCGACAAGAATGGTAAGTTTGGGACCGATCAGCGTTTCAGATCGGATGCGATCTCAGCGAATTGGCGAGTGCGGCTTCGAGGTCTTCGGATTGGGGAGGACATGCGCCCACGCGTGCTGGTGACAGCGCCTCACCGTTGCGAACTTTTGCCGCGCTACTTCTTCAAATCTGCGGCGATCGCAGCAAACCGCTGAAGCGCAGCTTCTGCTGCAATTACGCCCGGATCGGGCAGGTTGGCGCAGTCTTCGATGCTTGGCAGTAACGCTCCTTGAGCGGCCTGGCTTTCCAAGCCCGGACTCGCTTCTCCGGGCTGCGTTACGATCCGCGCGCATGCCGTGCCGGCGTCCCGGGGATCCTGCTGCGGGTGGCGGCGGTGGCGAGTTGGATCCCGGCGCGCAGAGCCACCTCGGTCGACGTGATGGTGGCGCTGCGGCAGGAGTAGCGATTCGCTGGCACCGCGGCAGTTGTCTCCGGCCCAACTTCCGGTAAAATCCCCCCAGATGCTCTGGCTTTACGACCTGAACCTCTGGTTCCTCGGATCCTCGGTCGTCGCTGTCAGTGTCGCGGGTCGCCTGGACGGTCTGCATCATGGCGCGCCGGCTCAACTGGCTCATTCGTTCCGAGGACCAGGGTCCGGCCGGGCTGATGCATCAGTTCATCGGCGTCCTCTATGCTGTCGCGCTCGCCTTGATCGTCGTGTCGGTGCAGGGCTCGTACGCGCAAGTGGAACAGGCGGTCGTCAACGAAGCGTCGGCGGCGAG
>JBBSLW010000243.1:0-3627 GCA_038233495.1 Chthoniobacterales bacterium | reverse complement strand
CGATGAAAGAAGTAGCGTCCGCCACGAGGTTCGAGTGTTCTCGGCCAATGCCAGTCGAGGTAAACCACGGCGGCGCTGGCGAGGAGCGCGAGGGCCAAGGTAAAAGCGAGTCGTTTCACGGAGAGATCCCAGTCGAGCGCCGGTAGAAGCGCGGGTCAAGAGGACGAGGACGCCGCCCTGGATTGGCAATCGCCGAGCGGCGCCTCGTGCTTGCATGGACCCGGCCTTCTTCGTAGCTTCTGAGCCGTTCGAAAAGCCGGCGTGGCGGAATTGGCAGACGCGCTAGACTCAAAATCTGGTACTCGTAAGAGTGTGTGGGTTCGAGCCCCTCCGCCGGTACTCTCTCCTTCGTGCTCCTCCTCGATCTCGTCCTTCGTCCTCAAAAGCCCACCTCTTCGAGGAGAAGCACGAAGGACGAAGACGAGTTGGATAAAGACACCAACCAATGCTCACCGTTTCTCAAGTTTCCAAATCATTCGCCGGGCGCGTCCTCTTCGAGGATGTCTCGCTCCAGGTGAATCGCGGGGATCGCATCGGATTGGTCGGCCCGAACGGCGCCGGCAAATCCACGCTCTTCTCCCTCATTCTTGACGAAGCGTCTCCGGACGCGGGCACAGTCTCCCTTGAGAAAAGCGCCACCCTTGGCTACCTCCCGCAGGAGACGGCTGCGGCCGGCGAGGAATCCGTCCTCGAGTTGGCCTGCGGCAAGTCGCACCAAGAGCTGGAAGATGAGCACGACTGGGAAATCGAACCGAAGGCGAAACGCATCCTGCATGGGCTCGCTTTTCGCGAGAGCGATTTCGATCGGCCGGCAAAGGCGCTGAGCGGCGGCTGGATTATGCGCGCGCATCTTGCGCGGCTCCTCGTGCTGGAGCCCGACCTGCTCCTGCTCGATGAGCCGACCAACCACCTCGATCTCGAGTCGTTAGTCTGGTTACAGGAATATTTGAAGAATTATCCGGGCGCGATCCTCATGATCTCGCACGATCGTGAATTCCTGAACGCGCTCGTGGGGAGCATCGTCGAGATCGCGCACGCCAAGCTGGTCCGCTACCGCGGAAACTGGGATGGCTACGTGGAGCAAAAAGCGGCCCGCGAAGAGCAGCAGCTTTCCGCCTACAAGAACCAGCAGAAAGAGATCGCGTCGCTCCAGCAATTTGCCGATCGCTTCCGGGCCAAGGCGAGCAAAGCGTCGCAGGCCCAGAGCAAGCTGAAACAGATCGATCGGATGGAGAAAATCGCGGCGCCGACCGCGCAGGCGAAGACAATCAAGTTCCGTTTCCCGCAGCCGCCGCGGAGCGGTTTGCGCGCGATCTCGCTCAAGCAGGTGCAGCACGCCTACGGCGAGCTGGTGGTATACCAGGATTTGAATTTCGAAGCGGAACGCGGGCAGCGGACGGTGCTGGTCGGGCCGAACGGGGCCGGCAAATCAACCCTGCTCAAGTTGCTCGCCGGCGTCCTGCCGGTGCAGCAGGGCGAGCGGGAGCCCGGGCACAATGTGCGGGTCGGTTATTTTTCCCAGCATCGGGTGGAGATGCTCAACCTGACCCAGACCGTTCTCGAGACCGTGCTCGACACTCCCGAGCCGGTCTCGGAACAGACGGCCAGGACTGTGCTCGGTTCGTTTCTCTTTCGGGGCGACGACGTTTTTAAGACCGCCGGCGTCCTGAGCGGCGGCGAAAAATCGCGCCTCGCGCTGGTCAAGCTGCTCCTCCATCCGCCCAATCTTCTGCTCATGGATGAGCCCACGACCCACCTTGATGTCGGCTCGATCGACGCGTTGATCGGCGCGCTCAAGCAATACGAAGGCACGCTTATCTTCATCAGCCACGACGTGCATTTCATCCGCGCGATCGCGACCGGTGTCCTGCACATCAACGCAGGGCAGCTCACGCCCTACGCGGGCGATTATCAATATTACCTCGATAAATCGCAGGCTACCTCGGCCCGCGCTGCCCTCACCGCGGGCAGCGGCCTAACGAACGCGCAACCGGCCACGCCGGTCGTGCGGAGCGGCGGAATGAAGGAGCAGCGGGAACAGCGCCGGGCGGAGGCGGAGGCGCGCAAGGCGATTGCCAAGGTGCGGCGCGAAAACGAGAAGCGGGTGCACGATCTCGAGATGCAGATCGCAACCCTGGAAGGGCAGCAGAAGGAATTGACCGCCGAGCTGGAGGATCCCGCGGTCTATGAGGCGGGCGGGCGCGCGGTCGCGATCAATCGCGAACTCGCGGCGGTGACGGGCGAGCTGGAGCGGTTGAACGCCGCCTGGGAAAAGGCCACTGCCGAGCTGGCTGTCGCCTAACGAGCAGAGCGCGGGATCAGCCTTCGCTCGAGGAGCGCGCGACAAGCGCATTCTCGAGCGCTTTGATCCGGGCGCGGTCGGCCTCGATCGCCTCGATCAACCCGTTGATCACCGCATGAAGGTTGTGGTCGCGCGGGTCGGTCAAGGAGATCGCCAGTTCGGCCGCGGCGTGCCGAACAAAATCAAGTGGAGGTTCGTCCGTGAGCATGATTTCGTTTAGTCCCGTTGCGGGAAAAATCAACCCGCACCCTTCGCCCTCACGGAACTATTCAGCCGAGGCCTTTTCCGCGCCGAGGCCGGTATTGGCGCGTACTATGAATTCATCGAAACGCGCTTCGGCACTCGGTTCGCGGGTCAGGAGCGTACCGAGAATGGCGGCGAGAAAGCCCAGCGGAATGCTGACGATGCCGGGATTCTCGAGTGGGAAAATGGGCGCGTGCTGGATGAGATGACGCGCGCTGGCGGCGACGGTTGGCGGATCGATCGTCATAATCGTGGGGCTGATGATGATGATGCCGATGGAAGCGATGAGACCGACGATGAGGCTGGCGACGGCCCCGGCGGTGTTGAAGCGTTTCCAGAAAATCGAGAAGACGATCGCGGGCAGATTCGCGCTCGCCGCGACGGCGAAGGCGAGGCCGACGAGGAAGGCGACATTGGCGGTCGGGCCGAGGGCGATGGCGAGGCCGATGCTGACCGCGCCGACGACAAAGGCGGTGAGGCGCGCGACGCGCACTTCTTCGCCGGGCCGGCGTTCCTTGCCGTGATGGATGACGTTAGTGAAAAAGTCGTGCGCGAAACTGGTGCTGGCGCTGATCGTGAGGCCGGCCACGACTGCGAGAATGGTGGCGAAGGCGACCGCGCTGATGAAGGCGAAAAAGATGTCGCCGCCGAGGGCGCGGGCGAGCTGCGGCGCGGCCATGTTACCGCCGCCGTTCCGGCCGATGAAATCGGGGCCGAGCACGCTGGCGGCGCCGAACCCAAAGAAGGTCGTCATGATGTAAAAGAGGCCGATCAAAGCCATCGCCCAGACGACGGAGGAGCGGGCGGTTTTGGCATCGGGCACGGTGTAGACACGGACGAGGATGTGCGGCAACCCGGCCGTGCCGAAGACGAGCGCGAGACTGAGCGAGATGAAGTCGAGCGGGTTCTTGAACTTCATCCCCGGGGTCAGGAAATCCTTCGTCACCGCGGCGCCGGACTTGTCGTGATAAGAGATACTCGTTAAGGCGTTAAAAAACTCGCTCAGGCTGAAATGAAAATGGGCCATCACGAGCACGCTGAGCAGAACCGAGCCGCTCATGAGCAGGATCGCCTTGACGATT
>JBBSLW010000242.1:0-3631 GCA_038233495.1 Chthoniobacterales bacterium | reverse complement strand
CGGTCTATTTCGGCCCGCTCTTGATCGGAGAGTTGCACGCCAGAGACGCCGCCGGCATGCGCCCTGCACGATGGCATCGTCTCCCGCACCATCCTCTTAAACTGTAACCCATGTCTCGGCCTCATTGTGTTACCCATGTCATGGCCCCGTGCCACTCGCGTGCTGGCGATGGCGACCCGCCACCGCGAACTTTTCCTTCATCGCGCTCGATCCGAAAGCCTGTTTTGGCGAGTCGCCAAAACCACCACGCGAGTCGCGTGCGCTCCCGTGAGCTCTTCGTCGCGTGAGCGTGGTCTTCATCGGTAGCCTCTCCCCAAAGCAATCATGGGATCCGCCCGGGTGGCGCGGCGGGCCGGGATGTAGCTGGCGACGAACGCGACCGCCGCGAGGATGAAGGTGACGAAAAGAAAAGTCGGCAGGTCGAGCGCGCTCACTTCATAAAGCAACGAGCGCAGGACGGAGGTGGAAAAGAGCGCGACGATCAGGCCGAGAAGCGTTCCCGCGCCGATGAGGGCCCCAGCGCGTCCGATGACGAGTCGTAAGACATCCGCGCGCTGTGCACCGAGCGCCATTCGCACGCCGATTTCGTGCGTGCGTTGCACCACGAGGAATGACATCACGCCATAAATTCCGACCGAGGCGAGGACGAGCGCGACCGCGGCGAAGACACCGATGAGGACAACCGAAAGCCGACGGGGCGCGATCGAGTCGGCCGTGATTTGCTCGAGCGTTTTGATGTTCGCCAGCGGTTGCTCGGGATCAAACGCCTGCAGTTCGCGGCGAATCGACGAAACGAGCGCGCGTGGATCCTGCGCGCTGCGCACGGCGAGGATCATCCCGCGATAGGCAAGTTGCGCGTGAGGCAGGTAATATTCCGGCTTCGCCTCCGCATCGAGGCTGCGATGCCGGATATCACCGACGACTCCAACGACCGATAACCATTTTATTTTCGCGGGGTCGGAATCGTCGAAGTTAATCCGCTTCCCGAGCACCTCCTCGCCGGGCCAGTACTTTTTCGCCATTGCTTGATTGACCAGGATAACGCCCGGCGCATCGGCGTTGTCGGCTTCAGTGAAGAAACGGCCTTTAATGAGCGGAGTTCCAAGGACGCGGAAATAATCGTGCGTGATTACGCGAATCTCCTCATCCGGGAAAACGTTCGTTTGTTTTTCGGAGCGCCCTTCGATGTGGAAGGAGCTATCGCTGTTCGATCCGCTCAGCGGTAAAATTGAGGTGAGCGCGACATGCTGCACGCCTGGGATACGACTGACGCGCCGCTCGACCTCGGCATAGAAGTCGATCACTGGCTTGCCGCGCGGATATTTCAACTGGGGCAGGGCGAGCTCCATGGTGAGCACGTTCGTCGGATTGAATCTGGGATCGACGTTTTGCAGGCGGACGAAGCTCTTTAGGAGAAGACCCGCGCTGATCAGAAGAACAAGCGCGAGCGCGACTTCGGCGACGACGAGCGCGTTACGCAGACGGTTGTGACGAACTCCGGTGGTCGATCCGCGACCGCCTTCCTTAAGCGCTTCGGTCAGCTCCGGATTGCCGCTCGCGAGAGCCGGAACCAGTCCGAACAGAATTCCGGTTCCGACAGAGACCACGAGTGTGACGAGCAGGACGCGCGCATCGAGATTCGCATGAGCGATTCGCGGGACGGTTTGCGCCCCGACGACGCGGAGCAAATCAAGGCCCCAGATCGCGAGCAACACACCTGCCGCACCGCCGAAGAGCGCGAGCAAAATACTTTCCGAGAGCATCTGCCGGAGGAGCTGCAACCGGTTGGCTCCGAGCGCGACGCGGATGGCGAACTCGCGTTCCCGTGCGCCGGCTCGCGCGAGCAGCATCGTGGTCAGGTTCGCGCAAGCGATGAGAAGGACGAGCGCAACCGCGCCTAACAAGATCCATAACGCGTTCCGCATCCCGCCGATGACCTGCTCATGGAGCGGGTAAAGGGAAGCGCCGAAACGCGTCGGCGGGCTGTAGTTGTCGGGAAACTGCGCGATCCAGTTCGCGTTGACGGTGTTGATCTCGGCCTGCGCCTGCCCCCGCGTGACGTCGGGTTTCAGGCGAGCGATTACGCCGTAGCTGCGGGAGCCGCGCGACGCGAGCTCGTCTTTCGTGAAGGCGATCGGTTTCCAGATATCGACCTGACCCGAGAACTGACCGCCCTGGATATTAAAGAGGGGAATCGGGAACTCGAACTTCTTCGGCATAATTCCGATAACGGTAAAGTTCCGGCCGTTGAGAGAAATTGGCTTGCCCAGGATTTGGGGATCCGAGCTAAAGCGCCGTTCCCAAATGCGGGCGCTAATCAGGACGACGTTGTCCCGGCCTTCGCCGAATTCGCTCGCGCTGAAGACGCGGCCCTTGATCGGCTCGACTCCGAGCAAAGGAAACAAGCTCGGCGAGACGACAGCACCCTGGATGCGCTCCGCCATCTCGCTACCGGTCAGGTTAAGGTTCGCGTAATCGAACGCTGCGACGGCGGTGAAGCTGCGCGTTTGCTTTTCGTAATCGAGGTACTCGGGCGCGGAAACGGGAATGACGTCGAGGCCCTGGCCGGAAAATTTTTCCCAGAGGAGGACAAGTTCCTGCGGCGCCTGGTAGGGCAACGGGCGAATAAGAAGTGCGTTGACCAGGCTAAAGACAGCGGTGTTGGCGCCGATCGCGAGCGCCAAAGTGACGGTCGCGACGGTCGCGAAGAGCGGATTTTTGATCAGGAGGCGGAGAGCGTGGCGAAAGTCTTGGAGCATGATGTGAGTGAGAGTCAGGGCGACAGCTGGTTGGGGAGCGCACCGCCTGCCCGCCTGTGTGCGGGCGCCTCGCGTGCTGCGCTCGCGCGGTGGTGGTTCCGCGGCAGGGCGAGGGCGATGTTCGCGGCAAGCAGAGCGAGGATGAGCAGCACCTTGATCGAGCCGTCGCGACGATCGTTAGGGCGCATTTTCTCGTTCCTCGTTAGGCTGCGATTTTGTCCTCGACGACGCGGCCGTCGAACAAATGGATGGTGCGATCGGCGTGCTGCGCGAAGCGCTGGTCGTGCGTGACCATGCAGATGGTCGCGCCCCCGGCGTGCAGTTCCTTTAAAAGATCCATGACCGCCTCGCCGTTGCGTGAGTCGAGGTTGCCGGTCGGTTCGTCGGCCAGGAGAATCGCTGGCTTGCCGGCGAGCGCGCGGGCCACGGCGACGCGTTGCTGCTGGCCGCCGGAGAGCTGACTTGGCAGGTGCTTCGCGCGATGCGCCATCCCGACGCGCTCGAGCGCTTCATTGGCAAACACTTTGCGCTCGCTCGCCGGCATGCCGCGATAGGTCAGCGGCAGCTCGACATTCTCGAAAACAGTGAGGTCGCCGATGAGGTTGAAGCTTTGGAAGATGAAACCGATCTCGCGATTCCGGATCCGCGCGCGCTCGGGGAAGGTGAGGTTCGCGACCTCGCCGCCTTTGAGGGAGTAGCTGCCGTCCGAGGGCGTGTCGAGCAGGCCGAGGATCGAGAGGAGAGTCGACTTTCCACAGCCCGAGGGACCGGCGATGGAGACATATTCGCCGGTGCGGATGTCGAGGTGAATGCCAGAGAGGGCGTGGGTCTCAACTTCATCGGTCAGGAAGACCTTGGTGACGCCGTCGAGG
>JBBSLW010000241.1:0-3693 GCA_038233495.1 Chthoniobacterales bacterium | reverse complement strand
GGAAACAGCAGCACGGTTTCCGTGCGCGCATGAGCACCAAGGCGGGCCGCGCCTGTCTCGCCCGGCGCCGTCAGCGGGGCCGCAAACGCCTCCTGCCGAAGGGTGCCGAGGTGCATTTCGCGCGTCACACCCAGGCCTGATTTGGACTAACGATTCAGCTCCCGCAGGGGAGCGGCGTAACCGGTCAGCTCCAGGTAACCGCGTCCGCGGATGGGGTTTCCCGCCCGCGTTCCTTCGATCTCGAAGGCCCCTTCCCAATAAATGAGCGGGCTGAAAACCAGTTCCTGGTTTGCCAGGACCGGTCGAATCTTCAACTCGAGATTTTCTTTCGGAACCCGCACCCGCCAGCCAATCGGGTAGTTCGCCTTGGTGGCCGGGCTTTTCCAGAAAGTCTCCGGCGTCATCTCGAAATCCGCGCTGCTCAGCCCGCGGGAAGTGCCATCGGCGCGCACGAAGGTCCCGCTCGAGGCCGGATCGATCGCACCCGTCGTTAGGCGCATTTGGTAAAGCATCAGCTCGCTCCCGTCCTCGAACTGCGCCGAGACCCAGTCCCAGCCCGCCTGCCCGGCCGCGAGCTGATTCGTCGCCCACTCGTGGTCGAACCAGCTTTCGCCCGTGACCGCGAAATTCTCCTTCCGCACCCGCAAACTCCCGGTCGTCTCCAGCCGGGTGATCGAATAATAGTGCGACGCGTGCCCCGCCCCGGCGGCTTTCCGGCTGATCCCGCCCTCGCCGTGGATGACCGGTTCTTTCAGGGGAAGCAGGTGGAGTCGAATCTCGGCATCGTCCGCCAACGCCACGAGATCAAAAGATCCATCCGCCTGCCTGAGCAGATTCCAGGAATCGATCCAGGTCAGGCGTTTGCCCTCCGCGAAACCCGCTTCCCCGAAACTGCCCCGGCTCGTCTTTTCATGAAAAAGAAACGTCTTCCCCTGCGAATCGGTCACGGTGAAGTGGGCAAACTTGAGGTCGTCCACGATGAAGCGCGAGCTCGTCCCGGAGCGCTCTGCGGGCGGCCGGATTCCCTGGCGAAAAAAAGTCAGCTCATAACCGAACTGCCGGCCGTCACCGTTCGTTAGGTTGCCGGTGAAATACCACCACTCAGTCTTGAACTTCTCATGCACCTGGTGATCGCGCGGGAACTCATATTTCCAGCCCGGCTCCGCCACCTCCCAATCGGCCGCGCAGCAAAAAATCCCCAGCGCGATCGCCACCCAACTGGCAATCCTCATTCGCTTCGCACCGCCTCCGCGATTTCCAACCTTCCCGCGCGCCAAGCCGGGATCCAGCCCGCCACCACCGCTGCGGCGATAATCCAGACGGGCGTCCAGGCAAGCGACGCCCAGGGGAACGCGAGCTGGATCGTCCAGCCGAAGAACGCGCGGTTGATCACCCCGGTGAGCACGATCGAAAGGCAAAGGCCCGAAGCAATCCCGAGCACGCTCGCGAGCACCCCGATCATGCCGCTTTCCCAGAGGAGCAGGCGACGGATCTGCGCGGCCGAGGCCCCGATCGAGCGAAGCACCCCAATCTCGCGCGCACGCTCCGTCACCAGCGTCGTTAGGCCAAGAAAAATGCCGACTACCGCGACCAGCACCGCGATCGTGCGCAGGACGTAGGTGACGGCGAAGGTCTGGTCGAAAATCTCGAAGATGCGCGTCCGCAGGAGGCGATTCGAGTAGATGGAAAATTCGCCGCTTTGGCTGAAGCGCTCGCGAAACGACTCCGCGACCGCCTCCGGATCGCCCGTCGGTGTGAGATAAAGGGCGACGCTGTTGACCCGGTCGTCCTGCCAGAAACGCTGAAAATTTTTCCGGCTCAGGAAAACCGTGCCCTGGTCGCGGGTGTAATCGTAGAACACGCCCGCGATCGGAAACTTCTCCAGGCCCGCGGGGGTCGGGAGTTCGAGCGTCTCGCCCTGCGCGACATGGAAGCGGCGCGCAAAACTTTCCGAAACGAGCACGCACTGCTCGTTATAAAAACGGGGGATGATTTGGTCGTTGTCGCTGTGCAGGAAACGCAGGTTCCGGCGGTTCGTGCCGGTGATCACGGCGACCGCGATGTTTTCACCGCGAAACGGAAGCTCTACTCCGCGGTAGGTATCGACTTCCTCGACCGCCGGATTGTTCTGGAGAAACTCGAGCGCCGCCGGCGGCACAAACGAGGTCGGGCCGGCAATTTCGTTCGCCGCCGGGCCGATAAAGAGATCCGCGATCAGCGTCTGGCCGATCCAGTCGCCGACCGTCTGGCGGAAGGAAAAAACCATCACCGCGACGCCCACCGTCATCGCCACCGCCGCGGCCAGGGAAGCGATCGTGACCGAGTTGCGGAGCAGAGTCCGGCCCAGATTTTGCGCGGCGAGGCGCGGCTCGATCCGGCGCCGGGCGGTTGCCCTAACGAGCCTGCTGAACCGGGCGGTCACCTCCGGCGCGATCGAGGAAAAGCCCGCCAGGACAAAAAAGGCCGCGCCAAATCCGAGCCAGGGCGGCCCGGTGCGCAGGGCCAGAACCGAGAAAACAATCGCGAGCAACAGTGCAACCATTCCGCTCACAATCCAGCCGCGCGAGAGCTGCACGGCCTGTTCGATCCGCGCGCCATGATGCAGAGTCTCGACCGGATCCATCGCCGCGGCGCTCCGGGCCGGCCACCAGGCCGCGACCAGGACCGAGAAAAAGCCAAGCAAGACCGCGCTCGCCCAGATCCACGGCGCGACCACGACCTCGCGCACGCTGAGCAGGACGTAGAGCGACGAGATGGTGCTCGCGACCGTCCCCACGAGCGCGCGCGCGAGCAGGTAGCCGCCGCCCATTCCGACCAAAATCCCCACCGCGCCCAGGACCGCGGCTTCCCCGAGAAAAAGCAGGCGCACCTCGTGGCGGGTCACGCCTAACGAGCGCAGAATCCCGATCTCGGTCCGGCGCCGGATGACGGAGGCCTCGATCGTGTTGTAGATCAGGAACATCCCGACGAGGAGCGAGACGAGGCTCATCGCCTGCAGGTTGAGCTGGAAGCCGGCCAGCATTTTGCCCACCTGCTCCCCGCGCTGGGCGGGCGGCGCGACGGTCAGGTCCGGCGGCAGTTCGTGTTTTAAGGCGGCGGCGATTTTCTGCGGATCGGCGCCCTCGGCCAGCCGGAGCGAGATGGAGTCGAGCGTCCCGCGCCGGCCGAGTAATTCCTGGGCCCAACCGATGTCCATCGCGGCGAAGTGAGGGTTGGCGTTCGCGCTCGTCCCGCGGGTGCGAAGGAGGTAGCCTATCGTCAGGCGCCTGGTTTCCCCGTTGATCTGCGCGTTCACTTCTTCGCCCTCGCGGAGCTGATGCGCCCGGGCCAGTTCTTCACTCACCGCCACGATGCGCGGGCCGCGCAGCCAGGGCTGAAAATCGAATGCCCCCGCCTCAAAACCGGTCAGGTCGAAAGTGCGAAACGCTTCCCTCGTGAGCACATCAATCCCGAGCAGGTCGAGGTATTCGCCCGGGAAATCCGGCAGGCTGACGATGCCCCTAACGATGGGCGTGGCCGCGATCACGCCGGCCTGCCGCGCCACGATCGGGTAGAGATCGTCGCGCAGGTGGCCGGCCGGCGCCCGCACCTCGAGCTGGGCCTTGCCCGCGACGACATCCACGCTCGCCTCGAAGGCGCGGTTGGCGCTGTGGTTCGCGATCTGGATCGCGAGATAGAGCGCCACACCGAGCG
>JBBSLW010000240.1:0-3715 GCA_038233495.1 Chthoniobacterales bacterium | reverse complement strand
TCGACGATCACATCCCGACTTTTATCGACGAGCTGATCGATGCCCTGGAAGCGGAGGCCGACGAGCGGGTCGCCGAAGCGCACGCCGGGGGCAGCCCTTCGGCGCATGGGTTGCAGCGTCTCGATGACGGCTTCGACATCGCGGAAGTGGTCGCGGAATACAACATCCTGCGCGATGCCCTCCTGGATCTGGTGGAACTTCACGGGCTGATTTTGCAAGGCCGGGCCGCCCGCATCCTCAATCGCGTGCTCGACGAGGCCATCGGCGTGGCCGTGAAAGCCTACGCCGCGCAGAAAGCGGTCGAGCTGCAACAACGCCGCGAAGAACATCTCGCCTTCGTCGTGCACGATCTGCGCACGCCGCTCTCCGCCATATCGGTCGCCGCCCAGGCTCTGACCGAGAGCCTCCCCGAGTCCGCCACGGCTAATGACGCGGCCGTCATGGTGAGGACGCTCCAGCGAAACCTCGGGCGCCTTGACGCGCTCGTCACCAAGGTGATGCTCGAGCAGGTCAATCTCGTTTCCTCGGCCGCGCGCAAATTGGAGTTGCGGGAAGTCGACCTCTGGCCGCTCGTGCAAAATCTTTTGCACGATCTGCGCCCTTTGAGCGATGCCAGTCAGACCCGCGTCCTCAATCTGGTCCCGAAAGATTTCACGGTGCAGGCGGACGCCGCCCTCCTCACCCAGGTCTTTCAAAATCTTGTCTCCAACGCCCTGCGCTACGCACCCCACGGCGAAGTGCTCCTCAGCGCGCGGGTCGCGCAGGGCCGGGTGGAGTGTTCCGTGGAAGATGATGGCGAAGGCATTCCGCCCGAACGCCTCGAGCGAGTTTTTGATAAACTGGAAACTGATCCGGACCCGGAGAAAAGCGGCACCGGCCTCGGCCTAGCGATCGTGAAGCAAACCGTGGAAGCCCACGGCGGCGAAGTCACGGTCGAGAGCCGGCCGGACCACGGCACCATCTTCCGCTTCACCCTGCCGCTCCCGGCGGGAGCCGATGCGGGGAATTCATGAGCGCAGGAAAATTCGATGTCACGGCCTAACCGCCTCACCATTTAACCATGATCGGCTCAGGAATACTCAAAGGCATGGCGGTGACGGGCCGCAACTTCATCGGGAGTTATTTCGAAAAAGACCGCCTAACGACGGTGCAATATCCGGAGGAGCGCGATGTGCTGCCGGAGAACTCGCGCAATTTTCCCTTCCTGGTTTACGACACGAATGATGCGGAGGCAGGACTCCGCTGCGTCGCCTGCAAGATCTGCGAAAAGGAATGCCCGCCGCAGTGCATCTACATCGTGAAGAGCGCGGACAAGAAACCGGATTACCTGAGTAAACCGCAGTTTTATCCGGCGACTTTTGACATCGATATTTCGGTCTGCATGAGCTGCCAGATTTGTGTCGAGGTCTGCCCGTTTGAGGCGATCAAGATGGACAAAGTTTACGAGCTGAGCCGGCGCGAGCGTTTTGACGCGCTTCTCATGCGCAAGGACGAACTGGCGAAATCGAACGAGTACTATCACCGGATTCATCCGCTCGAGGCCGCTGCGGTCGACTCAAATCTCTCCGCTGCCGCGGAGAAGAAGAAGCCGACGCCCGCGCCGCCTGCGACTTCCTGACACGCGGCGGCTGAACTTCCGGTCTGGGGAGCACGGGGTGTTACCCCGTCGTTCGGCGGAGTCTCCGCCAAACATCACGCGCGGTGGTGATTCCGGAGCCACGGTACCGAGCGGGTGGCGCTGCGCGCCAATGCATTGGTGAGACTCACCCAATGCAAACGGGCTGGCAGCCCGTGCTCCCCGGAGGTGGAGAGACGCGCCGAGTGAGTTATCGTGCGCGACCTCAAAATGCGCGTCCAACTCATTTCTCTTCTCCTTCTCGCTCTCTCGTTAAGCCACGTCGCCTCGCCGGCGGCCGCGCCGCCGGCGCCCGATTTCTCCGATCTCCTTCATTGGCGCAACATCGGACCACACCGGGGCGGGCGGGTCCGCGCGATCTCGGGCGTGCCGTCGCAGCCGAACGTTTTTTACATGGCGCAGGTCAACGGCGGCGTTTTCAAGACGAACGACTACGGGCGCACCTGGCAGCCGATTTTTGATGATCAACCGACCGGCTCGGTCGGCGCGCTCGCGGTTTCGATCGCTGATCCAAACATCATCTACGTCGGAAGCGGCGAAGGATTGCATCGGCCCGATCTCTCGGTCGGCGACGGCATTTATAAATCGAGCGACGCGGGGAAAACCTGGACGCATCTGGGCTTGCGCGAAGCCCAGCAGATCGCCCAGATCGCGGTCGACCCGCGTAATCCCGATCATCTCCTGGTCGCCGTGCCCGGGCATCCCTATGGGCCTAACGAGGAACGCGGCATCTTCCTTTCGGACGATGGCGGGAAGACTTTTTCCAAAACGCTTTACCGCGATGAAAACACCGGCGCGGCCGATGTGCAGTTCGACCCGACGAATGCGCAGATTGCCTACGCCTCGCTCTGGGAAGCGCGCGAGGGTCCGTGGGAAAACGCGGAGTGGAACGGAACGAACGGCGGCATTTTCAAGACCATCGATGGCGGCAGGACCTGGAAACAATTGAAGAACGGTTTGCCGGAGGTCGTCGTGCAGGCTCAGCTCGCGATCGCCCCCAGCGCGCCGAACACACTCCTCGCCGCCGTCGCCACCCTCGATGCCGGCAAACTCTACCGCTCGGACGACGCGGGCGAAAACTGGACCCTGGCGACAACCGACGAACGCCCGGGCGCGCGCATCGGCGGCGGCGATTTGCCCGTGTTCCGGATCGATCCGCAGAATCCGAACGTCGTTTATGCGGCGAGCGTGGTTTGCTGGAAATCGACCGACGGCGGCAAGACTTGGGAAGGCTGGCGCGGCGCGCCCGGCGGCGACGATTATCAGAACGTCTGGATCAATCCTAACGACTCGAAAATTATCCTGCTCGCGAGCGACCAGGGCGCGACCGTGACCGTGAACGGCGGCGAAACCTGGAGCTCCTGGTATAACCAATCGACCGCGCAGCTTTATCACGTCACAGCCGACAACGCCTTCCCCTATCGCCTCTACAGCGGGCAACAGGAAAGCGGCTCGGTCGGGATCGCGAGCCGCGGGCCGGACGGGGCGGTTACCTTCCGCGATTGGCATCCGGTGGCGGCGGAAGAATACGGCTACGTGGTGGCTGATCCGCTCGATCCCGACATCATTTACGGCGGCAAACTGACCCGGTACGATCGCCGCACCGGCCAAGCCCAGAACATCCTGCCGAAACCATTTCGCGACGACGAATTCCGGATGATCCGGACGCAGCCTATTCTCTTCTCGCCGCTCGATCCGAAGCTGCTTTTCTTTGCGACGAACCACTTGTGGCAGACGCGTGACGGCGGACAGAACTGGACGCAGATCAGCCCCGACCTAACCCGCAAAACTTTCGAAGTGCCCGCGAGCGTGGGGAAATTTCGCTCCCAGCCAACCGCGCAACCGCGCCAGCGCGGCGTGATCTACGCGATTGCGCCGTCGCCGCTGGACAAGAATCTCATCTGGGTCGGGACGGACGACGGCCTGATTCACCTCACGACCGACGGCGGGAAAAACTGGGCCGACGTGACGCCGCCGCAGCTCGGCCCGTGGTGGAAAGTCTCGCTGATGGACGCGAGCCATTTCGACAAGAACACGGCCTACGCGGCGGTGAATACGATCCGGATCGACGACCTGCGT
>JBBSLW010000239.1:0-3751 GCA_038233495.1 Chthoniobacterales bacterium | reverse complement strand
TCGAGGTCGCCGACTTCCGGGAGGGTGGCATAAAGCTCGGCCAGGAGCTGGAGCATGAAAGAAGAGAAAAGCTTGGGGCGATTCTGCATGTCGCTCAGGCGCAGGATGGAGATCGCGCCGAAGCCGTCCTGCACACGCAGGAGGTCGTCCATTTCGAAAGAGGGCTCGCCGAAAAATCGTTCCGCGCCTTGTTGCTCGAGCTCGATCAACTTGCGCAAAATCACTGCGGTCGAAGTGGTTGGGACGAGGCCGTATTCGGCGGTGACGTTACGCTTGGCATCGCCGGTGATGTATTCGAGAACCTTCTTGAAATCCTTCAGGTCCAGCAGCGGCAGGTGTTTGTCGTCGCAGAATTTGTAGACGAGCGCGACGAGGCTCGACTGGGTCTCGTTGAGGCCGAGCATTCTGGAAAAAAGAAGCGGGCCGAACTCGAGCACCGTGGCGCGAAGCCGCGCGCCTGGTTCGTCGGACAGGGTGAGGAATTCCACCGGGTAGGCGGAAGGCGACCACCCGGAGCCGATCGACGCGTGCCGCTCCGTGATGGCCGGCGCCGGCGTCCCGGGAACGGCGAGCCCGCTCAGGTCGCCTTTGATATCCATGAGCAAAGTCGGAACACCGGCCTCGGAGAGCTGCTCGGCGATCATCTGGAGGGTCTTGGTCTTGCCGGTGCCGGTCGCGCCGGAGATAAGGCCGTGACGATTCATCGTGCGCAACGGAAGGCGGACCGGAGCCTCGGAGAAGACTTTGCCGTCGCGCAGGGCCGCCCCGAGCAGGATGGCGTCGCCCTGAAACGCGTAACCGCGCTGCATCGTGGAAACAAAGTCGATCGAGCTCATGGCGGCGAGAATACGATTCGCGGCCGGGCGAAGCAAGCGCGCGGTAGAGCCGCTTTTCGCGTGCCCACCTGAGGGACCGAGCAGGTATTAAAAATTGCTACTTACTTGAGTCCAAACCCTTCCGAGGGGCGAAAGCTCGTGGCGGAAATGACCCAAAGATTGCATTGTCGTTACTTCTTGGAACGTCATGCGGAGCACGTTCGGCAAGATTTTGTTCGGCGCCGCGATCGAGCGCGGTGCGAATTGGATCCAGGCGACGCGGTGGCGCCGATTCAGGAAGACGATGCGTGGTCGGGCTGACCATTCGCGCACCCGATGGCGCGACCGAAAATTTGTATAGCGAGGTCCTGATCGACGCCTCGGGTTGCGCGACCTTCCTGAAGAATCACAAGGTCACCGGGCGCAAGGTGCCGGGGAATTCGGACAAACAAATCGCGCTCTTCACCCAGTTCGCGAACACGGTCCGCGACGACGGCCCCCGAGCTGCATCAGCAGTCGGGCAACACCCTGCTCTATTACCAGAAGAAACATTCGTGGGCCTGGTTCATCCCGGTGAGTGACGAACTGACCAGCGTCGGCGTGGTCTTCCCGACCGACCATTTCAAGAAAAGCGGGACAACGAAGGAAGAAATGATGCTGCACGAGTGCCGGCACATGACACCGATTCTCTCGGAGCGGCTGCCGGATCTGACCCCGCAGGAGCCGATTCATGCGATCCCGAATTTCTCCTATCGGGTGGAAGATTACACGGGTAAAGGCTTCATCTGCATCGGCGACGCCCATCGCTTCATCGATCCGATCTTCGCCTATGGTGTGTATTTCGGGATTCAAGAAGGCGAATCCGCGGCCGCCGCTGTCGCCAAGGTCTCTCGGGCGAGAACAAGGCGAACGCCAATCCGTTTGCGGCCGAGATGGGTCTGGCGGCCAACTGAGTTTCCCGCCGACGGAATCCGCTGCCTTAGGAGACTGACACCTGGGCTGCGTCATCGAGAAAATCGTCGACCGGGAGCACGCGCACTTGCGAAGCGGGGCAAGCGGCGCTTAGGTCTCACTCCACGCCGTGCCTCGTGGTGTAATGGTAGCACGAGAGACTCTGAATCTCTTTGTCAAGGTTCGAGTCCTTGCGAGGCAGCCACTGCTCCGGACGGCGGGATTTCGGCAATCGAAGACGAGCTACGGCAGGGCCAGTCGTAAGCTTCGACCAGCCCGACGCCGGTAGAGAACTTGGCGTCGTGCACCAGGGCGTGTGTAGTTGCCTGGAATGAGAGTCGCCAACACCGCGGCTTCCCGGTCATTCGTCGGCGCAAGCCTGGTCGCGCGTTCGCGTAGCTGGCTGAAGCCAGCAGGGCGCAAAGCAGAGCTGAAATTTTAAGAAAGGTTCCCTAGCTTTCCGACTTTTCCGCCTCGTGGGCTCGCCGCGCGCGGAAGAAACTCTGGAGCAACTCCGCACAATCCTTCCCCAGCACCCCGGAGACGATGTCGCATTGATGATTGAGCGAGGGGTTCTGTAGCAGGTTCAGCAATCCCCCGGCCGCCCCGCCCCGCGGGTCGGCGCATCCAAACACCACCCGGCGCATCCGCACATTGACGAGCGCCCCGGCACACATCGGGCAGGGTTCCTTCGTGACAAAGAGATCGCAATCGGTTAGCCGCCAATCCCCGACCGCCGCCTCCGCCTGGGTGAGCGCCAGCATCTCGGCATGCGCGGTGGCGTCCTTGAGCAATTCCACCTGATTAAAAGCGCGGGCGATGATCCGCCCCTCGCGCACCACCACCGCCCCGATCGGCACTTCCTCCGCCTCGTAGGCGCGCACCGCCAACCGGAGCGCTTCGCTCATGAAATAGGCGTCGCTTTGCAGATCGATGATCGTTTCCATTTTTCGGGCCGCAGGTTTTGATAAATCTCGCGGCAGACACTAAGGAACTCTGAGATGCCGTCGAAAAAAGAGAAATTTCACCTCGTGCGTTCCTGGGGGCCGCTCTTCCTGCAAAGCTTCAACGACTGGATGGAAGACCGCGCGCTGCGGTTCAGCGCGGCGCTCGCCTATTACTCGATCTTCGCCATGGCGCCACTCGTGATCATTGCGATCGCGGTCGCTGGCCTCGTCTTCGGTGAGGAAGCGGCGCGCGGGCAAATCTATCAACAGATCGAGTGGCTCCTAGGGCCGACGGGCGCGACCGAAATCCAATCGCTCATCCAGGCCTCAAGCGACACCAGCAAAAGCTTGTTTGCCACCATCGTCGGGGTGTTCACGTTACTGATCGGTGCCTCCGGAGTGTTCGGGCAGTTAAAGGACGCGCTTAACTCCATCTGGGGCGTGCGATTGAAACCGGGCAGCGGCATCATGGGTTCGCTCAAGGAATATCTGCTCAATTTCTCGATGGTCCTCGGCGTGGGTTTCCTTCTCATTATTTCGCTGCTCCTCAGTGCCGTCCTGCAGGCGGTCAATACTTTCATGACCGGGCATCTGCCGATCCCGAGCTTTGTCGCGCCGCTCACCGGAATAGTGAGCTTCGTCATCGTCGTTGTCCTTTTCGCTCTGATTTTCAAAGTCCTTCCGGACGTGAAGATCAATTGGGAAGATGTTTGGATTGGTGCGATCGTGACCTCGGTCCTTTTCGGCATGGGAAAATATTTGATCGGCCTTTATCTGGGCAAGAGTGGCACCACTTCCAGTTTCGGCGCAGCCGGGGCACTCATTCTGGTCCTGGTTTGGGTTTACTATTCAACGACGATTTTTCTGCTCGGCGCCGAATTTACCAAGGTCTACGCCAGTCGTTATGGCTCGGGCATTCATCCGGCGCAACGCCTGTTTCGTGAGCGAATCGATGCGCTTGGAACAGGGCTTGGCGAAACCGACGACCGCCGAGGGCAAGGCGGCCGGCTAGAGGCGCAAGTCCCTGCCAGCGAGGGA
>JBBSLW010000238.1:0-3754 GCA_038233495.1 Chthoniobacterales bacterium | reverse complement strand
GGTGCGATCGTGACCTCGGTCCTTTTCGGCATGGGAAAATATTTGATCGGCCTTTATCTGGGCAAGAGTGGCACCACTTCCAGTTTCGGCGCAGCCGGGGCACTCATTCTGGTCCTGGTCTGGGTTTACTATTCAACGACGATTTTTCTGCTCGGCGCCGAATTTACCAAGGTCTACGCCAGTCGTTATGGCTCGGGCATTCATCCGGCCCGCAACGCCTGTTTCGTGAGCGAATCGATGCGCTTGGAACAGGGCTTGGCGAAACCGACGACCGCCGAGGGCAAGGCGGCCGGCTAGAGGCGCAAGTCCCTGCCAGCGAGGGACGCACGATGATACGACCGCCGCCGCGGCAGGTGGCGAATCAGTAGTAAGATGAAAATTTTAGCTGTCGCGGTCCTCATTTCGTGCGTTGCAGTTACCGCTGCGAAGGCCGCCACCGAGCAAGAGCTGGTCAACCAATCGGTCGAGATCCTGCGCGATTTCCGCCGCATCCCGGAGAGCGAAATCCCACCGCGCATCCTGAATGACGCGAGCGGGCTCGCCATCATCCGGGTGCTCAAGGTCGGCTTCGGCGTGAGCGGCAAAGGCGGCCAGGGCGTGCTCGTGGCGCGCACCTCACACGGCTGGTCGGGTCCCTCCTTCATCGGCCTCGGCGGCGCCGGTTGGGGACTGCAAATTGGCGCGCAATTGAGCGATCTCATCTTCGTCCTGAACAACGACGCGGCGGGGCGCGCTTTCTCCCGGGATGGCAACGTGAAAATCGGCGCGGATATCAGTGCCGCGGCCGGGCCGGTCGGCCGCGATCTGCAGGCCGGGGTCACCTCGACCGCCGCAGTCTACACCTACAGCCGGAGCAAGGGCCTCTTCGCCGGCGTGTCGCTGGAAGGCGCCATCATCGGCACGCAGAAAACCGCCAACGCCCGCTATTACGGCCGGGTCGTCGACGCTCGTTCCATTCTCAGCGGCCGCGTCTCGCCACCGGATGGCGCGCGGCGTCTGCTCGACGCGCTCAATCGCTACTAGCTTTTTGCTTTACAGCTGCGCCGGGCTTGGGGCAGGGTCGGCCCCGTGCGCCTGCTTTTTCTCCTGCTCTGCCTGACGACGCTGGCTTCCGCCGCCCGGGCCCAGGATCAGGAAGGCAAACTCGTCGACCGTCTTCTCCGGCCCGACATGTCGCTCGCGAATTCCGAGCAGAACAAAAAGTTCACCGCCGCCGGCGGCACCTCGGTGGATCGCAAATTCATCGCCAAAACCTTTTACGCCGGTGACGAGCGCGCCCCGAAAAGTTTCGGGGGCGTGAAGAATTTCTTCTCGAAAGCTTTCGGGACCCAAAAGTTCGCCCGGGGCGACGCCCCGGCCAGCGCGCGGTCGAATGCGGAAACGGCCTACGCGACGACACAATTCGCGACCAATCCGAGCGCGCTCATCCGCACTTCCGAAGCGCAGGGCAAGGTCGCGAAGACGCGCGAATATGCGGACAACCGGCCTTTCCTGACCAAGGGGACCCGGCAGAAAATTCTCAGCCAGGAAGACAAGCCCCTCACGATCGATCAAATCCGCGAACTCTTGAATCGCAACAAGTAGCTCGATTGCTGCACCGCCGGTTGAAGCCGCTCGAAGCTGACGCACCTTGCGTGATGGACCCGGCGGAATCGTTTGAACTCCTGAAAAATGGCGCGGCGCAGATCATCAGCGAAGCCGAGCTGCGGCAGAAGCTCTCGTTAGGCCGCCCGCTCCGGATCAAGCTGGGCGTCGACCCGACGAGCGCGGACCTGCACCTCGGACACAGCCTTCTCCTTCGCATGCTCCGGCAATTTCAGGATCTGGGACACGAAGCGATCCTCATCATCGGCGATTACACCGCGATGATCGGCGACCCGAGCGGCCGGTCCGTGACCCGTCCGCAGCTCACCCACGAACAGGTTTTGGCAAATGCCGAAAGCTACCGCGCCCAGGCTTTCAAGATTCTCGATCCGGAACGGACCCGCACCGTTTGCAATGGCGACTGGTTCAAAAAAATGTCGTTCGCGGAAGTCATCCGGCTCAATAGCCGGGTCACGCTCCAGCAGATGTTGCAGCGGGAGGATTTCCGGGAGCGCCTCGACCGCCAGCAACCGATCCGCGCGCATGAGATTCAATACCCGATCATGCAAGGCTGGGATTCGGTCGAGGTGCAGGCCGATGTGGAACTCGGCGGGACCGATCAGCTCTTCAACATTCTCGTCGGGCGCGATCTGCAGAAGGAGGAAGGCCAACCGCAGCAGGTCGTCCTCGTTCTTCCCATCCTGGAAGGGCTCGACGGGGTACAGAAGATGAGCAAGAGCTTGCAGAATTACGTCGGTCTGACCGATCCGCCTAACGACATGTTTGGCAAACTGATGAGCATCTCCGACGAGTTGATGGCCCGTTACTATCCCCTCCTCCTTGGGCGCGCCCAGCCGGCGGAGCTTCACCCGATGGAAGCGAAGAAGCAGCTCGCCCGCGCCATCGTCGAGCTCTACCACGACCCGGCCGAGGGTCAGCGCGCCCTCGCGGATTGGGAGCAGCGCTTCAGCGCCCGGCGTCTCGATCAGGCTGAACTTCCCGCCTTCACCCCGCCCCCCGGGGCGCAGAACATCGTCGCGCTCGCCGTCGCGGCCTACGGCGCGGCCTTTGGACTCACCAAGTCGCGCGGCGAAGTGCGTCGTCTCGTGGAACAAGGCAGCGTGCAGCTGCAGGGCGAGAAAATTCGCGATCCGCAGGCGGAGATCACGCTCGTCCCTGGCGATGTCCTCCGCCTCGATAAGACCCGCGCCGTTCGTGTACAAGAAAAGAGCGCGGACCTAACCTAACCGGCCGCGCTCTTTAGATGGAGAAAACTGTCGCTCGTTAGGCCGAGACCGGCTCGAGCATCGAATACATCGGCGCCCGTTCCATGACCGGCGCGGCGATTCCTTCGAAATGGGCCCGCAGGCTGCACAGCTCCGCGGTCAGGAAAGCGTCGACGAACCCGAACTTCCGATCGAGCCAGGCGTAGGCCTTGCTCTTGATCTCGTAATGCACCGCCAGCGTCACTTCGGTGCAATCGGGACGCACCTCTTCAAACTCGATCAAACCCATCAGGTCGATGTTGCCACCCCACGACTCGAAAGCCATCTGGTCCGGCGAATCGGCGTCGATCGCGGAGATGACCGTGCTTGCTTCAAAGCCCAGCGGCCCGCGGAAGCTGAAATCGAGCGTTTTGGACGACGTGACCGTGGCTTTCGTGACCCTCACGAATTGCCGGCGGTAAGACTGAATACTGGAGAGGCGGTTTTTGCACTCATCCAAGGACTGGCTCATGTGAAGTGTTTTTTGTAGAAGCATAGGATTTATTCAGGTTGTGCCATACTTTTAGCAATGCATGTGCCGATAGCGTTCTACCCGGGAGAACGCCCTGACAACCCCCTAAATTGTGTAATCGATGGTTACACAACTGTCATCATCTGGCTGTCAAATCGCTGACAGTCAGAGGTCGATTTCCGGCATCATCCGGAACAACGGCTCGGGGAGCTCGTTCGCGGCCCGGTCGAACCGCGCCAGGAGCGGTAATGGCAGGCAGACCTGAAGAGTTTTTGCATTCGTCATGGACGCGACATCCGCTTCTGCGCCGATCTGGTTCAGAACCACGCCAGCACAGCGCAACCCCGCCGCCTCGACCGCCCGCACGGTAAGCAAGATGTGATTCAGGCAGCCGAGGCGGTTCTGCGCGACGAGGAGCGCGGGCAACTGCAGC
>JBBSLW010000237.1:0-3826 GCA_038233495.1 Chthoniobacterales bacterium | reverse complement strand
AAGCAATGAAAGACCCCGCTCACCTGCCGCCCATACTCGCGGAGCACGGCGAGCGTGTCGTCCCAGGCATCGCGCTGGTGGATGACCACGTTCATTTTCAATTCCACCGCCAGATCGAGTTGCTGCTGAAACAGGCTGGCCTGTTTGCCCTTGATCGCGCCATCATGGATTCCGCTCTCAATCGCGGCGTCCGTTTCCGCCTGGAGTGCCTGGTTGATCACCTGCGTCTTGCGTTCGCCGGCCACTTCCGCACTTGGCAATCGGTGATAATCGAGCCCGGTCTCGCCGATGGCCGCGACGCGCGAACTCTTTGCCAGCTCGCGCAACGGCGTGATCACATCATCTTCCGCCTCCTCGGCATAGCTCGGATGGACGCCGATCACGGCATAGACATTCGGATATTTTTCGGCCAGCTCGACCGCCCGCCGGCTACTCTCGACGGAAGTGCCGATGGTCATGATGCGGGTGACGCCGGCGTCGGTCGCGCGTTGCAGGACGACATCGAAGTCGGGTGCGAAGTCGGGGTAATCAAGATGAGCGTGGGTATCGATCAGCATCGAAGAAGGTAGCGCAAGCTCCGGGCTTGCGAATCGGTATTTGGAGCCAGATGGATTTGGTTGGAGCTATTCCAGTTCGCTTTCAATCTTTCGGCGCGAGTGAAGCGACAATCTGCTCGAAGCGCGGATCGCTGCGCAGCGGATCCCACTCGGGAGCCAGTTTCCGACCCCCGTAGTAGACGCCGCCCGCGCTTTTCGAGGAGACCGCCGCTGCCAATTGTTCGAGAGCCAGATCGTTTTCGCCGGACGAACATGCGCCGCGGCAGTTGGAGGTTTGTCGCTTTTCGTTAGGGGGATATCCGCGTCTTTCGGTTCCTCCAGGCGAACTTCGCAAACGCGGACCGGCTTCTCAATGTTTTTGAGTTCGTATTCGCCCCGGTCCTCAAAGGTCAGAGCGAGCCGGTTTCCGACCTGATCGCGGACGGATTGGGAAACGGCGAGACCGCCCGGTGGGGCGATGCTTTCGAGGCGGGCCGCGACATTCACTCCATCGCCGTAGATGTCGTCGCCCTCGACGATGATGTCGCCGAGGTTCACCCCGACCGAAATTGCAGCCGCCGATCTTCCGGCACATCTATTTCGCGCTCAAACATGCGACGCTGGATCTCGACCGCGCTCCCACGCTGCAAAACTCCACGAGGATCCCGTCGCCGGTCAGCTTGACCGTGCGGCCCGATGCTGCGCGATCGACTGGATCAGCCCGAACACTTTTTAGCCCGGCGAGCGTCCCGGCTTCATCCAGGCCCATGAGCCGGCTATAGCCGACCACGTCGGCGGCAAGGATCGCGGTGAGGCGACGTTCCATTCAGCTCACATTATACGAGACAAACGCGGATGCGCGCGAGATTCGATTGGCGACCGGCGGGCCGCCGTCGCTACCATTCGATGACCGAGCCGGCCCAGGTCAGACCGCCGCCGAAGACAACCATGAGGACGTAATCGCCGGCCTTGATCCGGCCGCTGCGGTTCGCTTCGTCGAGCGCGATCGCGACCGCGGCGGCCGAGGTGTTGCCGTAGCGATCGAGGTTCACGAAAACTTTTTCGACCGGAATTTTCAGGCGATCCGCGATCGCCTCGATGATCCGCACATTCGCCTGGTGCGGGATGACGCAGGCGATGTCGTCGATCGTCAGGCCCGCTTTCGCGAGCGCCTTCTTGGCGGCGTCGACCATCGCGGTCACCGCCTGTTTATAAACTTCCTTGCCCGACATCTTGATCGTTTGAAGATGATCGTCCGCGTTCTCGCGCGTGATTGGGTGGCGAGTGCCGCCGCCCGGCATCCAGAGGATATCGGCGAAATTTCCGTCGCTCGCGATGTGGGTGCTGATGAGCCCGTGGCTGCCGCCGTCACGATGGCGGAGAATGGCCGCGCCCGCGCCGTCGCCGAAGAGGACGCAGGTGTTGCGCTCGGTCCAATCGGTGATCGTGCTCAACTTCTCCGCGCCGATCACGAGGACGGTGTCATAGGTGTGGCAGGTGATGAATTGCTGTGCGATCTCGACCGCGAAGAGGAAGCCCGCGCAGGCGGCGGAGATGTCGAGGCAGGCCGCGCGCTTGGCGCCAATCTTGGTCTGGATAAAACAGGCCGTGGCCGGGAAGACCATGTCGGGCGTGGCGGTTGCAACGAGGATGAGATCGATCTCGTCGCCGGTGATGCCGGCCTGCTCCATCGCGTTGAGCGCGGCTTTGGCGCCCATGTCGCTGGTGTATTCGTCATCCGCGGCGATGCGACGTTCCTTGATCCCGGTGCGGGTCGTGATCCAATTGTCGTCCGTCGCGACGAACTTGGAGAGATCCTCGTTCGTCATGATCCGTTCCGGCACGTAACTGCCGGTGCCGATAATCGAAACCGTGCGTTGCGGCCTAGCGGACCGCGGGCTCGAGCGGGGCGTTCGTTTCATTGTAGCGACTAACTTCCTCGACGATATGTGGATTGACCTGCTGTTCAATCGCCTCCGCCGCCACTCGTAACGCGTTCTTGATCGCGAGCGGCGTGCTCGCCCCGTGCGCGATGATGCAAATCCCGTTCACCCCGAGGAGCGGCGATCCGCCGTATTCCTCGTAGTTCACTTTTTTGCGGATCGCACGAAAAGCGTTTTGCGCGAGGTAGGCGCCGGCCATGCGCAACTTGTTCTTCGTCAGCTCGTGCTTCAGCCATTTGAAGATCGCGTCGCCGACTGATTCGCAGGTTTTGAGAATGACGTTGCCGACAAAGCCGTCGCAGACTACGACCTCGACCGGGTGGGCAAAAAGATCGTGCCCTTCAATGTTGCCGCGGAAATTCAGCTGGCTGCGCTTCAACATCTTAAAGACTTCCTTGGTCAGATCGGTCCCTTTCACGTCCTCGCCGCCGATCGACATCAGCCCGATTGAGGGATTTTTGTAGCCGAGGACATGGCGGGAATAAACCGAGCCCATGATCCCGTATTGCAAAAGGTGCTCGGGCCGCGCGTCGCTGTTCGCGCCGGCATCGATGAGGACAAAAATATTCGTCTCGGAGGGAATGAGCGCCGCGATCCCGGGCCGGTCGATTCCCGGCAAAGTGCGCAGCTTGATCGTGGTCGCGGCGACCGCGGCGCCGGTATGACCCGCGCTCACGATTGCGGCGGCATCACCCTTTTTTACCAGATCAACCGCGCGGCTGACGGAGGAATCTTTTTTTCGCCGAACGGATTGGACGGCGCCGTCGCTCATCTCGACCACCTGCGTGGAATGCACGATCTCGATCCGGCGATCGTTGCATTTGTTTTTCTTCAGCTCGGCCTCGATCTGCGGCGTGTCGCCGACGAGGAAAAGTTTATCGATCTGGGGATACTCCTGCAGAGCGAGGACCGCGCCGCCGACCAGGTGCGGCGGTCCGAAATCGCCACCCATGGCGTCCAGAGCGATTTTCATCGAGCGGCCAATCTGCGATTTTCAGCCAGCGATTGCAAAGTGAAAACGCGCTGCGGGAGGAAGAGTGGAAGCGTTGGAGCGAGCCGGCGCTTCGTCCGATTCAACTCTTCAACGAATTACGCCTCGACCGTCAACACCTGTCGGCCCTTGTAATAGCCGCAGGAAGGACAGGCGATGTGCGAGGCCACCGTGCTGCCGCATTGCGCGCATTTATTAAGCTGCGGCGGCTGCCAGCGATGCGATGCCTTGCGCGTGCGCAGACGCATCTTTGAGGTTTTGCGTTTCGGGACTCCCATAAGAGCGGGTTAGGAAAGCAGGGATTCGGGAAAAGGCAACGAGGAACGTAATGCCTTCCTTCTCTTACTCCTGCTCTT
>JBBSLW010000236.1:0-3832 GCA_038233495.1 Chthoniobacterales bacterium | reverse complement strand
TTGGAAGAGCTGCGACCGCTTCTGGCATTGAAAGAAGAGCCGCAAAACGAAGAGCGGCTCCGCCAGTTGATGGAGCGCGAAGGCCTCTAGCGTCGGCTCTCTCAGCCGATTCCCCGGCGCCTGCGGATGACACGCTTCTCCACTTAAAACTTAATCACTTAAAACTTAAAGCTGGGAGTGCTACACTCGGCCGCAAACATGGCCACGTGCAATTCGGCCTCTCCATTTCGCCGGTCGGCTTCAGCAGCTCGATCGTGCCGGCCCGCTGGCGCTTCCTCTACGACTTCAACCCAATGGTCGGTGTGATCGAAGGCTTCCGCTGGGCGATTTCGAATGGTCGCAGCGCCTTCCCGCAGCAAAGCCTCTGCTCTCGCTCATCACAATTGCCATTCTCCTCGTCAGCGGCATCTGGTATTTTCGCAAAACCGAACGGACCTTTGCAGACGTGATCTAAGGATCGGGCGACTCCCGCACTTCACTCTTCCATTTTCAATGTCACTTGCTTCTCCAGAGATCGACGCCTCCAGCCGCCTGCCCGCCTTGCGCGAGACGCTCGAAGGCGCGCTCGTGCGTGAATGCCGGGGCTTTTACGGCGAACGACTCGTTTCGCTGGTGGAATACGGATCGGTTAGTCGCGGAAAGATCCATCCGGAATCCGATCTTGATCTGCTCATCGTGTTTGATCCGTGGGTCAATGATTACCGCGCATATTGTCTGGAGTTCAGCGCCATCGAAGCGGGCGTTGCCCCCGAAGTCGAAGCCTGTGCGAGGGCGGGCTGGCAGGTGCGTCTCTCGCCAATTTTCAAAGGTCGCGCAGCCGTCGAGTACGGCTCGCCCTTGTTTCTCGACATGGTCGAGGATGCGCGAATTTTGTTCGACCTCGATCACTTCTTTGCCCGGCGTCTGGAACGACTTCGCGAGCGGTTGCGGGCGCTTGGTTCCAAACGTATCTGGGAAGGCGAGACCTGGTATTGGGACCTGAAGCCGGATTGGCAACCGGGCGACATCATCGAGTTGTGACCGCAGATTCACTCGCCCGCAGCCTCATCGGACAAGCGCGCCAGCGCCTTCGCATCCTGTCCACCGCGGCTGAGGAGCGCGCCTGGTACATCGTCGTCCGCGAAGCGCAGGAATGCGTCGAACTCGCCTTGAAAGGACTGTTACGCGCGGTCGGTCTGGAGCCGCCCAAGCTGCACGATATCGGGCCGTTCCTGCTTCGGCACCGCGAGCGGATTGCGCGGGGAAATTCGCGCGTGGACCTCGACCGGCTGACGAAAATTTCCGACTGGCTGCAGAAAGAACGAGAGAGATCATTCTATGGCGAGATCGATTTCATTCCTCAGGATCACTACACCGAAGAACAAGCCGCCAGAGCCATTTCCGATGCGACTCATTGTGTCGAGCAGGCCGAAATCGCCCTCGAATCAAGCAAATGATCAACCACTCGTGCCGGAAAAGATCCTCTCGCCCAGCACGATCGCGGTTCTCTTCCTCAGCGCCCTCTGGTACTCTAAAAATCCGCCCATCTTCCTCCCGCCGCGACCGTCTGGAGGCGGCGCTGGTGCGTGAATGCGAAAGCCGATGACGAAGTTCCTAAACACTTGTCTCCCTTGGCTGCCAGCACGATAAATACTCAAAGCGTGAAGACCATTCCGGAAAGCCTGCTTCAGGAAATCGTTCGTCGATTGGTGGCGGGTCTGCGCCCCAAGCGCATCTTCCTTTTCGGCTCCCACGCCTACGGCACTCCTAGCGAATCCAGCGATATCGACCTGCTCGTAGAAATTCCTGCGTCAAGCGAACCTCGGCGGCGACGCGCCAGCTTCGCCTACGGGCTGCTCGCGGGGCACGCGGCCTCGACCGAAATCCTCGTTCTCACGTCGGCCGAAATTGAAAAATCGAAACAGGTGCGGGTCTCGCTGGAAAACACCGTCTTGCGCAAGGGCCGATTACTCTATGGCTGAGCCCGACCTCTTCGCGGCTCGTCAATGGCTGGAAAAAGCAGAACGAGATTTGGCCGCCGCCGAGCGTTTAATGTTGGGCGACGCGCCCTTGTCCGACATCGCTCTGTCCACTGTCAGCAGACGGTTGAAAAAGCATTCAAAGCCTTCCTCACCAGTCACCAGACTCCCTTTGAAAAACGCACAATCTCGTTGCCCTGCTCGATCTCGTGGTGAAGATCGCGCCGAATCATACCGGCTGGCTCGAAGCCGCAAAAGCGCTCACTTCTTACGCGACCGAGTTCCGCTATCCGGGCGACCCCTGCAACCGGAAGAAGGAGAAGCTGCGCAAGCGCTGCGGAACGCAAAATCCATTCTCCGAGACATTGGCTTGCGGCTCGCGCGCTAGGTGTTGATCCTTGAAAATGTGAGCGGACGAGATTTCCTGCGTTGAACGCGCCAAAGTCGCCCTTGAATCAAGCAAATGAACCAACCACTTGCCGCGGAGAAGACCCGTTGCGCCATTACGATCACGATTCTCTTCGTCAGCGGCATCTGGTATTTTCGCAAAACCGAACGGACCTTTGCGGATGTGATCTGAGGTCTCGCCAGCGACCGCGCCGTCCCTTCCGTCGACTATTCATCAGCATGCTCCGGCTTTTTCTCGCTCAAGTGATCGTCTTTGCGGCGGCCCTTTCTTCGGCGCGCGCCGCGAATCTGGTCGTGGACCAAAAGAATCCCGCCGCCTCCGACGACAATTCCGGCTCCGCGCAAGCTCCCTTCAGAACCATCTCCGCTGCCGCCGCCAAAACGCGGGCCGGTGACAAGGTGATCATCCACGGCGGAGACTATCGTGAGGTCGCCATCATCACGATCTCGGGAACCGAAACGGCACCGATTATTTTCGAGGCCGCTTCCGGAGAAATACCGGTCATCAAAGGATCCGATCGCATCGCGGGTTGGACGCTGGAGAACGGCGCCATCTGGAAAGCGAAGCTCCCCGACCCAGCGCCCCCGCGCGGAAGTTCAGGGCCTGTCTCCTTCAATTGGTCCACTAAAGACGTTCGCCAAGTCTTCACTCGCGATGGCGCGCTTCTGGATGCGCAACGCCTGGAGCGCGTCGCGAACCAAGCTGCCATGAAAGAGGGCACCTTCTTTTGCGATCCGAAGCATTCGCTGCTTTATGTCTGGCTGCCGGATTCCGCCTCGCCGGTCGAGCACCCGGTCGAGGCATCGGTTCGGGGTGCCTGGTTAAATATCCACGCCGACCACGTCGTGGTGCGCGGACTGCAAATGCGACACGCCAGCACGACCGCGATCGCCAACTGGCCGGCGTGCAACCTGAAAGGCGACGACATCACGTTGGAAAATTGCACGATCAGTTGGGGCGACTTTGTCGGTGTGAGCATGAGCGGAACTGGCAACTCCCTTCGCAATTGCCTGATCGCGTGCAACGGCGATTGCGGCATTGGCGGCACCGGCGAGAAGCACACCATCGAAGGCTGCCGGGTGGTCTATAACAACATCGGCCGCTACGACCCCGGCTGGCACGCCGGCGGCGCGAAACTGATCCCGCGCTTCAACCATGGCACGATTCGCCATAACGAATTCGCCCATAACCTCGGTCCCGGCCTCTGGCTCGACAGCGCCTGCAATGACAATGTGGTCGATGGCAACCTTTGCCACGACAACGAAGGCCCCGGCATCATGGTCGAGATTTCCCGAAACAACCTTGTCATGAACAACATCTGCTACGCCAATCGCAACAGCCTTTCCGGCCCGTATCGCGACAGCAAAGGGGTCCTCGTCGAGAAAGAAGTCAGCAAAGATCGCGTCGGCCCCTTGCGCCTGCTCAAGCTCTACCATGCCGGCGACGGCCGCGGCATTTATGTCTC
>JBBSLW010000235.1:0-3885 GCA_038233495.1 Chthoniobacterales bacterium | reverse complement strand
CGCTTCGCCATCGCCGCCTGTTTCCTTCCCAGCCAGATGCTGAGCCCGCACCAGACCGCGGCGAGCGGCGCGGCCACGAAGGAAATGCCGGTGAGCCCGAGCCCGAGCCAGGTGAGCAAGGTATAGGACCACGCGCCGATCTGATCGCCCGCGCGATAGACAAAGGTGTCGATGAAACTCTTCGCCTTATATTTGTCCTCCCGGCTCAGGACGGTGAAGAGCACCTCGCGCGCAGGCCGGGTGACGGCGAAGTTCCCCGCCCGCCGCATGACCTGGAGCACGGCAAGGAGAGCGAGCACCGGCACCAGCCCCATCCCGATAAAACCGAACATGCTCAGGACCGGGAGGAAGGCGAGCGTCACCCCCACCCCGAACCATTTCAGGAGCCGCCCGGTAATGAGGAGCTGACCGAAAATCGTGAGCGTGTTTACCGCCAGGTCGAGCTGCGCGAAGAACGCCGTCCGCGCCGCGCGATCCTGGAAGTGCGCATTCGTAATATCGGCCTGCTGGAAATAAACAAAGGTCGAGGTGATCGCGTAAAGGATCATGAACCCGCAAATGCCTAACAAATAAGGCGAGCGCGCCACATGGCTGACGGCCGCGATGGTCCCACCCCCGATCGGTTGCTCGGCCGCCGCTTTCTCTGGCTCCTGCTCATAATCCTGCTCCTGCTCCTCTTTCCTAGGATTAGGATTAGGATTAGGATTAGGATTAGGATTAGGATTAGGATTGGGATTAGGATTAGGATTAGGAGCAGGAGCAGGAGCAGGAAAAAATTTCACGCACCAAGGCGCGAGCTCCAGCCCGGCGGCCGCGACGAGGAGGAGATTCGCGGTCCCGATGCGATGGACGAGCGAGACGGTCACGAGCGGCCCAGCGATCGCGCCGAGTTGTCCGCCGACCGCGATGAAAGCGAAGAGCCGTTTCGCCTGTTCGCTAATAAAGAGATCGGTCATGAAGGCCCAGAAAAGCGTCACGATAAAGAGATTGAAAACGCTCACCCAAACGAAGAAGGCGCGCCCGACCCAGACGTTGGGCGTCGCTCCCGCCGCCCGCATCACGAAATAGAAAATGATTAGGTTCGCGATCAGGAAGCGATAACCGATCGGGAGAAATTTCCGGCGCGGCATGCGCGCGACGATGGCGGCGAAGGCGGCGTTGGCGAGCAGCGTCACGACGAGCGTGCCGGTGAACATCCAGGACAAATTCTCCACGCCCCCGGCCGCCGCGATATCGTCGCGGATCGGCCGGACGACGTAATAGCTGCCGAGGATGACGAAGTTAAAAAGGCAGGCGACGAAGAGCGCGCGGACTTCGTTAGGCCGGACGTCGACCACTTTCTGCAGGAGCGAGAGCGAGCGGGTCATCGGCTGGCAAGAGTCTCACACGAAGTCCGCCAAGGTCACGAAGGATGAAGCGTTTCTTGATCAGGAAAGGAGTCGTCGGCGGGGTTCAAATCGTGCGCCAATCTTCCGGGGAGCACGGGCTGCCAGCCCGTTGGTTTTGGCAGCCTGCCAAAACGAACTTTTCCGGAAGCGCGAGCTCGGACGAGACCGTTCCCCAAGTTCGTTTACGCCCTCTCCGGGCGAGTTCGGCGCAGACTGCGCCGAACAACGGGCTGGCAGCCCGTGCTCCCCGGACAAGGAGGCGCCGCGCTTTCTATTTTCTACTTTTCTTCCACGCCGCCAACACCTCGGCCTCGCGCTCGGGCGTGATTCCCGCGCCCAGTTTGGCCTGACGTTCCGCCGGTTGGGCCCGATACCACGCCAGGGTGTCGCGCGCGGTCTCGCCCAGCGGCCGGAAGGTCAGCCCTTTCGCCAGCGCCCGCGCGATGCTGATCGTTCCCAGGCCGCCATCCTCGCCCGAGGGCGGGACCCAGACCGGCATATCCGACCCACGGCGCCACCTTCTGCGACTCGAGAAATTTCGCCGGCACCCAGGGGAACTTCGCATCCGAACCGAGCGCGGTTTTGATCTCCTCCCGCATTCCGCCGATCGTTAGGGGCTTGGCCGGTCCGGTCGCGTTGTAAATCCCGCTCGCGCCTTGCTCGACCATCCGGATCGTCCATTCCGCGAGGTCTCGGCCATCAATGAACTGCACCGGGTCGCTCTTCTCCCCCGGTGCCAAGACTTCGCCGCCACGTGCGATTCGCACCGGCCAGTAGGAGAACCGGTCCGTCTCGTCACACGGCCCCACGATCAACCCCGGCCGGATGATGAGCGTCTTTCCCAGGAACCACTTTTCCGCTTCCTTTTCCGAGAGCGCCTTGAGCGGGCCGTAGAAGGCAAACTTGGACGCAATCACGGAGTCACGCGTTTCCTTCATCGCGTCGGCGCCCTCGTATTTCGCGAGCGGCGCGGTCTCATCCTGGCCCGGTTTGGCGTTGTTCGCGTAGACCGAGATGGTGGAGATAAAGACGTAGCGCTCGACGTTTCCCTGCAGGATCTCGGCCGCGTCGCGGACCCACTTCGGGAGCATCGTTGGGTTATCGATGACCACATTGCACTTCCGGCCTTTGAGCGCGTCGAGCTGGCCGGTGCTGCGATCGCCGACGAGCTGTTCCACGTCCTCCGGCACTTCGCCCGGATGCGTTTGCCGCGATTGAAGACCGTGACGGTATGCCCGCGCGCCAGCGCATACTCGACCTGATACGGTCCGGTGAAACCCGTCCCGCCCAGGATCAAAATCTTGAGCGGCTTCTCCGCTTTCCCCGGTGTCGGGTGATACTCTGGCAAACGATTTTCCGCGGCCGACACGACGCCGACCATAGCGCTGAATAAGAGCGAAACGAGAAGTGTTCTCATGATGATGGAGTCTTTCTGATGGATGATCTGAACGAACCGGGAAGCCACAGATTGACACGGATTTTCACGGATAAGAATGCGAAAGCAGAGTCTCAATCTGTGTTTCATCTGTGTAAATCCGCGCCTCATCCGCTTCCGCGCGGTGCGCATTTTCACACCCCGCGTTGGGTCGGCGTCCAGATGAATTTGTGCATCTGGAGTTGGAAGCGGACCGGCAGGTTATCCGCTAAAATCCACTCCACGATCTCGCGCGGATCGATCCGGCCGAAGATGGGCGAGAAGAGAACCGCGCGACAACGTTCCGCGAGCCGATGCTCGCGCACCTGGGCGCGCGACCACTCGTAGTCTTCGCGCGAGCCGATCACGAATTTCACTTCGTCGTTCGGCGTGAGGTGCTCGAGGTTGGCATACAGGTTCCGCTCCACTTCGCCGCTCCCGGGTGTCTTCAGATCCATGATCCGGTGGACGCGCGGGTCGACCTGCGAAATATCGTGCGCGCCGCTTGTCTCGAGCAGAATAGTGCGCCCAACATCGGCCAGCAGCGTCATTAGGGGGAGCACATTTTTTTGCAAGAGCGGCTCGCCGCCGGTGATCTCGACCAGCGGACACGGGTAGGCCAGAACCGCATCCACGATCTCGCCTAACGTTTGCTTTTTCCCGTCGTAGAAGGCGTATTCCGTGTCGCAATAGGTGCAGCGCAGATCACAAAAAGTGAGCCGGACGAAAACGCACGGCAACCCGGCCCAGGTGCTCTCGCCCTGGACCGAAAAATAGATCTCGTTGATGGTCAGTTTCTTTTCGCGCTCGGACATCGTCGGGCTCGAAACTTATCACTCTAGCGTCCGCTGTCCCAGCGGATCGAACAGATCCCCCCGGCGTGGGCCACTCCCCGGATGCGCTGAGACAGCGCACGCTACAGGGACGGCGAAGCGACGCTCAATGCCAAAGCCAGACGAGACGCGCGGCGAAAAGGAGCATGACCAGCGCGCTGACCACCTGTGTCCCCACCTGCCAGGCCGGCCGCGCAAAAATTCGCGCACCCAGTTTCAGCGCCGTGCAGAGCACGATCGTCCAGGCAAT
>JBBSLW010000234.1:0-3888 GCA_038233495.1 Chthoniobacterales bacterium | reverse complement strand
GATCGTGGTCGCGGATAGCCGCGTCGCGCTCGCCGACCTTGCTTTCACCTTTTTCAAAAAACCGGCGCTCCGGTTAAAGATGGCCGGCGTCACCGGGACGAACGGCAAGACGACGACCACCTTTCTCCTCAAGCACATCTGCGAAGCGGCCGGGCTCCCGAGCGGCCTCATCGGGACGGTCCGCTACGAACTCGGCGAGCGCGTTTTGCCCGCCACCCGCACCACGCCGGAGTCGCTCGATCTCCAGGAGCTCCTCGCGCAAATGGCGGGCGCCGGTTGCAAGGCGGCGATGATGGAAGTCTCCTCGCACGCTCTCGCGCAGGAGCGCACCCGCGGCCTCGAGTGGGACGTTGCTGTCTTCACCAACCTCACCCAGGACCATCTCGATTTTCACCAGACGATGGCGAATTACTTCGAGTCGAAGGCGCGCCTCTTCACCGGGCTGAAAGACCAGCCTTCCAAGAAGGAGGCGAGCGCGGTGATCAACATCGACGACGCGCATGGCGCCAAACTCGTCAGCCGGCTCGGACCGGACGTCCCGGTCGTGACTTACGGAATGAGCGCGCGAGCCGATTTCCGCGCCTCCAATTACCGCGCGGAATTCAGCGGCACCTCCTTCCAGCTCGACGCGAAAGGCAAAATTTACCTCGTCCGCGTGCCGCTCATCGGGCGCTTCAACGTCATGAACGCGATGGCCGCCCTGGCCGCCGCCAACGCGCTAGGCGTAACTCTCCGCGACGCCGTTCTCAGCCTCGCCAAGTCGCCACAGGTCCCCGGCCGGCTCGAGGCGGTCCGGGCGAAACGCCAGTTCCAGGTCTTCGTCGATTACGCACACACCGATGACGCCCTCCTCAACGTCCTCAAGACCCTGCGCGAGCTCGGGCCGCGTCGCCTAATCGTCGTTTTCGGCGCGGGCGGCGATCGCGACAAGCAGAAGCGCCCGCTGATGGGACGGGTCGCGGATCAAAACGCCGACTACAGCATCATCACCTCCGACAACCCGCGGAAGGAAGATCCGCTTGCCATCATTGAGGAAGTGAAAAAAGGATTTCGCTCGACCAATTTCGAGGCCGTCCCCGATCGCGCCGAAGCGATCGCGCGCGCCATCGCTCTCGCGCAGCCGCGCGACATCATCGTGATCGCGGGCAAGGGCCACGAGACCTACCAGGAATTTGCCGATCACACCATCCCGTTCGACGACCGCCAGATCGCGCTCTGGGCACTCGAGAACCGCCCGCTGGAGTTTTAGAAAATGGATCCCCTCTCGCTCGATCAAATCGCCCAGTTCGCCGGGGCCGCCGCGAAAAACGGTCAGGGCGACCGGCCGATCACCCGGGTCAGCACCGACTCGCGGACGGTGCAGCCGGGCGATCTCTTCGTTGCGCTTCCCGGCGAGCATTTCGACGGCCACAAATTCGTCGCGCAGGCCAGCGAGCGCGGCGCGGCCGGCGCGATCGTGGAGCAGAAATGGACCGGGAAATCCTCGCCCGATTTCGCCCTCCTGCGGGTCGCCGACCCGCTCGTCGCCTACCAGCAGATCGCGGCCCATTATCGCCGGTCGTTAGGCTTGAAGGTCGTCGCCATCACCGGGAGCAACGGCAAAACTAGCACGAAAGATTTTACCGCCTCCGTCCTGGCCCGCCGTTTCCGGGTCACGAAAACGGAAGGCAATTTCAATAATCACATCGGCCTGCCCCGCACCGTCCTCGAGGCGAGCGCGCAGGATGAAATCGGCGTCTGGGAGATCGGGATGAATCATCCCGGGGAAATCGCCCCGCTCGCGCAGCTGGCGCAGCCGGACGTCGCCATCATCACCAATGTCGGGATTGCTCACCTCGAATTCATGGGCACGCGGGAAGCGATCGCCCAGGAAAAAGGCGATCTCGCGGCAGCGTTAGGCGCGGACGGCACCCTCATCCTGAACAGCGGCGACGACTTCGCCCGGACGATCGCGCCGCGGGCCGCTGGCAAGGTCATCTTCGCCGGGATCGAGAGCGGCGAAGTGCAGGCCCGCGAGATCGTGCAGAATGCGAGCGGCGCGGAATTCTCCATCCTGGAAGGCGCGCATCACTGCCACGCCGTTCTCCCGGTGCCGGGGCTGCACATGGTCCAGAACGCCCTCCTCGCCATCGCGGCCGGGCGCGCCTTCGGGCTTTCTCTGGAGGAATGCGCCTCCGGCCTTGCCTCCGCTCCGCTGGCCAAGGCGCGTCTCCAGATCAAGACGATCCACGGCGTCCAGTTCATCGACGACAGTTACAACGCCAACCCCGACTCGACCAAGGCGGCCCTCCGCACCCTGGCCGAGCTCGAGACCGAGGGTCAGCGCATCGCCGTTCTCGGGCAAATGCTGGAGCTCGGCGCGGAATCGAAGAAAGGCCACCAGGAAGTCGGGGCGGTCGCCGCATCGTTAGGCATCGACCACCTCATCGCTCTCGGTCCCGGTTCGGCCGAGATCGCGGCCGGCGTCGAAGCCGGCGGCCGGACGAAGAGCCACGCGGTCGCCTCGGCCGCGGAAGCCGCCGCGCTCCTCGGGGAGCTGACGCAGCCGGGAGATCTCGTCCTCGTGAAAGGAAGCCGCTCCGCCCGCACCGAGCGTGTTCTCGAGGAATTCGCGCAACGCCAGCTGGAAGGCCACTGCGCGCCATGATGTTTTATCTGCACTTCCTGACGGAGGATTTCAAAGGCTTCAATGTTTTCTACTACGTCACCTTTCGCGCCGTCCTCGCTGCCATCACCGCCTTCGCGCTCTCGCTCCTTTTCGGCAATTACATCATTCGCAAACTGATTTCCCTCAAGATCGGCCAGCCCATCCGGACCGCCTCGGAAGTGCGCCACCTCGCCGAACTGCACGGCGGCAAACAGGGCACGCCCACCATGGGTGGCGTGCTCGTCATCGGCTCCGTCGTCTTCGCCTCCGTCGCCTGGGCGCGGCCCGATAATCCCTTCGTCTGGCTCGCGCTCTTCTGCATGGTTTACCTCGGAGCGATCGGGTTCATCGATGACTACCTCAAGGTCACGAAGAAAAAATCCGAGGGCTTGAGCGGCCGCCTGAAATTGCTTTTCCAGATCATTCTCGCCGGGATCGTGACGCTCTTTTTTCTCCTCAATCCGCTCATCGAAGTGCAGGCGCGCGCGCTCTACCTGCCGTTCTTCAAGCTGCCCGTGATCGCGAATATGGGCATCTTCACCTTCTTCTTTTTCGCGCTCGTCATCGTCGGCGCGTCGAACGCGGTCAACCTGACCGATGGCCTCGACGGCCTCGCGATTGGCTGCACCATCACGGTCGCCTTCGCCTACGCGCTCCTCACGTATGCCGCGGGCAATTTCCGCATCGCGCAATATCTGCAGGTCCCGTTTTATCCCTTCTCGGGCGAGCTCGCGGTCGTCTGCGCGGCCTTCGTCGGCGCGGGTCTCGGCTTTCTCTGGTTCAATTGCCACCCGGCCAAAGTTTTCATGGGCGACACCGGCTCGCTCGCGATCGGCGGCACGATCGGGGTGGTCGCGATTTGTTGTAAACAGGAGCTGCTCCTCGCGGTCGTGGGCGGCGTTTTCGTGATCGAAGCGGTCTCCGTCATCCTCCAGGTTTTAAGTTTCAAGCTGACCGGAAAACGGCTCTTCGCCATGTCGCCGATCCATCATCACTTCGAGCTCAGCGGCTGGAAGGAAAATACCGTGATCGTGCGCTTCTGGATTCTCTCGATCGTCTTCGCGCTCCTCGGTCTGGCCACTCTGAAATTGCGATGAACCCCAGGTATAAAAACAAAAACGTCGCGGTCCTCGGCGCGGGCCGGAGCGGGAAAGCCGCCGCCCTTTTGCTCGCCGAGGAAGGCGCGAAAGTGACGATGCTCGACAGCGCGCCGGAGGAAAAACTGGCCGGCCTCGAGCCTC
>JBBSLW010000233.1:0-3899 GCA_038233495.1 Chthoniobacterales bacterium | reverse complement strand
GATGGCGTTCGTGCCCGAAGAGGATGAAGCCTACATATCCCTCGCCCGCCAGCACATCGAGAATCTGGAGCGCGCATTGCGTTCCGATCAGGAAAACTTGTCTGGTCAAGGATCTATCCCCGCCGCCCCGACCAGCGCCGCTGCGCCCGGGAAATAACTCGTTGCAAATCGGTCCCCGGCATCCGAAAATCGAGGCTCTCCCGAGGGGTCTTAGCTCAGTTGGTAGAGCGCCTCAATGGCATTGAGGAGGTCAGGGGTTCGAACCCCCTAGGCTCCAGAATTATGGCTTACGCCGCCGACTCGCGTACAGGCCGCTGCCGAAGCGCGACCAGGTAATAGAGGGTCCCGAGTGCGCCTAACGCCGACGCTGTCCCGAAGTTCACTCCCGGCCCAAACTTCCAGAGCAGCGCCCCGACCAGCGCTCCCGTGCTAACGAGAAGATCGCGCACCAAATAATACGCGCCGATGATCTGCCCGCGCCGTTGCGGATCGCTGTAGCTGATGATGAGCGCCTTGCGCGAGGTGTCGCCAAATTCTTTCAGCCCGCGAATCGCAAAAGCCAGCGCGAGCATCGCGAAGCTGTCCGAGAACCAGAGCGTCACCGGGAAAAGCGTGAACATAATGAAAGTCACGAAGACGAACGGCTCGCGCCCATACTTATCGGCGAAATGCGAAGCCGGGAGGATGCACAAAGTCGCGGCCAGCATCTCGATCGTGGTCAGCAAACCGACCTGCTTCGCGTCCGCGCCGATATAATCCATCGTGTAAATCACGACCCACGCGAACGGGATCCGCTCGCAGAACCGGATCAGAATATCACTCAGGAGCAGACGCCGGAGCGGCGCGTTGAAACTCCGGAGACTGCGCCAGAAGGTCCAGCGCTCCGGAGCGACCGCGGCCGTCACCCGCGGCGCCACGCGGAACTGCCGCTGCACGCCGATCGTGGCGAGCGAGAGGACGATCGAGACAGCCAGCCCGATCCGCACGCCGTTGATCATCCCGAAGCGATCGATCAACACGCCGCCGAGAAACGGCGCGACCATGATCGGGAGCCGCTTGATCACCGATTGAATCCCGATCCCCATCGAGTGGCGATTCGCTTCCAGCGTTTCCGCGATCAAGGAAAACGTCGCCGGGAGCGAAAAGCAGGTCCAGGAAAGGAAAAGAAACATCGCGCAAAGCACCGCGCCCCAATGCGGCACGAACAACACCACCGCGTAGCCGACGATCGAGAGAAGGTTGAAGACGATGAAGGCGTGGCGAAATCCCCAGCGATCCACCACCAGCCCGCCCGGGTAGGCGTAGATCGCGCCTAACAACGTCCGGATCGCATCGAAGGTGCCGATAATGAAAACCGTCGCGCCGAGCGCCTGCAGATATTTTGGGATGAAGCGCATCCACAATTCCTCGCCCGCCCCGATCGCGAAAATCGCGATCAGGAGGATGACGAGATTGCGACGCAGCCCAAAGAATTCCGCGAACGAGCGACGCCTGCTCATGAGCGGAGAAGCGCTCTCTTCGCGTCACGGTTGTTTGCCGGATTGGCGCCGACAATCGCCCTCGAGCACATGGCGGGACTCTCTCCAACTCGCCCGCGAAATCCAAGCGCGCCTTTTGCAATTTGTCGGGCCGAGCTGGCGCCAAACTGATTGAGGCGCCAATCGCTCGAGTTGCTTGTCGTTAGGCGCGTCCTCGAATTTCCGGTTTGTTCCCTCAGGCTGCCTCCCTTATTTGCGGCCACTTCCAGCCCCATGAAACCGGTCGTTCTCATCCACGGCTACAGCTCGGAAAGTCCGACCTCGGACCCGACCTCGATCGCCAATATCTACGGCGATCTGCCTCGCCGGCTGCGTGAGAATTTCAACGTCGTCGAGGTCGACCTGTCCCGTTACATCTCGCTCAATGATTCGGTTCGATCGCCGACATTGCCCGGGCCCCTCCTCGAGCAGCATCCCGATTTGCTCCGGGATGGTTTCCATGTCGTCATTCACAGCACCGGCGCCCTCGTGATCCGCACCTAAATTCGCCTCTCTAGTCCGCAGCCGTCGCCTGTCCGGAATCTTGTTTATCTGGCCGGGGCGAATCTCGGGAGCGGCTGGGCCAGCATCGGCCAGGGACAGGTCGCGCGCTGGGGCCGCTTCGTCTTCGAGCGCGGCGCGGAGTGAAAGTTCTTCAGTCGCTCGAGCTCGGTTCCGGGCCGACGATCGATCTTCATCTTTCTTTCACCGACTCCGGCCAGCGGATGCTGGAGGATTTCAAGGTCCAGGAATTCATCATCATCGGAACCCAGGCCGATCCCGGCTGGTTCACTTTCCCGATTCGTTATGCGCACGAGGACGCCTCCGATGGCGTGGTGCGCGTGGCCGCGGGGAACCTGAATTTCAATCACCTCGTGATTCAGCCTAACGACGGGGGCCGCACTTCTCCCCTGGCCAGAAATTCACGCCGCCGTGCAGGCCGCCGCGGCCCGCGCGTCCTTCCCGGAATATTGCAAACTGACCGCGCAATCCTACGCCGGGAAAGCGCACCGGGAATTTGACTCTCCCCTCCATCCGTCCTTTTCTTAACGACTTGGCAATCCGCCAAACGACCACCGCAGCCTCACGCCACCTTTCTATGATTAATCTACGCCTAACGAACCGCCTCCGCGTCGCCGCCGTTTTTACCCTGGCCTGCGCTTTTGCGCCCGCCCTCTTCGCTGCGGATGAGAAACCTTCCTTTCCCGACGCCAGCCAGCACAGCACCGTCACCCAGCGGATCGGCCTGACCGATGTCTCGGTCGATTACTCCCGGCCTAACGTGCGGGACCGCCAGATCTTTGGCGGTCTCGTTCCCTACGGCCAAGTCTGGCGCACCGGCGCGAATGCCTCGACCAAGATCAAGTTCAGCGACGCGGTCAAAATCGGCGGCAAAGACGTGGCCGCGGGTGAATATGCCTTCTACACCCTCCCGACCGAAAACGAGTGGACCATCATCCTCTCCAAGGACACCAAAGGGTGGGGCGCCTACGACTACAAATCCGACACCGACGCCCTCCGCGTCATGGTCAAGCCGATGCCGCTGACGGACCCGGTCGAGTCCTTCACGATTGGATTCGATAACCTCAAATCCGACGGCGCGACGCTCGCGCTGGAGTGGGATAAGGCACGCGTCCCGGTCGAAATCACGACCAACACAATGGAGAAAGTCTCCGGCAACATCGAGGCGGCCTTGAAGAAGCCGGAGTCGCTCGATCAGCGCTTCTATTACCAGGCGGCCAGTTTCTATTACGATAACGACAAGGACCTCGCCCAGGCCCTGAAATGGATCGACCAGGCAATCGAGAAAAAGCAGCCGGCCGGTTATTTCATGTATCAGAAAAAGGCGCAGATCGAGGCAAAGTTAGGCCACAAAGCCGAGGCCAAGGCGGCCGCGGAAAAATCGATCGAGCTGCTCAAGGCGGAGAAAGAGCCCGATGAATCCGCCATTGGGACGAGCCAGAAAATCATCGACGACCTGCGCTAGCTAGCAGAGCTCGTTCGCTCGGCGCGCGCCTCGTCTCCATGTTCCTGGTCTCGCGCACTCTCGTGGCGGCTCTGCTCGCGTTCGTTACCCTAGCGGGCGGGAGCCGCGCCGCCGACGCACCGGAGACGATGGATTCCGCGCAGATTCACCTCGCGCTCGAAAAGCTGAACGTGCTCGGCCGCGTCCTCTACGTCGCGGCCCACCCCGACGACGAGAACACGCGCCTCATTTCCTATTGGGCCAACGGCGCGTTGTACGAAACCGCCTACCTCTCGCTCACGCGCGGCGATGGCGGGCAAAACCTGATCGGGCCCGAGTTGCGCGATCAGCTCGGCGTCATCCGCACGCAGGAGCTGCTCGCGGCGCGCCGGATCGATCATGGCCAGCAGTTTTTT
>JBBSLW010000232.1:0-3928 GCA_038233495.1 Chthoniobacterales bacterium | reverse complement strand
CTCCTTCGTCGTCGTCGAGAGCTCGAGGTAGCGCACCGTCACACTGAGATCGCCGCCCTTGAATCTCCGCGCCACCCGCACGAATTCGGTCACCGTTTTGTCGTATTCGTTGATCGCCAGATCCGTCTCGGTCAGCGGCGCGGGAGTGCCGGACTGCGCCGACGCACCGTTGGAGTCCCCGTCGCTGCAACTCCCGAGCCCGAGACCGAGCGCGAAGAAGAGAGCGAGAACGAAAGAGGAGCGAAGACGGCTGGTTTGGTTCACAAGTTTTCTGATTTTCGAAAGCTGATTGTATCGCGCAGCGCCTCGTCGTTGCAAATGAATAGGTAGCTCGCTTCGCCGGCCGCGCCATTCTGCCGATCGCAGCGGAGCTGATTTGCTACCGCGCAGTGACAAGGGACAAGCAGTCACGTTGCTCCTTAAAGTGAAGGAAGTAATTGAGGAATCCGACCGCGTTGTTGCTCGATTTGTAGTGCGAAGCACAGGCAGCTTGACGATGCGGCGCGCGAGCGGCTCGCTCGTAGTGGACTCTGAAGCAGGCGAGCCGCCTGCTCTCCCCACAGGCAAGCTGCCTGTGCTCCGGCCGGTGAGAGGCGAGCGGGAGCGCGCTCAAATAACAGGCCTTCCCCGCATGAACAAGCTATTGAGACTTCACATCTAGAGGCGGCAATTCCCGGCCGGCTCTGCCGTGCAGCGGACGCGTTGCGCCGCGTAATAGGAGCCGATCACGATGATGGCGGCGATCAGTTGCGCGATCAGCGTTTCGTAGGTCGGGAAAACGGCGAACCAGAGTCCGGCCCAATCCGGGACGTAACTCTCGAGCCAGGGGGTTGGCGTGGTCGAGATCCAGTGCGCCAGTTGCATTTCCTGCGCCTGTTCGCCTACCATCACGAGGAGGACGCCGCCGAGCAGGATGCCGGTGGTGATGAGCATGTTTCGGTAGGGCAGCCGCTGCTGCATCACGAAGGTCAGGATTGCGACAAAACCGGAGAGCACCAGGCCGAGCAATGTGCCTTGCAGCACGGCGCCACCGCCGAGGCGCAGATGATAAGTCTGGAGAAAGAGGACGACCTCAAACCCTTCGCGGTAAAGCGAGGTGAACCCGAGCAGGATCAAACCCCAGATCAGCCGGGTCTGGGACGCGCCCGCGGAGGCGCCGCTGGTCAGGAGCGTTTTGCGCCGGCGATTGTGCGAACGAATCCAGCCGCCCCAATAAATTTTGTGGAAAAACCAGTTCATGATCACGAGCAGAACGACAACGGCGAGGAGGCCGGTGGCGGCTTGCAGGTTGAGCGCGGAAACGTTGTCGGCGAGCGCGCTCATGATGCGAACGGCGATCATCCAGGTCACGAGCGTGGCGAGAAAAGCGACCCCCGCGCCCCAGGCGACCGGGCGGCGATAGGAACTGCGCGGCCCGGTCATGCTCGCGGTGATCGCGGCCAGCACCAGGATGCACTCGAGGCCTTCCCGGAAAACGAGAATGCCGATGTCGAGAACCGCGACGCTCCGGCTGGTGTTGGCGCGGGTGGGATCAGGCGAACCGCCGGTGGTGAGACCCTGCCAGGTCATGAGGCCGAGGACGCTGAACGCGGCGAAGAGAAGAAGCGCCTTGTGCATCGGGCGCAGGCGAAGCGGCGGAATCTCGGCGGCGACGGGTGGCGGCGAAGGCGGTGCGGCGACAGACGGAAGCACGGACGGATGCTATCACAGGGCAGAAGAGCGCGCTGACGGCAGCTTGCACTTTTCTAGCGACGCGTTGCTCTCGGCCGGGTTCCCATGTCGAAGCGGAAGCAGACCAACGATACCGCCCAGCGGCCGGCCCGCCTCCGGGTAGCGCGACCGTCCCGGTTGCTGGTGAGCGCGTCCCGCGATCACGAACTTTCGCCGGCTGACCGGACGCGGAAACCGGATCGCAGGCGTCCTCGAAAAAGTCCGTCGCGGCGGGACGCCGCAACCAGCATGCGAGACGCGCGCGATACCCGGCGTCTGTGGCGATGCGGAGGGAGAGTTCGTCGGCCTCCTTTTTTTACTCGCCCGTTTCCGTGCACATTCTTCCGCCTCGGCGTGGTTGTGATTTCCCTCCGGCGTCGTAAAATTCGCCCATGCACCGCCGCAAGGGTTTTACCCTGATCGAGATCGCCATCTCGGTCGCCATTTTGGCCGTCCTGCTCCTGCTCGCGATCCCGAGCGTGACCGGCGTGCTGTCGGATCGCCGCCTGAAACGCTCGCTCGATGGAATGAACGAGATGGTGCACATGGCCCAGAAACGCAGCGTGCAGGAACGCCGTCCTTACTTGATCGAGTGGCAGAAAAGTTCCGTCATTCTCCGCCCGGAAACGCGGATCGAAGGTGACTCGGATGCGCCGGTCGCCACCCTCGCCCTGGATAAGGGGCATGCTTTTCTCCTGCGCCTGCCGATGGCGCTGGAGAAGGATCCGCTCGCGCAATGGATTTTTTGGCCCTCCGGCGTGTGCGAGCCGGCCAACGTGCGGTTCAAGGGGCCCGATGGGACCTGGGAGGTGAATTACTCGCCCCTCTCGGCGCGGCCGCAGATTGTTCGTTATGCGGCGAAATAGAAAATTTCTCGGCTTCGCGCTCTACGAAGTCCTGCTCGGGGTCACGATCTTCGCGGTCGGCGTGCTCGCGCTCGGCCGGGCCGTCTCAAATGTGATGAGCGCCAGCCAGATGAGCGAGGAAGACAATCGCGTGCGGCTGGTGCTGGCCAATCGGATGGCCGAGCTGCAGTCGAGCCCAGTCCATCCCGATGCCTCGAAGGAGGACAAAATCGACACCGGATACGGCGTCGTTAGGCTGATCCAGAAAAGCGTCCCGGAAGAATTGCTCGAGGGGGATAACACCATCATCAGCGGGATCAGCCGCGTCACTCTGACCGCGGAATGGTCGCGCGACGGCACGGCCCTGAGCAAGCAGCTGGTTTTCTATGTTTACCGTGCGGGCTGAGCGCAAATCACTCGGCTTCACCCTGCTCGAGATCACCCTCGCGGTGGCGATTCTCGCAATGATGGCGCTGGCGATCTATCGGTTCGTGGCCGCGAACCTGACCGCGGTGCGGATCTCGACGGAATTGAGCGAACGCGATACGGCCTATTCCGGGCTGGCCAGCATGCTGACGGAAGAATTCCAGGACCTGCCGGCGGGGCAGGGGAGTCTGCTCGGCGAGCCGTTCAAGTTTGAAGGCATTTCGCGCGATGAGATGACCTGGGTTTGCTCGTCCGGCCCGGGCTTGCTCACTCGTTATGCGGCGGGCGAATACTCGGTCACGATGCGGTTGCGACCGGTGGAGAAGAGCAACGCGATGGAGCTCGGCATCGTGCGCGAATCGCAGGATGATGGCAACCCGGTCGACGAGAACAAGCAGTGGATCCCGCTGCTGAACAATCTCAAGAGCCTCGAGATTCGCTATTTTGATCCGCGCCTGAACGCCTGGGTCGATCGCTGGACGGACCGCGGCACCCTCCCGCATCTCGTTCGCCTAACGATCATGCGCGCGGGCGGGTCGGTCCCGTGGGAAGCCGTCCTGCCGCTGCGGCGCACGCCGCTTTAATCCGATGCGAATTCCTGCCCGCACCCAATCTTCCGGGGCCGCTCTGCTCCTCGCGCTCTGGGCGCTTTTTTTGCTCAGCGCGCTGATCATTTCCTGGACGCTCGACGTCGATTCGCGCCTGACCATGAACGGCGAAAGCAATCGCGTCCTGGAAGCGGAAGCGATGGCCGCCTCGGGCGCGGAGGTGGCGCTGAATCCGAACGTCTCCTCGGGTTCGATCGCGCTCCATCGCTCGTTAGCCCGGGATCAATCCTACGACGCCCGGATCGTAGGCGAAGGAGGTCGTCTGCATCTGAACTGGATTCTTTCGGGCGAAAATCCCGTCCGGATCGAGCTCCTCGACAAGTATCTCGAATTGCAGGG
>JBBSLW010000231.1:0-3935 GCA_038233495.1 Chthoniobacterales bacterium | reverse complement strand
AGCAAGATCAAGGAAAGCATGATGCTGGAAGATCCCGCCGCCGCGATTGAGCGGATTTATTTCGAGATGTACTCCCGGGTCGAGCAGGTGACCAGTCCGCCGATTCATAATCCTACTCCTGCTCCTAATCCTAATCCTGCCCCGACGGAGATGAGGGATTAGGAGCAGGAGCAAGAGCAGGATTAAGAGGAGCGGGGTTGGAGGGACGGGCGCTGTCCCGTCCCCATTTCATCAAACACGGACGACACCCGCCACGGCGGGCAGGCTTCGGTCGTCCCTCCAGCGTCAAGCCCTCGAACGAGGACGAGGACGAGGACGAGGACGAGAGAAAATAAAAGAGAGCGGCTCTTGCGAGCCGCCCTCCCTCCCACCGAGCAAGCTTCTCCCTAGCTTTTGCTCTGCGAAACTACTTCGTTCAACTTGAAGATCGGCAGGAACATCGCGATCACGATGCCGCCCACGATCACCCCGAGGAACACGATCAAAAGCGGCTCGATTAACGACGTCATGGCGTCGAGCAGCGCTTCGATTTCTTCGTCCCAAAAATCCGCCATTTTCTCCAGCATGGTGTCGATCCGGCCGGTCGATTCGCCGGCGGCCACCATCCGCAGCATCATGGGCGGAAAAATCTTCTTCTTCGAGAGCGCGACGGAAAGGTTGTCGCCTTTCTCCACGTCCGCGCTGACGCCGTTGATGCTCTCTTCCACGACGTGGTTGCCGGAGGAGCCGCCCACGATGTCGAGCACTTCCAGGATCGGCACACCGCTGCGGATGAGTTGGGCAAAGGTGCGTGAAAAACGCGACATGCAGATCTTGTGCACAAGCGGTCCGAAGACCGGCAATTTCAATTTCCAGCGATCACTCAACTGCCGTCCGCGGGTCGTGCGCAGGAAAGCGCGAGTCCCGAAAATGGTGCCGCCGATCCCGAGGATCATGAAATACCAGCGGGCCCGGATGAAGTCGCTCAGGTCGATCAGGAACTGGGTCGGTGCCGGCAATTGCGCGCCGAAATCCTTGAAGATCTCGCCGAAGACCGGCACGACCCGGACGATGAGGAAAGTGGTGATCAAAAACGCGATACAGATGACGATGACCGGGTAGGTCATGGCCGATTTCACCTTCTTACGGAGGCGGGCGCTGGCTTCGAGGAAGCCGGCCAACCGATCGAGAATCTCCGAGAGCAAACCGCCTGTCTCGCCGGCTTTCACCATGCTTACAAAGAGCCGGTTAAAGACCCGCGGATGTTTCGCGATCGATTCGTTAAAGGTCTCGCCGCTCTGGACACGGGCGGTGACGTCGCTGATCACGTTGCGCAGGTTCTTCTGCCGCTTCGGGTCGCACTGCTCGTAGAGCGCGGTCAGCGCCTGGGTAAGCGAGATGCCGGCCTCGATCATGGTCGCGAGCTGACGGGTGAAAAGGACGAGATCGGTTTCCTTGACTGTCAGCACCTTGTTTTTTTTACGAGAGGCGGCGGCTTTTTGTTGGAGAGACAGGACCATGAGGCCACGGCCCATGAGACTGGTGACAGCGTTGTCCTCGTTGATGGCGTCCTGAATACCGTTTACGATATTGCCGGAACCATCGCGAGCTTGATAGGAGAAGGTCATCATATGGTTTTTCTAGTAATTAGATCTATTGTAGCAGCTACAATGCCATCTCCCGCCAGCCTCCTTTAATCCCGTGCCTGAAGCCGCTGATCTCCAGCAGATTTCCCCTTCCCTCTGGCTCTGGCAGGCCTTCGATCCCGCGGTGAAGTCCGATCTTTTCTCGACCGCCGTTCTCCTCGGAGGGCAGCTCTTTTTTATCGATCCGATCCCGCTGGAAGCCGGCCTCCTGAAGGAGCTGACGGCTGCCGGAGACGTCGGGATCGTGCTGGTCACGAACGGAAACCATCTGCGAGCGGCCGCAGATTTTGGCCGGGCCTTGAAAACGACAATTTTTGCGGCGGCCACGCTCCAGGGAGAGTTCGGCAGCGCCCGCACCCAGCCCCTCGCCTCTGGTGAACCACTCGCGCCCGGGGTGACCGCGATCGCGCTCGAGGGCGCGGCGCCGGGCGAGATGGCGTTCCATTTCGCCGACGCCGGGGGAACGCTCGTGGTCGGGGACGCGTTGATCCATTTCGAGCCTTACGGTTTCACCTTTCTGCCGGCGAAATATTGTTCGGACCAAGACGAAATGCGGCGCTCGCTCCGGCAGCTTTTCGCGTGGCCTTTCGAGCGGCTTTTTTTCGCTCACGGCACTCCGATTCTGTCCGGCGCCCGCGCCCGGCTCGAGGCGCTCCTGCGTTGAACCCTGCGCTGCTCGATCGGATGAATCAGGAAGCCCGGAGACCAGGAAGCCGTTAGGAATCTGGACCTCATGGCTTCCCGGTTTCCAGATTCCTTCAAAAACAGCGGCCTGGCGCGCTTCCTGAGCCTGATCCGGTTTTCCCACACCATCTTTGCCCTGCCTTTTGCGCTCGGGGCGCTTCTCGTCGCGACCGACGGCCGGCCGTCGCTGCGACTCCTCGTGCTCGTTCTGGTCTGCATGGTTTGCGCCCGGACTGCCGCCATGCTTTTCAATCGCCTCGTCGATTGGAATCTCGATCAGCGCAATCCGCGCACCGCGCTGCGCCATCGGCTTCTCTCGCGGACCGCCGCGCTCACCTGGCTCGCGCTCAGCTCCGCGGCTTTCATCGCGGCGGCGGCGGCGATCAACCGCGCCACTCTGCTCCTCGCGCCGCTCGCGCTCGTCATCGTTTTTGTCTATTCGCTGACCAAACGCTTTACTGCGGCGAGCCATTTCTTTCTGGGGTTCGCGCTCGCCATCGCGCCGGCCGGGGCGTGGATTGCCGCGACCGGCCGACTCGCACTGGCGCCGGTGCTGCTCGGCGCGGGGGTGATCGGCTGGGTCGCGGGGTTTGACCTGATTTACGCGACCCAGGATTACGAGTTCGACCGGCGCGAAGGGTTGCACTCGATGGTGGTGCGGCTCGGCATCCCGGGCGCGCTCCGCCTCGCGCAACTGCTCCATTTTGCGATGTTCCTTGCCCTCCTCGCCTTTGGCTGGGCGGCGTCGTTAGGTGGGATTTATTTCGTCGCCATGCCGCTGGTCGCGGGGGCGCTGGTTTACGAACACCGAAGCGCGGCCCGGCGCGACCTCGCCGGGGTCAACCAGGTATTTTTTCAGAGCAACGCCTTCGTCAGCGCGGTCTTTCTCGGCAGCGTCTGGCTCGCCCTGTAGCCGCTACAGGTCGAGCTGGGCGATCCGGGCGCTGTGCCGGCCGTTCTCGAAATTAGTCGTGAGCCAGACCTGGACGATTCGCAAAGCCATCTCCTCGGCGATGACCCGTTCGCCTAACGACAGCACGTTGGCATCGTTATGCTGGCGCGAGAGCCGGGCCGTCTCCTCGTTCCAGCAGAGCGCGCAGCGCACCCCGCGCACCTTGTTCGCGGCCATCGCTTCGCCATTTCCCGAGCCGCCGAGGACGATCCCCCGGTCGCATTCCCCGCGCGCGACCGCTTCCGCCGCCGAGCGGATGAACTTCGGATAATCGACCGGCTCCTCGCTCGTCGTGCCGAAATCCTCGACCTCGTGCCCTAACGACAGGAGAAGCTCCTTGATCTTTTCCTTGTAGCGAAAGCCGGCGTGGTCGGAGCCGAGAGAAATTTTCATTCCGATGTTCTTAGCGGAAGAGTGGCCCGGCTGTCGAGTTTCACACCAAGGCCACCAGGGCCACTACGGGGCGACCGTCGTGTTCGTAGTGTGAGAAATTGATCGTTACGCGGTCTTCGACTGCGCGAGCTGTTCCCAAAGCGCGCGCTCGGCCTCGCTCAACTTTTTCGGGATCCGGATTTGCGCGACGACATAGAGATGGCCGCGCCCCCCGTTGGCGCCGGGCAGCCCGCGCTCGCGCAATCGAAAGCGCTGGCCCGGTTGCGTCCCGGCCGGCAGTT
>JBBSLW010000230.1:0-3943 GCA_038233495.1 Chthoniobacterales bacterium | reverse complement strand
TCGCTCCTGCGTTATCTCGATGGACTCACGGCGACGCGGCCGAAGGCGAAAAAACTACTCGCCGGCCTGCAGGTGCAGCACGTCAAAGTGCGCCAGGAAGATGACGCGGTTCGGTTGGAGACGAGCACGGTGGCGCGACATCAATGACGCCTCCGCAGATTCCACGCTTTGCCTTTTACGAGCGCCTGCTCATGCGCGGCTTGTTCGCCTGGCTCGTCTGGCTGGCGACTCCGGCCGTTCTGTTCGTGAATGGCATTCCTGCGCCTAACGGACTCGCGCGCATGCTCGATTTGCGCTTCCTGCTCGATCCGCAGATCTACTCCTATGCGCGCATGGGGCTGGCCGCGGCGCTGATCCTTTACGCGCTGCGTGTGGTCGTTTGGCTGGCTCTGCCGGTCGCTTTGTTCGTCAATGTCGCGGCCAACGCAGTCCTCAATTCGCAGGGGGCGATTCAACACGCGTTCCAGATCGTTTCGCTCGTCCTGCTCGCGCAAACTGCCGCGCATTTCTACGGGCTCTGGCGCCGGCGTCACGGAGAAGAACGCGCGCTGCTCGAGAGTCGCGCCATCTGGTGGTCGCAACAAACCATCGTGGCGGTCTATCTGCTGGCTGGCCTCGCGAAACTTATCGTCACCAAAGGCCTCTGGCCTTTCCAGGCGCGCTGGATCGGCGTCTCGATCAGCAAATCTGCCTACCAATCATTCTACGACACCTTTGACCGGGCCGATCTGGAGCAGCAATTGGCGCTTGCAAATTTCGCCGCGGCCCATGGCTGGATCGTCGCGCTGATCGCGGCCACGGGTTTGCTCCTCGAGCTCGGGGCGCCCCTCATGCTGATCAATCGCGCCTGGGCGCTGCTCGGCGGCGTCGCGCTTTTATGTTTCCACCTCGGGCTCGATTACTCGATGCGGCTGACCTTCATCTACAATCAATGGCTGCTGCTCATCTTCATGATCAACGCGCCCTATTGGATCGTGACGGCCGGCCGGAAGATCCTCCGGCCGCGACGCGGGGCGCTCACATCCCCATGATCTGATAGCCGCCGTCGACGTAGAGGACCTGGCCGGTGATTGCGGCCGCGCCGTCGCTCGCGAGGAAGAGGCCGGTCTGCCCGATCTCGTTAGGGTCGCAGCTCCGCTGGAGCGGTGCGTGTTGCTGGTAATGTTTCAGCATCGCGGAAAAACCGCTGATTCCGCGGGCCGCGAGGGTGTTGACCGGCCCGGCGGAAATGCAGTTTACTCGGATTCTCTTCGAGCCGAGATCGTAGGCGAGATAGCGGGCGCTGGCTTCGAGGCTGGCCTTGGCCACGCCCATCACGTTGTAGTGCGGGACGACTTTCTCGCTCCCGTAATAAGTCATCGCGACGATGCTGCCACCCTCCGTCATCAGCGGCGCGGCCGCGCGGCTGAGCGCGACTAACGAATAGGCGCTGATGTCGTGCGCGGTCCGAAAGGCTTCGCGCGTCGTGCTCACGAAATCGCCTTCGAGCGCTGCCTTGGGAGCGAAGGCGACGGAGTGCAGGAGAAGGTCGAGGCGCTTGGTCTGGCCGCTCACTTTCTCGAAAAAGGAAGCGATCTCTTCGTCCTTGGAAACGTCGCAGGGAAAGAGCGGCATATCCGGGCCAAACTCGGAGACGAGTTCCTCGACGTTCTCCTTGAGACGTTCGCCCTGGTAATTAAATATGAGCCGGGCGCCGGCCGCGGCCCAAGCCTTGGCGATCGCCCATGCGATGCTGCGTTTGTTGGCGACGCCGAAAACGACGCCGGTTTTGCCCGCGAGAATTTGTTCCATAACGAAAGGACTCTAACGGCTTTGCGGGCGGACGAAAGCGTGACCCGCCGGCCGCGAGAGAGCCCCAATCTTTTCGCTTCCGAGGTCGCCGGGCCCGGCTAATAGTGCCGGATGAAAGTGAAAGTGATCGTGACGCCGAAGGAAACCGTGCTCGACCCGCAGGGCGCCGCGGTCCGCGAAGCGATGCATCATCTCGGGTTCACCGGGGCGCGCGAGGTCCGGATCGGCCGCTATCTCGAGATCGAGCTGGAAGGGGATCTCGCGGGGCAGGAAGGGAAGTTGCGCGAGCTGTGTCACGATCTTCTTTCCAACCCGGTGATCGAGGATTACCGCCTGGAATTGCCTAACGAAACCAAATGAAATTCGCCGTTATCCAGTTCCCAGGCTCAAACTGCGACCAGGATTGCCTCGCCGCGGTTCGCGGCCTGAACGGAATCGAAGCGGATTTCGTCTGGCACAAGGAGACTTCGTTGAAGGGTTGGGATGCGATTGTGTTGCCCGGCGGGTTTTCCTACGGCGATTATCTGCGCTGTGGCGCAATCGCGCGTTTCTCGCCGATCATGCGCGCCGTCGTGGCCGACGCGGAGGCAGGCAAACTGGTCATCGGGATTTGCAATGGTTTCCAAATCCTCTGCGAAGCGGGCTTGCTCCCTGGCGCGCTCGTGCGCAATCGTTCGCTCCATTTTGTCTGTGAGATGGCGACGACGCGGGTCGAGGCTGCGGAGTCGCCGTTCACTCGCGGGATGCCGATCGGCACCCTGCTGCGCTTGCCCGTGGCGCACGGAGAAGGCTGCTATTACGCGGATGAAACGACTTTGCGCGAGCTGAATGAACGGCAACAGGTCTTGCTTCGTTATTGCGATGCGGAAGGCAAGATTACATCGGCCGCGAACCCGAACGGTTCGGTCGAAAATATCGCCGGGATCTGCAACCGCGCGCGCAACGTCTTTGGCCTGATGCCGCATCCGGATCGCGCCTGTGAAGAGCGACTGGGGAGCAAGGACGGGACGCGCATTTTCGAATCGATGCTGCGCGCCGTGGCGGGCGACGATCGGGCGGCGGCGTGAGCGTTTTCGTGACCGGCACCGATACCGGGGTCGGCAAAACGAGTTTCACGGTTTGGCTGCTCGAGCGATTGCGCGCGCGCGGGATGCGTTGCGCCGGTTACAAGCCGATCTGCTGTGGCGACCGCGATGATGCGGTGCAGTTGCTGGCGGCGAGCGGGGTGGGCCTCACGCTCGACGAAGTGAATCCGGTCTGGCTGCAGACCCCGGCGGCCCCGTTAACCGCCACGAGGGCGGAGAACCGCGAGATCGATTTACCGCTTCTGCGCGAAGGCTTTCTCACGTTAAGCGAGCGGTTTGATTTCGTGGCGGTGGAAGGGGTGGGCGGCTGGATGGTTCCGATCACGGCCGATTATTTCACGAACGACTTTGCCGGCGAGCTGCAGTTGCCCGCGCTCGTCGTCGCGCAGAACCGCCTCGGCTGCCTGAATCACATCCTGCTCACCGTCCGGGCGATCGAGGCGGCTGGGTTGCGCTGTGCTGGCGTGGTTTTGAACCAGATCGGCGCAGAAGCGGATGTCGCGTCCACGACGAATGCGGAAATTCTTCAGGTCTGCCTGCCATTACCGCTCCTGGCGCGGTTCGACCGGGCCGCGGCTGAGATTGCGGCTCCGTTGTTCCGGATGATGCCGGAAATCGACCGCTGAGTGTCAGCACTTGACAGCCGGATGGTGACAGTTGTGTAACGATCAATTACACAATTAGCGAGCTGTGAAGTACCCTTTCCCGGGCAGGGCGCTATCGGCACGTGCATTGCTAAAATGATGGCACAACCTGAATAAACCCATGCTTATACAAAAAACCCTTCCCATGAGCCAGTCCTTGGATGAGTGCAAGAACCGCCTCTCCAGCATTCAGTCTTACCGCCGGCAATTCGTGAGAGTCACGAGAGCCACGGTCACGTCGTCGAAAACGCTCGATTTCAGCTTTCGGGGACCACTCCGCTTTGAGGCGAACACGGTCGTCGCCGCGATCGACGGTGATTCGCCGGACCAATTGGCTTTCGAGTCTTGGGGCGGGAACATCGATCTAATGGGTTTGGTGGAGTTTGAGGAAGTGCGCCCTGACTGCACCGAAGTGACGCTGGC
>JBBSLW010000229.1:0-3952 GCA_038233495.1 Chthoniobacterales bacterium | reverse complement strand
CTCCCCGAAAATGTCTCTCTGCATGATGTGGCGCGGGAGATCGAGTTTGTGGCGGCGGTGCGGCAGGGGCTCGAGGAGATCGAGCGCGAGTTGCCTTCATGGGTTATCAAATAGCCCTTTCGCCGTCGGCCCGGCGCGATCTCCGGGGATCGTGCGTTACATTTCGATGGACTCGCCTGAGCTTGCCGTGCGCTTCGGCCAGTTCCTCGTGAGCAGCATCCAGCGGCTGGCCGACTTTCCTGAGATGGGGCGGGTGGTGCCCGAATTCGGCGATCCTGCCGTCCGCGAAATCGTTGTCCGCGCCTACCGGGTCATCTACCCGCGTCGATTACGGAAAATCGCTCATCGACGTAGTGCGATTTTGGCATGCAGCCCGCGGAATTCCTGAAATGGAGGGGAAATAGGTCGTTCTTGGGAAGCTTGTGCGGGGTGAGCTTCAGAGACCCGTCGTCAGATGCGGTTGGCGGAGGCTTGGTTGGTTCGGGGATCGCTTGGTGGCACCGACGGTTGCCTCTCTCTACCTTCGTGTTGATATCAGCCGCTTGTTGTCGATCACGAGCAGGAGCACGAGCACGATTACGAGCAGGAGCAGGAGTGGGATTAGGAGGGGTCGGAGGAGGTGAAGAAGGCGGTGAGGGGGCTGGTGGCGGAGGCGGTGGCGCGGCTCTCGGCGAGGCCGATCTCGCGCGCGTCGCGGCCGGCTTCGACCGCTTTGCGGAAAGCGTGCGCCATTCGCACCGGATCGGAAGCGATCGCGATCGCGGTGTTGACGAGGACGGCGTCGGCACCCATCTCGAGGGCTTCGGCGGCCTGGCTCGGGGCGCCGAGGCCGGCGTCGACGACGACGGGGACGGTGGCTTGTTCGATGATGATCGCGATCTGGGCGCGGGTCTCGATGCCGCGGTTGCTCCCGATCGGTGAACCGAGCGGCATGACCGTGGCCGTCCCCACATCTTGGAGGCGTTTCGCGAGGACCGGGTCGGCATTGATGTAGGGCAGGACGGTGAAACCTTCCTTCACTAGGATCGTAGCCGCGGCCAGCGTCTCGACCGGGTCGGGCAGCAGGTAGCGCGGGTCGGGATGAATCTCGAGCTTGATCCAGGAAGGCAGACCGGCGCTGACCGCGAGCCGGGCCAGCCTCACGGCTTCCTCGGCGTTGCGCGCGCCGCTCGTGTTCGGGAGAAGGAGAAAACGTTTCGGGTCGATGAAATCGAGGATGTTCGCGAAAGGATCGGCCTTCCCGGAGAGATCGGCGCGGCGCAGCGCGACCGTGACCAGCTCCGTCCCGCTCGCCTCGAGCGCGTCGCGCATCAATTCGTTGGACGCGAATTTGCCCGTGCCGACGAGGAGCCGCGAAGTGAATTCGCGGTCGGCGATCTTGAGCTTGAACGGCTTGTCCGACATCGCTCGTAACTTATCGAGCGCGCTGGTGATGTCATCCCGAACCGGTGGGGGGAAAAATCATCAAGGTTGTTCGCGCATCCGCCCGCCGTAGCACAGCCATCTTGCCTGTGGTGCCACCGGGCGTCTCGCCCGGTGTTTGCTTTCGCTTGTACTTTTTCAGCGCGCGATTTATCTTGTCGCATGACCGAGTTCGATCTGCGTTTGAGCGATTGCGTCTCCGGGATGGCCCAGCTCGAGCCGGCCTCGATCGACCTCGCGGTCACGTCGCCGCCCTACAACCTCGGGATTCGCTATGGCAAATTCGACGACACCGCGACGCGCGGCTCCTATCTCGACTGGTGCGACGAGTGGGCCGGGCAAATCAGCCGGCTCCTTCGGCCTAACGGATCGCTTTTTCTCAACGTCGGCGCGGCTCCGTCCAATCCGATGTTGCCGCACGAGCTCGTCCTGCGGCTGCGGAAGTTTTTCGTTTTGCAAAACACGATTCACTGGATCAAGGCGATCACGATTCCGGATGAAACCGGCGCGGAGATTTCGCGCGGACATTTCAAGCCGATCAGCTCACCGCGGTTTCTGAACGATTGCCACGAGTATGTCTTCCAGTTCACGCCTAACGGGAAGACGCCGATCGACCGGCTCGCGCTCGGCGTGCCTTACGCCGACAAATCGAACATCGCGCGCTGGAGCCATACCGCGGGGCGCGATCGCCGTTGCCGGGGCAACACCTGGTTCGTTCCGTACGAAACCATCCAGCGGCGGGCGAAAGAGCGGCCGCATCCGGCGACGTTCCCGGTCCAACTGGCGGTCAATTGCATCCGGCTGCATGGCCTAACGAGAGTGCGGAGGATGCTGGACCCATTTCTCGGGATTGGGAATTCGGCCCTGGCGGCGAAGCGTTGCGGGGTAGAGCGCTTCGTCGGATTCGAGATCGACGAAGAATATCTGCGCGAAGCGCAGCGAAGGCTCGGGTAGCACGGGCTGCCAGCCCGTTGGCGATGGCAGCCTGCCATCGCGGACTTTTCCTTTGGACGAATCTGGCGGCGAAATCGGACGCGCGTTTGGAAGTTCGTCGGCGGAGGCTCCGCCGACCAACGGGCTGGCAGCCCGTGCTACCCAGCCAGGGTTACCCGGAAAATTTCTCGAGCGGCTTGATCAGGTTGCCCGGCAAGGGGCGGACCCGTTCAAAAATGCGGGCCGCGAGCGGTTTCGCCACCGGGTAGCCGGCAAAAATCATCTCGAGCCGGGCGTCGAGGTTATCGATGTAATTCAAGGCGTGCGCTTCCGGCGTCTTCGGATAAACCGGCGAACCAAACTGCGGCTCGCCGTGATGCGCCGCGATGAGATGGAGCAGATGCAGCCGGCAATCCTCCATCGGCGGCGCGAGCTTTTGCCAATCCGCGGCGCGCTCGTCGGCTTCGATTTTGCGCCAGAGCGCATTGACCAGTTCCATCCCGATCGGGATGTGCCCGACCATCTCACCGCGCTCATCGAACGGCATGCTGAAGCCGGTCTCGGGCAGATGATTTTCCCAGAGCTTGCCGGAATCGTGGAAGAGAACACCGGCCACGAGGAGATCGAGGTTGAGTTCGGGATAGAGCGGCGCGATCTGGGTCGCGACCCGCATCATCTGGGCGGTGTGCTCGACCAGGCCGCCGCGCCGCGCGTGATGATAAGTGCGCGCGCCGGCCGTGCGCCGGAAACGGTCGCCATATTGCGCGATGAACTCGGCGCAAAGCGCGTAAAGCCGCGGATCGCGAATCGCCGCGGTCGTGGCGACGATGAATTCCCAATCGGCCGCCTGTTTCGCGCGGAGCGCGGGCGGACCCTGGAGAAGATGGCTTTGTTCCTCCGCGCGGAGCGGGCGCGTCTGCCAGCGGCGGACGTCGAGGCCGTATTGCTGGTGCTGATAAAACTCGCCCGTGATCTCGACGAAATCGCCGCTCGCCATCGAGTCACACGCCTTGTAGCTCGGATGATCGCTCCAGACCCGCAGCGTCATGCGATCGGCGGCGTCGGCCAGGGTCAATTCGCAATAGGGCTTTTGTTCCCGGGTGAACTTGGCCGCGACCGTCTCGAGCTGGACATGGACGCGCGCCTCGAGGGGCCCTTGCGCGACGGCCTGGCGGACTTCCTTGAGGGTCATCAAATCCATCAGCGGGAAATTCGCACAGTCGACCGGGGATTGGACAGGGGAAAACGCGGGAGCCGTCGGGCGCGATCCTCGCCGCCCCGGGGCGGCTCCCACGTTTTGTTCGTCGAGGCTTGCGTTTCGGGTTACGGTTTCGCGACCCCGATCACGCCGCAGGCGAGGCGGCCACCGGCATCGCCGGTCGGCTGCGTTTTCAGGTCGTCGGCTTTCTCATGCACGATCAGGCCGCGGCCGATGATGGAATTCTCACCGCTCATCGCAAGGTTTTTATCGGTCAACTCCAGATGCGCCTTGCCCGCGCTGTCGGCCTCGATGTTGCCGAGATCGCCTTCGTGGCGGGCCGCGACATCATGCCCGGCATGCGGCTGGTTCGTGGGATTGAAATGGCCTCCGGCCGAT
>JBBSLW010000228.1:0-3990 GCA_038233495.1 Chthoniobacterales bacterium | reverse complement strand
GACCGATCCGCTGGAGCGCGCGCTCCCGGCGGTCTTTCGTTTTCTCGAGAACCGGATGTGGCTCGATGAACTCTACGACTGGACGGTGCTCGCGGCCGCGCGTTTGGCGGCCCGGCTTGCGGATTTTCTCGATCGCTATTTTTGGGACGGCCTCGTCGGCACGGTCGGCGCGCTCGGCCGAACGTTAGGCGGCCTCACGAAAGGTTTCGACGAACGCGGGATTAACGCCGGTGTGAACGACGCGAGCGGCGCGGCGCGCGGTTTCGGCCGGTTGCTCGCGGCGCGGCATTCCGGACAAGTCCAGACTTATCTTGGCGCGATCGCGCTGGGGACGCTGGCACTGCTCATTTTCTACGCATGGCTCACCTGATCGCGGGATTGATTTATCTTCCGATTCTCGGGGCGCTTTTCGTGAGCGTGGCGCCGCGGAATTACGGGCGCGCCGTCGCGCTCGGGAGCACGCTTCTCACGACCATTTTTGCGCTCCTGCTCTGGCGGCATTTCGACCCGGCGGTGGCCGGGCTGCAAATGGTGGCGCGCCATGCCTGGATCCCGGCGATCGGTGCGGAGCTGCACGTCGGGATCGACGGCCTGAGCCTGCTCCTCGTTCTTTTGACCGCGCTGGTTTTTCCTTTCGCGCTCCTCGCGCAACGGATGGATCGCGGCTTCTGCGCGCTCCTCCTCGTGATGCAGTCCGCGCTCTACGGGACCTTCACGGCCCAGAATTTCGTGCTCTGGTTTTTGTTTTACGAGATGAGCCTGATCCCGGGCTTTCTCCTCATCAAAATCTGGGGCGGCCCGGGACGCGATCGCGCCGCGACGAAGTTTTTCCTCTACACCTTCCTCGGGAGCGTCGCGATGTTGCTCTCGTTCCTCGGGATCTATTTCGTGAGGGGGACTTTCGATTTCGCGGAGCTGGCGCGTCTCGGGAAAAGCGGGCTCCTGACCGGCGACGTGCGCTGGCTCGTCTTCGCCGGCATCTTTCTCGGGCTCGCGGTCAAGGTGCCGCTTTTCCCGTTTCACACTTGGCTGCCCGACGCCTACGAAGCCGCGCCGACCGGAGCGTCGATGGTTCTGACCGGTGCGCTCTCGAAAATGGGCGTTTACGGTTTCATTCGATTGCTCCTGCCGCTTTTCCCTAACGAAGTCCGCTTGCTCGGGCCGTGGCTGCTCGGGCTGGCGGTGTGCTCGATCATTTTCTCGTCGCTCGCGGCCTGGGCGCAGACCGACCTGAAACGCATGGTGGCCTACCTTTCGATCAACCACCTCGGCTACTGCATGCTCGGGCTTTTCGCGGTCACAGCGACGGCCACCGCGCCGGCAATCGAAGCGCAGGCGGCGCTGAGCGGAGTCTTCCTGCAAATTTTCAACCACGGCCTGACCGCGGCCGCGCTTTTCTACTTTGTCGGCCTGCTCGAACAGCGGCGCGGGGTGCGCGGGCTGGGCGACTTCGGCGGCCTCATGCAACGCACGCCACTCCTCTGCGGCTGGATGAGCGTGGCGATCTTCTCGTCGTTAGGCTTGCCCGGCCTGAATGGTTTCGTTGGCGAATTCCTGATCTTCAAGGGCTCGTTCGCGCTCGCGCCCGGCTTCGCCGCGGTCGCGGTCTTCGGGTTGCTCATTACCGCGATTGTTTTCCTGCGCATGATGCAGGCGCTCTTCAGCGGGCCGTTCGTGGAAAGCTGCGCGGCCTTGCCCGATCTGCGCCTCGGCGAAAAGTGGGTCGCGGTCCCGGTCGCGCTTCTCATGTTCGCGCTCGGGATCTATCCGCAGTTCGTCCTCCACCTTTTCAACACCACCGTCACCGAGATGGCGCGATTGCTAGGCTGACGCGATGAAGAAATTGATCGTGCCCACCGCTCAAATCGCGCAATCGATCCGTTTCCTGCGCGGACAACGCGTGCTGCTGGATTTCGACCTGGCCGCGCTTTACGAAGTTGCCACCGGCCAGCTCAATCGGGCGGTGAGGCGGAACCGCAGCCGGTTCCCGGCCGATTTCATGTTTCGACTGACGGCGAAGGAATGGGAAATCTTGAGATGCCAATTTGGCATTTCAAGTTGGGGCGGGCGGCGTGGGCAGCCTCACGCCTTCACCGAACAAGGTGTCGCCATGCTCTCCAGCGTCCTCAACAGCGAGCGCGCGGTAAAGGTCAACATCGCGATCACGCGCGCGTTTGTGAAGTTGCGCGCGACCTTGGAAACAAATCAGGCATTGGCGCGGAAGTTTGCCGATCTCGAAAAACGCGTGGGTGAGCACGACAGCGAGATCGCCGCGATCATCGATGCGATCCGGCAGCTGATGGCGCCGTCGCCGAAAACGGCCCGTGAAATTGGCTTCCATGTGCAGGAATCGCCACCGCGCTATGGAAAGCGGAAACGTTCATGATTGCCTGGACGATTTATCTCACTTTCGCCGGCGCGCTGCTCGCGTTGCTTCTGCCACGCGTTTGCGCGCACTGGCTGGCGCTCGCCACCGCCGGGACCGGATTCGCGATCAGCCTGGCGGCGCTGTTTGATCGGGCGACCGACTTCGCACACTTCACCACGATCGTACGCGTGCCGTGGGTGCCGGCGCTGGGCATGCGTTACCACCTCGCGGTCGACGGCATCAGCCTGACGCTGACCTTGGTGACGGGGTTGACCGCGCTTTGCGCGGTTCTCTTTTCCTGGAAGGTGGAGGAACGGCCTAACGAATTCTTTTTCTGGCTGCTTTTGGTCGTGGCGGGATCCTACGGCGTTTTTCTGAGCGCGGATCTCTTCCTTTTCTTCGTCTTTTACGAGCTCGTCATCGTCCCGAAATATTTTCTGATCGCGATCTGGGGCTCGACCAACAAGGAGTACGGCGCGATGAAGCTGACCCTTTATTCGTTCTTCGGCGGCGCGCTCGTTTTCATCGGGATCCTTGTCATCTACGTGAGCACGGGCTCGCTCGATCTGACGCAGCTCGCGCGCTTCCAGTTTCCGGCGGAACTGCAGACCTGGGCCTTTCCGGTTCTCTTTCTTGGGTTCGCCATTTTGGCCGGCATCTGGCCGTTGCACACCTGGGCGCCAACCGGTCACGTGGCCGCGCCGACCGCGGGCTCGATGTTGCTCGCGGGGATCGTGATGAAGCTCGGCGCCTATGGCGCCCTTCGGATCGCGCTCAATCTCTTTCCATTAGGCTTTCAGGTCTGGAGCAAATGGATCGCAATCTTCGCGGTCATCGGGATCGTTTACGCGGCCGCGGTCGCGCTCCGCCAGGACGACCTCAAATTCGTCATCGGCTACTCGAGCGTGAGCCACATGGGCTTCATTCTCCTCGGGCTCGCGGCGGGCAATCTCCTCGGCGTTTCCGGCGCGGTTCTGCAAATGTTCTCGCACGGCGTGATCGGTGCGCTGCTCTTCGCCCTCGCCGGCGCGGTTTACTATCGGACGCACACCCGCAACCTCAATGACCTCTCGCGGATGCAGTTCAGTCGCGCGATGCCCTTTCTCGCCTTTGCCTTTGTCGTGGCCTCGGCGGCGTCGATGGGCATCCCGGGGTTCAGCGGGTTCGCGGCGGAAATCATCATCCTAATCGGCGTCTGGAAAACGTTCCCGCTCGCGGTCTGGATCACCGGCCTGGGCATGGTGCTGGTCGCCGCTTTCACTCTCCGCGCGATGAAGCGGGCGTTCTTCGGCGACGAACGTTTCGAAAATTTTCGGGAGGAAAAAGTATCGCCTAACGAGCCGATTACCCTGGCGGAGAAACTCGGCGCCAGCCTTTTGATTTTCGCCACGCTCGCGGTCGGACTTTATCCCAAGCTGCTCCTCGACCGGATCATACCGGCGGTGGAGACAATGCGGTTTTTGCAGCCATGAATTATCTCGAGCTGCTCCAATTCGCCACGCCGGAAACGGTCGTCGTGGTGACGGCGCTGGCCGTGCTCACGATCGGGCTCATGACCGGAAGGCGAAACGCCGGCGCGACCATATCGACTGGGGCCGCACCGGACGTGCACGGCGCGCCCG
>JBBSLW010000227.1:0-4000 GCA_038233495.1 Chthoniobacterales bacterium | reverse complement strand
GAGGCGCAACAGCCGTATTGAAGCGCCGGAGGCGCGACAGAGATTAGCCCCGGGCGTGAGCCCGGGGATCAGCGTTTTTCTTCCCATGAGCCCCGCAGGGGCGGCAGAACCAGCCGCCGCCTCGAGCGCACCTCTTCCTGCCGCCCCCTGCGGGGCTTGGTCTTAATCAATCTCGGCACCCCCGGGCTCACGCCGGGGGCTATCTTCTTTCGCGCCTACCGGCGCTTCATGCGGCTCCAGCGCCGCGAAAGAAACGGCGAGGGTCGCGCTCCAGAAGGAAAAAGCCAGGGGAGAAGTCCGCCGCATTTGCCGCATTTTAGCAACTCGTTAGGCCAGTGACCAGCCTAATCTGCGCTCCTCGACAAGCACCCCGCGCCGCACGACCTTCCGCCCATGAACTGGATGAATGAACTCGGCAACGTCTTGCAGAATTACGCGAAGGAACTTCAACCGGGCGGCGAAGGCGAGGTGGAGACTCATTTCAACCAAGTCGCGCAGGCCGCTCCTCCGACGGATCTCGCGGGGGGACTGGCCGCGATGTTTCACTCCGATCGGACCCCGCCTTTCGCGCAGATGATCGGCCAGCTTTTCAGCAACTCGAAGGGCACGCAGCGCGCCAATCTGCTCAACACCCTCCTCTCCAGCGGCGCGGCCGCCGGCCTCCTCGCGCAGCTGACGAAAGCGACCGGGATTTCGCTCCCCGGCGGGCCGGGCCAGGCAGCGCCGATCACGCCGGAAACAGCCGAGAAGATCCCAACGACCGCGGTCGAAGCAGCCGCCGCCCAAGCCGAGAAGAGCGACCCTTCGATCATCGACCGGGTGAGCGAGATCTACGCGCAGCACCCGGCTTTGGTGAAAACCCTCGGGGCGGCTGCGATGGCAATCGCCATGTCGCATCTCGCGAACCGCCGCCGCTAAGCGATCTCGTTAGGCGGCTAGAGCGAGTTGAGGAACGCGATCAGCTGATTCTGCTCCGCGCTCGTGAGGGCGTTGTAGGCGTTGGTCACGCTCGCGGCCTGGCCGCCATGTTTCTGGATGGCTTCCTGGCGGGTGAATGAAAGGCCGTCGTGCATCAGCCGGTTGCGCGTCCGCAAACCCCAGAGCGGAGCGGTCCGGATCTGCGACGCGGTCGCCGCATACTCCGGCTGCGGCAGAATCGGGATGCCGTCGCCGGTGCCGATGTCGTGGAGGAGAAAGTCGCTGTAGGGATGGACGATCTTGTTCCCGAGCGCGCGCGGCACAGCGAACGAGTTGCCATTGATCATAGTCCCCGGGGCGGCCGTCTGGATGGAAGGCACGTGGCAGACCGCGCAACCGACCTGATTAAAGAGCTGCTCGCCAGCGAGAGCATCGGGCGTGATCGTCCCGCGACTCGGGGCCTTGGTCGCACGCATGAAGTTGGCAAAAGCGAGGACGTCGTTCTTCGTATCTTCCGGTTCCGGTGTGGAATCATATGACGAGAAGGAATTTAGCGTTCGAAGTCAAGGACTCGCGCGGCTGCGTCCTGCTCATTTGTGATCCTGCGGAGCAGTTTCTCGAAGTCCGACGAGTCATTGGCGTAGGCCGGATAAGGCCTGGAGGCCTCGCGTGGGCGGTAGCGGAAATGCTTATACGGCCAGAGCCAGCTCGCTGGGTTCGCTCGCAGGATCGGCTCGAAAACATCCCAGCAGCGTTGCGCGATCTCGTGCGGGGTCGCTGTAGCGGGGAAATCGACCGGCGGATGAGCAATCACGCGAGAGGTGCCGTCAGGTAGCGGGATTGTCTCCAGCGGCACGAGTAGCGTGCCGGCGCGCAGAGCCAGGACCGCGTGGAGAACGCTGACGCACATTTTTAGCCCGAAACCTTCAATGATCGTGGCTGCTTGTGTCGGGTGGATGCTCAGGTCGAGGAGCATGCCGGTCGCGCTCCCGCGCTTCACCGTCTTGAGCAGCCGGAGCATCGATTTTTCCTGCGGGATGATCGTGTGGCCGCTGACCTGGCGGAGGCGATTAAAGGTCTCGGTCAGCAGCGGATTCTTGAAATTTTCCGCCACGATGATCGAGGGAATTCCGGCGAAGCCGAGGGCGAGGCCGGCCCACTCCCAATTGCCCATGTGCACGCAGATCGCGATCGATCCGCCCGGGCTACGGGCGTGTCGTTCGCGGAATGTGTCGAAACCTTCCAGGCGCAGGAAATTGCGGTAATTCGTCGGCGTGAGATTTTGCGCCCAAAAAAGATCCAGCATCGTGCGCGCGAAATTCCGGTAGGACGCCCGCACGATTTTCCTGCGCTGCGCCGGTGTGTAGCGATCGCCCAGTGCGCATTCGACATTCGAGCAGGCGACGGCGCGTCCGCGCTGGTCAAACGCGAAGGCGATGTCGCCGAGCACGCGGCTGAGCCAGACGCATGCTCGACGCGAAAGCCGCGGGATGCCAAAGGCAAGCAAGCGCAGGCCGCCCCGCTCAAGGCGATAGCGGAGGTTTTTCCACCGAGACATCAGGTAAAATCAGACCGATAACACGCCGGCGGGGCGGTTACATGAGACCGCGCCGGCGGAGATCTCCCAAGTTCCCACCGGCGGAGCGCTCGATCAGATCGATCGTAAACTTAAGCAGACAAACCTCCCAGGCATCATCGACTCCCTGGATTACGGCGCTGAGCGGTTCCTCGGCCCGATTGACGCGTGCTTTCGTCTGCTCGATGACCGAGGTGAGCGAGGCGCGGACGGTTTTTTCCACGACATCGGTTTTCCGAAACTGAAAACCGTAGCGCAAGACGGCGAACTGCTGCGCGCGTTCGCGGAGCTGCTCGGCGTAGCGGGCCGCTTGCTCGCCGAAGCCTTCGAGGAGAAGCCGCGCATAATGGTCGGGCGTCAAGATCTGCGGACGTTCCGCGTGAATCCGCCCGTCGCGCACCCGCACCTCGTTCACCTGGTCCATTAATTCGCTGATGAGATAGAACCGAAAGCTGGTGTGTCCGAAAGTCGCAATCTTGCCTTCGGGCGCGAGGATAACCTGGGTGTTCTCGATCGCGTACTGGAAATTATCTTCGCTCCACATGAGCGGGCACGTTACCACACCACCCCGGGATGCGCTCCGCCGTGCGCGGCTCTAGCCCACGGGCACGACCGCCGTCTTCGAGGAACGCCAGCGCGCGATCGCATCCGCGGTGTAGATCGCGAGCGCAATCCAGATGAGCGCAAAAGTGAGGAGCTGCCCGTGGCGAAATGATTCATGAAAGGCGAAGACGCCGAGGAAAAAAGTGCAGCTGGGCGCGAGGTACTGCATGAAACCGAGCGTCGTTAGGCGAAGATGGCGCGCGGCATGGGCGAACCAGAGCAGCGGCACCCCGGTCACGATCCCGGTGCTGATGAGAAGGAGCGACAACCCCGGCGTGCCGACCCCGAAATGGAGGGAGCCGGCGCGCCCGAGATAGAGCAGGCACCCGGCCGCGAAAGGCACGATCACCGTCGTCTCCAGGAAAAGCCCCGGGATGGAAGCCGCACCCGAAATTTTTCGCAGTAGCCCATATACACCGAAGGAAAAACAAAGCGTGAGCGCGACCCAGGGCGGGCGCCCAAAACCGAAGGTGAGATAACTGACCGCGCCGGCTGCGAGGAGGACGGCGAAGAGTTGCGGCCGGGTCAGGCGCTCGCGCAGGCAGATTGCGCCGAGGAGGACGTTCACTAGCGGCGTCATGAAATAACCGAGGCTCGTCTCGAGGACGTGGCCGGCGTTGACCGCCCAGATGAAAACGAACCAGTTGATAGCGATCGCGAGCCCGCTCCCGGCGCAGAGCAGGGCGGTGCGAGGCGAGCGGAGATTAGCCAGGACTTCGGGCCAGCGCCGCTGCCAGCTTAGGAGCAGGATCATGAAGACGCAGGTCCAGACGAAGCGATGCGCCAGGATTTCGGTCGCGGGAATGAAACGGAGCAGCTTCCAGTAAATCGGGACCAGCCCCCAAGTGACGAAAGCCGCGATCCCGGCGATGAACGCGGAAGTTTCGTGCGGCCCGCGCGTCG
>JBBSLW010000226.1:0-4054 GCA_038233495.1 Chthoniobacterales bacterium | reverse complement strand
GTAGCGCTCGATGTTCATGAACTCCGTTACCTGCACGCTGCCGAATTCCGCGATCCGGCCCACGTCATTTCGCGCGAGGTCCACCAGCATGATGTGCTCGGCGCGTTCTTTCGCGTCGCTCAGCAGCTCGATGGCGTTACGTTCATCTTCCTCCGGCGTCGCGCCGCGCGGTCGCGTACCGGCAATCGGGCGGATTTCAACGGTCTCGCCGAGAAGCCGCACGTGCAGTTCGGGCGAGCTGCCGACGAGGGCAAAATCGCCACCAAATTTAAGACAAAACATGTAGGGCGAAGGATTGACGAAACGCAGGCAGCGGTAGAGCTCGAGCGCGTCGCCGCCGAAGTCGCATTCGAAGCGCTGCGAGAGCACGACTTGAAAAACATCTCCCGCGCGGATGTACTCTTTCGCGCTGGCGACGGCGGCTTCGAATTCTTCGCGGCGAAAGTTGCTGCGCCACGCGGGCAGCCCAACGTCATCCGTCCGTACCAGCGGGAGGTCAGCCGGCTGCGCGAGCTTTTCCGCGATGCGGCCGATCGTCTCGGCGGCCCGCGCATAGACTTCGTCCGCCGAGCCGTCTTCGAGAAAGGCGCTGACGATGATCTTCAGCGTGCGCAGCCGATGATCGAAGACCAGGAGATTGCTCGTGAGCATGAAAAGCATCTCGGGAAGTTCGAGTTCGTCACGTGCCGCTGTCGGAACGGTCCGCTCGAAAAGACCGGTCGCTTCGTAGCCGAGGTATCCGACGACGCCGCCACAAAAGCGCGGCAGATCCGGGCGCGTGACGAAAGAATATCGCGCCATCAGTTCGCGGAGCGCGTCCAGCGGGTCGCGGCTGGTCGCGCGCGTGCTTTCTTGATGTTCGATCAAGTTGATCTCGGTCCCGCGACTCTGCAGGATCGCGCGCGGCTCGGTTCCGAGAAATGAATAGCGACCGGAGACGTCGTTCTTCTCCGTTGATTCGAAGAGAAAACTGGGGCCGCCATCTTCGAGTTTGCGGAAAGCGGAGACGGGCGTTTCGCAGTCGGCGACGAACTCGAGGAAAATCGGAATGACGTTCCCGCGCGTAGCGAGCTCCCGAAATTCTTCGAGCGACGGAGTCAGGGCTGTCGATTGCGCGCGCATCTCAATTCACAGAGAGCGCGAGGAAGTTGGCGAGAATTCTTTTGCCGTCGCGCGTGAGGATCGATTCGGGATGAAATTGCACGCCGTGCACCGGGAGGTCGCGATGGCGCAGGCCCATGATTTCGCCGTCTTCGCTTTCCGCCGTTGCCTCGAGGCACGCCGGGAGTGAATCGCGCGCGACCGTGAGCGAATGATAACGGCCGGCTTCGAATGGATTCGGCAGGTCCGCCAGAACGGAAGTGCCGCGGTGGGTGATGATGGATGATTTTCCGTGGACCAGCCGTGCGGCGCGCACGACTTTGCCGCCGTAAACTTCCGCGATGCACTGGTGGCCGAGACAGACGCCCAGGATCGGCGTTCGCGCCCCGAAACGTTGCACCACTTCTTTGCTGATGCCCGCTTCACCCGGCGTGCATGGTCCCGGCGAGATGCAGATATGATGCGGCGCCAGCCTTTCGATTTCATCGAGCGAAATCTCGTCGTTGCGCCGGATGAGCAACTCCGCGCCCAACTCGCCAAAGTACTGCGCGAGGTTGTAGGTAAACGAGTCGTAATTATCGAGCAGCAAAAGCACGGCTTAAGCGAAACCTGCGGTGAGATCATGGATCGCGCGCACCTGAGTGATCAGCTCCGCGTATTCTTCCGGAGTCAGCGCCTGGGCACCATCCGAAAGAGCGATTTCGCGTTGGTTGTGCACCTCGATCATCAAACCATCGGCGCCCACCCCGGCCGCGGCGCGCGCGAGCGGCGTCACCATGTAAGTGTTCCCGCTGCCGTGCGACGGGTCCACGATCACGGGCAAATGGGTAATGCGGCGAAGCGCGGGAACTGCGGCGAGATCGAGCGTGTTGCGGGTGTGCTGCGCAAAGGTGCGCACGCCGCGCTCGCACAGGATCACGCGGTAATTTCCTTCCGCCATGATGTACTCGGCGGCGAGCAGCCACTCCTCGAGCGTGGCCGAGATGCCCCGTTTCAAAAGAACCGGGAGCTTGGAGCGGCCGGCGCGTTTGATCAGGGAATAGTTCTGCATGTTGCGCGCGCCGATCTGGATGATGTCGGCATGGCCTTCCACGATCTCGAGGCTCGCTTCGTCCACCGCTTCGGTCACAATCTTGAGTCCAAAAGTATCGCGAATCTCGCCCAGGATTTCCCAGCCTTTATCGCCGAGCCCTTGAAAGGTGTAAGGCGAAGTCCGCGGCTTCCAGATTCCGCCGCGGAAGAATCGCGCGCCGCTTTTGTGCACCGCCGCCGCCACAGTCATGGCCTGCTCGCGGTTCTCGATCGCGCATGGCCCTGCGATGATAGCAAACTCCTCGCCGCCGATGGTGGCGTCGCCAATCTGCACGACCGTTTTCTCCGGGCGCAGATCGAGCGTGATCAACTTGTAGGGCTTGGTCACACGGATGACCTCCGCCACCCCGGGCAAGTTCTCGAACTGTCGCCGGTCGATCGCGCCCTGGTTGCCGGTAATCCCAATCGCGGTGCGGGTGGCGCCGGGAAGAGAATGGGCCCGCAGCCCGGTGGCTTCCACCGCTTCGATCACCCGCTCGATCTCGTCGGCGCTGGCGCTGGCTTGCATGACAATGAGCATGTTCTGAAGTCGGCTATGGCTCGGTCAGGTCAACCGCTGCTTGCGATCTCATCGAGCAAAGGCGCTTTTTTCTTTGGCCCGCAACGCCGAGGTGCGCGGTCGCCGAACGACTTGCTGCCACTTAAACGCTGCTCTTCGGCGCCGCGACGCGAGAGCGGATCACGCTTTCCGCGAAGCGTTCCATCTCCTCCAGTTGCGGGCTGCATTGCAAGAGCAGCAGATCCGCGCCGGCGTCTGCGAATTCGGCGACGCGCTCTTGCACCTGCGCGGGTGTGCCCACGAGACCAGAGGCGAGTCCGCGATTCGTGACCGAATAGTCTTCCAGCGAGACTTTGCGGTCGAGATTGGTTCCGGCGATCCACTGCTGGTAATTGTCGTAACCGGCTGCTGATTGTTTCACGTCGGTGATGCGGTCGAGCTCTTGTTTCGCTTCGCGCTCGGTGTCACGCACGATCGAAAATGCAGCGACGCCGAATTGCATCTTCGGCAAACCTTTTCGTTCCCGTCGCTCGGACATGTCGGCAATCTTTTCGCGAATGCGCGCCGGCGGATCGCCATGCATGACATAGGCGTCGCAGCGTTCCGCGATCAATTCCTTCGCCGCCTCGGATTCACCGCCGGCATAAATCACCGGCCGCGGTTGCGTGATCGGCTTGGGCTGCATAACCGAGTCCTCGATTCGATAATATTTTCCAGTGAACGAAAAGTGGTCCTCCTTCCAGATGCCATCGACCACTTGGAGCCACTCGGCGGTGCGGGCGTAACGATCGTCGTGGGTGTCGAAATGCAGCCCGCACTTTTTCGCTTCGTCGGCCCACCAGGATGAGACGACATTGAGCGACAGCCGGCCCGAACCAGCGATCGCGTCGATGTTCGCGGCCTGCTTCGCGAGCAAGGCCGGATTGTGGAATGTGGGACGGACCGCGACCATTAGCTCGAGCCGTTTCGTGACCGCGGCGAGCGCTGCCGCGGTGGACCATGCGTCTAATGTTGGTGCGCCCGCGCCTTTGATATCGTTCAAACTCAACTCAGCAATGAGAGTGAGGTCAAAGCCGATTTCCTCGCTTCGTTGCGCCAGGCGCCGCGAGTAATCCCAGCTCGCCTCCATCTTTTCATCGTCCACATTCCGCAGCCATCCGCCGAAGACCGGCAGCCAATATCCGTATTTCATTTATCCCTTTCCTGAATCAGGTAATCGACCAGCCGCGCGTGCGGATCGAAACCAAGAATGCGCGGCGCATCGGCCACAAAATTTGAGAGCGCGTTGATGTCGTAGAACAGGACCCGCCCGTCGCGCTCGTCGATCATGTATTCAACGCCGCCGACATCGATCTGGGCGGC
>JBBSLW010000225.1:0-4076 GCA_038233495.1 Chthoniobacterales bacterium | reverse complement strand
GGGATGACACGAGAAGGCGTAACGCCATGAAATTTTCGCTTAACTGGCTCGGCGAATTCGTCGAACTGCCTAACGACACGGCACAGCTCGCCGATCTGCTCACCCTCGCCGGGGTCGAGATCGAGGGGATCGAGACGCGCGGCGCGGACTTTGCACACGTCGTGGTCGCACAGATCAACGCCTCCGAGCCGCACCCTAACGCCGACCGGCTCAGCGTCTGCCAGGTGGATGACGGGAGCGGCCGGCCGCGCCAGATCCTGTGCGGGGCGAAGAACTACAAGGTCGGGGACAAGGTGCCGCTGGCCCAGCCGGGCGCGCTGCTCCCTGGCGATTTCAAGATCAAGGCGAGCAAACTGCGTGGGGTGGAATCGCAGGGCATGCTCTGCAGCGCGAAAGAGCTCGGCCTTGCCGAGGATGCGGCCGGGTTGCTCATCCTCTCGCCCGAAGCCCGGATCGGGGCGCCGCTGAGCGAGCTTTTCCCTAACGACACCGTGCTCGACGTCGAGATCACGCCGAACCGCGCCGACCTGCTCAGCCACTACGGCCTGGCGCGGGAAATCGCGGCCCTCACCCAAAAACCGCTGCGCGGCCTGGAAATTCCCGAGCCGCCCACGATGGCCGGCGACGCGGTGCAGATCAGCGCGCCGGACGAGTGCCCATTTTATTCCGCCCGCCGGATTGAAAACATCACCGTCGGCCCGAGCCCGGATTGGTTGCGGGCCAAACTCGAGGCGGTCGGCCTGCGCGCGATCAACAACATCGTCGACATCACGAATTTCGTGATGCTCGAACTGGGCCAGCCGCTCCACGCTTTCGATGCCGACAAGTTGGAGGGCGGGATCAACGTGCGGCTCGCTTCACCTAACGAGAAGTTTCTCGCGCTCGACAGCCGCACCTACCAGCTCGACGCGAAAAACCTGCTCATCGCCGCTGCCGCCCGCGGGGTCGCGATCGGTGGCGTGATGGGCGGCGAGGACACCGGCGTGACCGACACGACCCGCCATGTCCTGCTCGAGAGCGCTTACTTTTTGCCTTCGAACATTCGGCGGACCGCGCGCGAATTGAATCTGCCAAGCGATGCCAGCTATCGTTTCGAGCGCGGGATCGATCCCGCCATGGTCTTGCGCGCGTCCGTTCGCGCCGCAGAATTGATTCGCGAAATCGCCGGCGGAAAGCCGGCGAACGAAACCGTCACCGCTGGAATTTTGCCCGCGCCGCCGGCCGGATTTTCTCTTCGTTATGCGCGCGCCAGCGAATTGATCGGCGCGGACGTTTCGCCGGCCGAGGCGGATCAGATTTTGGAAGGCTTCGGCCTGCACAAACTCGGCACGACCGACGAGCAATCGACCTGGCGCATCCCAAGTTACCGGAGCGACCTGCGTCGCGAGGTCGACCTGATCGAGGAGATCGTGCGCGTCTTTGGGATCCATCGCATCCCGGCCGCGGATCGCAGCCGGTTCACCGCCGTTTCCGCCGCGGATCGGCGCTACGATTTTGAAATGAAGAGCCGGGAACGCCTCGGCGCGCTCGGATTTGCGGAAGCGCGCACCTCGGCCCTGGTCGGGCGCCAAACGTTAGGGTCGGGTTTTGCGCGGAGCGCGGTTGAGCTGCGCAATCCGCTGAGCGAAGATCATGTCGCGCTTCGGCCAAGCTTGATTCCCGGCCTACTCCTGGCGCTGGAGCGGAACGTGCGGGCCGGCGCGAAAAGCGTGCGGCTCTTCGAGGTGGGCCGCGTCTTCCTCCCGCCGGACGGCCGCGAAGTGCGGCGGCTGGCGCTGCTCCTTTCCGGCGCGGCCACGAGCCAGGCGGACTGGCGCGACGGCCGCTCGCGCCCGCTCGATCTCTTTGATCTGAAAGGCGCCCTGGCCGCGAGCGAGCTGGGGGAATTCGCGTTTCGCCGGGGCGAGCACGCGGAGTTTGCCCTCGCCACGGACGTGCTGCTGGAAGACGAAGTGCGCGGCGTGGCGGGCCAGCTTTCCTCAACCGCCGCGGCGCGGGCCTCGGCCACGGCGCCGGTCTTCGTCCTGGAAATCGATTTGCCTAACGAGATCGAAATGATCGCCCGCCCGCGCAAGTTCCGCGAGCTGCAGCGTTTCCCCGCGATCACGCGCGACATCGCGCTCCTTGCCCCGGAGTCGCTCTCGCATGACAAAATTCTCTCCACCCTTACGAGCGCGCGGGAACCGCTCCTGGCCGCGGTCGAGTTGTTCGATCTCTTTGCCGGGAAGAACGCGGAGAACGTCGGCGCGGGCCGGAAATCACTCGCCTATTCATTGACATACCTCGACAAAAACCGGACACTGACTTCCGACGAAGCAAGTGCGGCCCACGATCGGATTCGCGCACGGTTAAAGAGCGAGTTGGACGTGGAACTGCGCGAGTAGTTCTTTGAGAGTTCGAGAGTTGTTGCTTGAGAGTTGAAGGTTCAAAGACCTTTTCGTGTCTACTTTCAGCTCTCTATCGACAACTTTCGAAGCCCGGTTCGTCCGGGACAAAGCTTTACCCTGGGGTGTTCGAGATTACAGGTGTGATTCCCGGACCGATATTTGTTAGCAAGGGGGCTAGGTCGTTGGGAGAAGATGACAGGCCTTAATTGGAAGTCAGACGCTCTGGCGGCGGTCACCCGCCCGTTACCATAAGGGAACGGGATATCCACCTAAACGGCATTGTCGGGGTAATAATTTAAAGCGCTCGAATCAGCGATGAATCGGGCGCTTTTTTTTGGATGCGACCCGCGCGCGGAATCTTGCGCGCTCGCCGCGCAGGTTCTGGGGAGCGCACGCGCCTCGCGTGCGCCGTGCGGCGCCTCGCCGAACGGATGAAAGGTCCGAACCGTCGTTCTAATCTCGAAGACGCTCTCGGTTCGCAGCGAGGCGCCGCGAACGGCACACGAGGGCGCGTGCGCTCCCCGGCATCAGGGGAATCGCGCGTGGCCCGAGCGGTTGAATTTTCAAATTCAGCGCGCAAACTGCGCGAGCATGCGCGCAATCCTCGCCCTGGAAGACGGCCGGCTTTTCGAGGGCACTTCCTTCGGCGCCACCGGCACCTGCCTGGGCGAAATTTGTTTCAACACTTCCATGACCGGCTACCAGGAAGTGCTGACCGATCCCTCCTATCGCGGGCAGATCGTGGCCATGACTTTTCCTTTGATTGGCAACTACGGCACGAACGAGGCCGACGCCGAGAGCCGCTCCCCGCACGTGCGCGGTTTCGTGATCGAGGAGTTGAGCGAAGTGGCGAGCAACTGGCGCTCCGAGATTTCGCTCGATGAATATCTGAGCCGCTGGAAAATCCCAGGCGTGCAGGGAATCGATACCCGCGCCCTGACCCGCTACCTGCGCACGCGCGGGGCGATGAAAGCCTGCCTCACGACCGAGCAAATGGCGCCCGAGGAAGCGATCCGGCGCGCGGCCGAAGGCGCGGGTGTGATCGGGATGGATTACGTGCGCGAAGTCACGGCGCCCGCGGCCTACCAATGGGATCCGGAGGATAAAACGAGCGCGATCTGGAGCACCGGGAGCGGACGGCAGAGCGCGCTTCCGCCGATTCGACATCGCGTCGTCGCCTACGATTACGGGATCAAGGAAAACATCCTGCGCCGGCTGCGCCAGAACGGTTTCGGGGTCACGGTCGTGCCCGCGACGACGACGGCGGAGGAGACGCTCGCGCTGAAACCGGACGGAGTTTTTCTTTCCAACGGCCCGGGCGATCCCTCCGTCCTCGACTACGCGCATGAAGCGGTCCGCGGGTTGATGGGGCGGACGCCAATTTTCGGAATCTGCCTCGGGCACCAGGTGCTGGGCTACGCCTTCGGCGGGCGCACCTTCAAGCTCAAGTTCGGGCACCGGGGCGGGAATCAGCCGGTCAAGGATCTGCGCACGGGCAAGGTCGCGATCACCTCGCAGAATCATGGGTTCGCAGTCGATCCGGAATCCTTGCCTAACGAAGTGGAAGTGACGCACCTGAACCTGAACGACGGCACGGTCGAAGGAATGCGGCACCGAGAGCTGCCGATTTTCAGTGTGCAATATCATCCGGAAGCTGCGCCCGGCCCGCACGACGCGAGCTATTTCTTT
>JBBSLW010000224.1:0-4095 GCA_038233495.1 Chthoniobacterales bacterium | reverse complement strand
GCAGGACGCGGGAGTTGCGCAGGAACGTCTTGGGCTGATTGATCCAGAGCTGGACCACCGCGGTCGCGAAAAAGAGGAGCGCGATAACGAAGTTTTTGGTCGGTTCCTGTTGCTCCCCGCTGAAAATAAGAAGCGCGAGCCCGGCGACGAAGGCGGCAAAAATCGTGATCTTGACCCAGGTGGCGTGCTCGAGATTGCGCAGCATTTCGTTCGAGGCACGGCGCCGGCGGGTCTTGCCCGAGGCGAGCCCCCGTTTCACGAGCCCTTTTCTGCGCAGGAAATCAAACATGACTATTTCCGGGGGACGCCGCCGGTGTTGGCCGGCGAACGATGCTGCTGGTAGGCGTTGATAATCGCCCGGACGAGTTCGTGCCTAACGACGTCCTTGTCATTGAAATAAGTAAAGCCGATCCCGGGCACGTTCTTCAAGGCCTGAAGCGCCTCGAGCAGACCGGAACGCTTGTTCGGCGGAAGATCGATCTGCGTGCCGTCACCGGTCACGACGCATTTCGAGCGTGGGCCGATCCGAGTCAGGAGCATGAACATTTGCTCGGTCGTGGTGTTTTGCGCTTCATCGAGGATGACGAAGGCATTGCTCAGGGTGCGGCCTCGCATGTAGGCGAGCGGCGCGATCTCGATCGTCTCGCGGGCCACGTAGCGCTCCAGCTCTTCCGGCTCGAGCATGTCGTGGAGCGCGTCGTAGAGCGGGCGCAGGTAGGGGGTGATTTTTTGCTGCAGATCGCCCGGCAAGAACCCGAGCGCTTCCCCCGCCTCGACCGCCGGCCGCGTCAGGATGATGCGGTCGACCAGTTCCTTCTTGAGCGCGGCCACCGCCATCGCGACCGCCAGATAAGTCTTGCCCGTCCCGGCCGGGCCGATCCCGAAGACGATGTCATGTTTCTGGATCCCCTCGATGTAATTGCGCTGCCCCATGGTGCGCGCGACGATTGCCGGCTTGCGCGCCGAGGTCGTGATTTTGGTCGCGACGAGGTCGCCGAGGTTGTCGTTGCGGGCTTCGGTCACGGAGCTGAGTGCGTAGTTGAATTCGTGGCGCTGGATGTCGACCCCGCGGGATCGGGCGCTCTCCAGTTGGTTGAAGACGCGCTCGGCTTTCTCGACCTGCGCCGCTTCGCCTTCCAGCTTGATCCAGCCATCGCGGGTCGTGACCTTGATGCCGAGAGATTCCTCGAGATTTTTAATCAGCTTCAAATCGTTGGCGTAGAGCGACTGCACCGCCCGTGCATTCTCGAACTGCAGGGTGCGCGTTTCAGTCATCTCGCAGGCGGGAAATCATCAGCCGCGAGGATACGGCGGCGCCGGGAAGGGTGTCAAACTGACAGAACTCGCCGGAGCGAGTCTGTCATCCCGAGCCGCCGCAGGACGGCGAGGGACCTCGCACCTGCAATCGCTGCTTTATGGAACAAGAATGCGTGGATTGCATCTGCGGGGTCCCTCTCCGTGCTGTGCCAGATCGGGGATGACAGTTTAGTCGGCGCGCCTTTAACGGAAACCGTAGACCAGCGCCCAGTGCGTTCGCTCTTCCGGCGAACTTTCCACCGCCACGATCACGAAATAGCTGCCGGTCGACTTTGGGATGACATGCGCGGCCGCGAAATGGCCTTTTTGCCAGCTATCGGGCTGCTCGCACAGCCGGCCGTCGGCATCGTAGACATGCACGGAAACCTTGGCTTGCTCGACTTCGGTTCCCATCCAGAACCAATAATCGTTCCCCTTGAACAACTGTTGCCGGACCGCTTTTTTCTCCCCCACCCCGAGATCGCCGCCCCAGTAATCTTCGCGCACCTGGTAGCCCTGCTTGACGTAAGGTTCGGCCGATTGCAGCGCAAAGGAATGAGCGTCATCGACCGACGCGCGCGAGGCCGCAACTTGCAACGCGAGCAGCGCCACGAGAAGGAAAGCAGAGCGGCGAGCGGTGGAAATTGACTTGCGCATCGGAGCCATCAGTGGTTGCGGGTCACGATCCCGTCGTCCAGACGGCTGGTGATCTCGTTGATCTTCTTTACCGAGGCCGGGCTGATCGGGCCATCGCTCTCAATCAAAGGCTTGACCTCGCCTAACGAATTCTGAATCCGGCCGAGCAGCGCCACGTGCAGCTCCGGCATGCTCCCGAGCTTGCGCTGAAAATAATCGAGCAAGTCCGGCTGGTGGAGCAGCTCGGCCCCTTCCGCCGAGAAATGCCGGTTCACGACCGAGGTCAGGACCTGGGTGCCGCGGAGCCAGCCGCCGAGACTAACGAGCTGCGAAAGTTTTTCGTCGTGCACTTCGTTCATCGCCTGCTGCACGCTGTTCTGCGTCCGGTCCAGCTCCAGGCGGACGGCCGGCCAGTCGCGCCGGTCGGCCGCTTCCGTGATCGCCTTGGCGTGGGGCACGATCGAGTTCCCCACCCCGATTCCCTTGGCCAGACTAACGACGCGCTGGCCGATCTCTTTCACGCTCGGGGCGTCCTCCGCCTGGACCGCGATGAAGCCGTCGGCGATGACCGTGCCGAGAAGAAGCGCGATCCGGGGACGCTCGGTAAAGTTGGTTCCCTTGTTCGTGCGCACGAACTCTTTCCAGTTCACGCTGTCGAGCTTGTTCAGCGCGCCGAAGATCTCGTTCGGCAGCGGCACGACGACGTCGTCAATATTTTTGGAGAGACGTTTCACGTCGATCTTACGCGGCGGTTCAGCCGCGCCGGCCACGACGCAAAGGGAAGCGAGCAGGCAGCTCGCGAGTAAAAATTGGTTAACGAAAGGTCTCATCCGCAGCTTCGACATTGATTTCAAGAAGGTATTCAGGATTAGTGGGTCAATTTATGCAGAACCCCGCGGCGGCACAAATCGCGATACCATCCCGTTTTCTTGATTCGCGACAAACGTTTTCGGTGGTGGCATCGACAATGAAATTAGTTAGGCGCCCGCTTTTCTCGTGATGAAGACGGAACGCCTCCGGGAAATTCTGGCCCGCGCGGCCGGGAAACGCATCGCGGTGGCGGGCGACCTCATGCTCGACGAATTCGTCTGGGGCAAGGTCGGCCGCATCTCTCCCGAGGCGCCGGTGCCGGTGGTCGAGGTGACGGGCGAATCGTTTTATCCGGGCGGCGCGGCTAACGTCGCGCGCAACCTGCGCGAGTTCACGGAAGGCGTCTCGGTCATCGGCACGGTCGGGACCGACCAGAGCGGCCGGCAGTTGCTCGAGCTTCTCCAAAAACAAAAGATCACGACCGATCTCGTTCTCCAGGATCCGGATTTCCGCACCATCGTGAAGACCCGCATCGTGGCCCGCCATCAGCAGGTCGTGCGGGTCGATCGCGAGGTCATCCGCGCGCCGGCGCCGGCACAGGTCGCGCAAATCGTGGCCGGCCTGCAACAGCTCCTCCCCGCGCTCGACGCTTTTATTTTTGAAGATTACGGCAAGGGCTTTCTCAGCCCCGACCTCGTCAGGCAGGTCTCGGCCGACCTGATCGGGGCGGGTAAAATCGCGACCGCCGATCCCAATCCGCATCGCCAGGTCGACTGGGGCAAGGTCACCGCTGTCAAACCCAACCGGAGCGAAGCGCTTCATGCCGCCGGGTTCCCGCCGACTGATCCGGTCGATCCGCCGCTCGAGGACAAGGTGCTGCTGACGGCGGGCGTCCGTCTTTTGTCGAAATGGGACACGCACATGCTCCTGATCACGCTTGGCGAGCAGGGCATGCTCCTGCTCGAGCGCGGCCAACTGCCGCATCATATCCCGACGAAGGCGCGCCAGGTCTTCGACGTTTCCGGCGCGGGCGACACCGCAATCGCGCTCTTTACCCTCGCTCTCGCTTGCGAAGCCACTCCGCTCGAGGCGGTGGAAATCGCCAACCACGCCAGTGCGGTAGTCGTGGCGAAACTGGGCACGGCCACGGTCACGCCGGCGGAATTGATCGCGAACTTCGAGGATGACAGCGGCGCCTAACGATTCCGCGCCGGCGGTCTTACTCGACCGCGACGGGACCCTGATGCGTGAGGTCAACTACTGCGCCGATCCGAAGCAGGTGGAAATTTTCCCCGGCGTCCCGGAGGCGCTCGTTAGGCTGAAGGCGGCCGGCTACAAGTTGATCGTGATTTC
>JBBSLW010000223.1:0-4105 GCA_038233495.1 Chthoniobacterales bacterium | reverse complement strand
CGCGGCCCGGACGATGCCAGACAAGTCGTAGCCGTGGTGCTGGTAAAATTTGTTGTCCTCCGTCGCGATGATGGCGTTGACGAGGTCGGGCGGGAGCTGGTCATAGGGAATGGTCTCGCGATTCTCGACGTAGATCTGGCCGAAAATCTTGTCGTTGCGATCGACGATCACGCTGGCCGATTCCATCTGCTCGAGGTGCTTGAGATCGAAAGTAGCGGCCTGGTGTTTGAGCGAAGCGGCGATGGGGAGAAAGGCGAGCAGCCCGGCGACGAGCACGACCGCGAGCACGACGAGCGGGAGATAGAACCACGGGTGCTTGTACCAGGGCCGGTCGTAACGGGAGAACTCGGTCGGTGTAAAAAAATCAACAGGCATGCAGCGAGCGGGCGGACGCCCGGGAAAATCGAGATCGCGCGCAACCTAGCGGCAAATTTCTGCAAAAGCCAAATCCGAGTAGTAAAGTAGCGGCCGAGGGCAGCGCGCCCGCCCGGGGCGGCGGCGCAGAAAAGGGTCATTCGCACGATGGAGAAACAAAACTTCGAACTGATTCAGGCTATTCGCGCCGGGATCCGGGCGCGGGGGCCGATGCCGTTTTCCTGGTTCATGGAACAGGCGCTCTACCATCCCGAGCACGGCTACTACAGCTCGGGCCGGTGCGCGATCGGCCGGCGCGGCGATTATTTCACGAGTGTGAGCGTGGGGCCGTTGTTCGGGAAATTGATCGCCGGGCAGTTTGCCGAGATCTGGGAAAAGCTGGAGCGGCCTAACGACTTCGTGATCATCGAGCAGGGCGCGCATCATGGGGAACTCGCGGCCGACGTGCTGGAGGCGTTGCGCGAACAAAGCCCCGAGCTTTTCTCGATCCTGCGCTACCGGATGGTGGAGCCGTTCGCGGTCTTGCGGAAGCGGCAGCAGGGCGTGCTCCGGCCCTTCGTGGAACGAACGGAATGGGTGGACTCGCTCGCTGCGCTGCCGCCGTTCTGCGGCGTGCACTTTTCCAATGAGCTGCTCGATGCAATGCCGGTGCATCTCCTCGTCTCGGAAGGCGAAGGCGAGGAACGCCGCTGGCAGGAACGCTGCGTCGAGCGGACTTCGTGCGGGTTCGCGTTCATCGATCGCCCGGTGACCGATGCCCGGGTCCAGGCCCGCCTCGCGAAATTGCCGCCGACTCCGCCGGGCTGCTACGAGACCGAGATCAACCTCGCCGCGCTCGACTGGATCGAGACTCTCGCGCCGAAATTGCATCGCGGCGTCGTGCTCATCGCCGACTACGGCCTGACCCGGGAAGAATTCTACGCGCCGAGCCGCCGCACCGGCACCCTGCAATGCTACGCCGACCATCGCGTGCTCCCGTCGCTCCTCGAGCAGGTCGGGCAGAGCGACCTCACCACCCACGTCGAATGGACCAGCCTGGCCGAGCAGGCGGAAGCCTCCGGACTGCGCCTCGCCGGGTTCACCGACCAGCACCATTTCCTCACCGGCCTCCTCTCGAGCCATCCCGCGCTAGCCGCCGCCGGCGCGGAAAAAAGCCGCGCCCTCCAGACCCTGATCCACCCGGAATTCATGGGCACGAAATTTCAGTTCCTCGCCCTGACAAAAGACTTTGCCGCCGGCGAAACGTTAGGCGGCTTTCATTACGCGCGCGACCCGCGCCAGCGCCTCGGGCTGGCCTAAACGCGGGCTGGATTAAAGGAGCGGCGAACCTTCGCTCTCGACGTGCTCGAGTTTGCCGCCGGCTCGTTTGATTAGCTCGAGCAACGCTTCCTTCGAAGTCCGGGTCGGGTCGTAGCAGAGAGAGATTTTCTCCGCACCGATGTCGCAGGAGTCGAAGGCTTGTGCGTCGAGCTTGGCGAGCGCGTCCCGCAGATTCTTTTCCTGTTCGGGATCGAGCGCTGCCGCCAGCTCGATCTCCGCGGTAATATATTCCTCCGCGCCGGAGAGCATTTCGTCGTCCTCGGCCATACTTTGAATTCGTTAGCGGTTCCCGATGTGGATGGCGTGTTTCTCTAAGCCCCTCCAATTTGGGCAGCTGCGCCTGAACGGCTCGACCGAAGCATCGCCACCCAGGAAGCAGCATTCCGTAATTGTTTTGCGGATCCCTATGACGCTAAAATCAGAAACTTTGAAAGCCGAATTTACAGCCATCGTGGAATCCGCCGAAGAAGGCGGTTATTCGACTTTTTGCCCTGAGGTGCCAGGAGCAAACGGCCAGGGCGATACGATTGAGAAAACGAAGCGCAACTTGGCTGCCGCCATCAAACTAATCTTGTAGACGGTTTACATGGGCTCCCGGAAAGCGCAATCCGCGATGTCGTAGCCGTCGCGTGAAGCGGACGGCGCTTTTGAAGTATTTGCATCCGGGCAGTGGCGTCGTCGAGGCTGTGCTCCGACATGCAGAAATCAAAAACATTCTGGCGCGCAAAATCTGCACTCGGTTTGTGGTGCCGGATCCGAATTGACGGCTGGCCACAGTCAGAACCAACCGCCGATCCAACAACTTTTCATCGGTTCCCGATGTGGATGGCGTGCTTCTCGACCGCGAGCGCGGCTTCCTTGACCGCTTCGCTCAGGGTCGGGTGCGCATGGACGGTGCGGCCGAGGTCTTCGCTGCTCCCACCGAATTCCATTACCGCGACGATCTCGGCGATTAACTCGGAGGCGGCGTGCGAGAGAATCGAGGCGCCGAGGATGCGGTCGGTCTTGGCGGCGGCGACAAATTTTACCATGCCTTCAACGTCGGCGTTGGCCAGGGCGCGGCCGTTGGCGCGGAACGGGAATTTGCCGACGCGCACTTCGATTCCCTGTTCCTTTGCGAAATCTTCCGTGAACCCGACGCCGGCCAGCTCGGGGTTGGTGTAGATGATGCCGGGGATGACGTCGTAGTTCACGTGCCCGGCCTTGCCCGCGATCAACTCGACGCAGGCGATGCCTTCCTCTTCCGCCTTGTGCGCGAGCATCGGGCCGGCAATGACGTCGCCAATCGCGTAGATGCCTTTGATGTTAGTGCGAAACATCTCGTCCACTTTGATCCGGCCGCGGTCGTCGAGCGCGACGCCGAGCTTGTCCGCGCCGACCCCTTCGGCAAAGGCGCGGCGGCCGACCGAGACAAGGACTTTGTCGGCTTCGAAATGGAGTTCTTCACCGCCTTTGCTGGCGGTTGCGATGGCGCGGCCGTTCGCGACTTTGACGGTGCTTACTTTGGTTTCGAGATGAAACTTGATCCCCTGCGCAGTGAGGGCGCGCTGGAGGAGGTTGGCAACTTCGAGATCGAAGCCGACCGCGATGCGGGGGAGGAATTCCACGATCATGACCTCGGAACCGAGCCGGTTCCAGACCGAGCCGAGCTCGAGCCCGATCGCGCCCGCGCCGATGACGAGAAATTTTGCCGGCGGCTTCTCGAAGCAAAGCGCTTCCGTGCTGCTAACGATGGTCTCGCCATCGAACGGCATGCTCGGGAGGTTGATCGGGACGCTGCCGGTCGCGATCACGATGTGCCCGGCCTCGATCTCGGTGGCGTCTCCGTCGTCAGGCTGGACGCTCACCTTGCCGGGAGCGGTGATGGTGCCGAGGCCGCTGAAGGTCGTGACCTTGTTCCCTTGCATGAGCGCGCGCACGCCGCCGGTGAGAGTTTTCACGACCTTGTCTTTGCGGCCGAGCATGGTCGCGAGGTCGAGGCTGACTTTGTCGAGGACGATGCCGTGTTTCCCCGCTTCTTTTTTCGCGAAAACGAAATGGTCGCTGGAGGCGAGGAGCGCCTTGCTCGGGATGCAGCCGACGTTGAGGCAGGTGCCGCCGAGCTCGGGGTCTTTCTCGACGATCGCAGTCTTGAGTCCGAGCTGCGCGGAACGGATGGCGGCGACATAGCCGCCCGGGCCGGAGCCGATAATGATGACGTCGAATTTATCCATGGTGTAAAAGCGGTTCGCCGGGGAGCGGTGTTATCTAAACGCGCCGCGCAAGCTTGTCATGCGCCGGAGCACAGGCAGCCTGCCTGTGGGGAACGCACGCGGCTGGGCGGCTTGGAAGTCGGGTACGGGGGGGGCGCCCCCGCGCCCCACAGGCAGGCGGCCGGCTGTCCGCGAGAAAAGGGGCCACACCGCGGTCG
>JBBSLW010000222.1:0-4110 GCA_038233495.1 Chthoniobacterales bacterium | reverse complement strand
GCCTTCTCCAAACCGACCATGTCTTCGCCCGGACGGAAGTTATCGAACGCTTCGGACTCGCGTTTCAACTCCTCCTCGGAGTAATTCGCGGCCTTGATCGAGAGACCGATCCGGCGCTCGACTTTGTCGACTTTGATGACACGGGCTTCGACTTCCTGCCCGACTTTAAGGATGTCCTTCACTTTGGCGACGTGGTCTTCGCTCAGCTGTGAGATGTGCACGAGGCCGTCAATATCGTCCTGCAATTGCACAAACGCGCCGAAGCTGGCCAGCTTGGTGACCTTGCCGGTGACGAGATCGCCGATCTTGTATTTCTCGTCGATGTTCTTCCAGGGATCGTCGCTCAGCTGTTTGATGCCGAGACTGATGCGCTGGTTCGTCTTGTCGATATCGATCACTTCGGCCTCGACTTCGTCGTTCTTTTTGAAGACCTCCATCGGGTGATTGATTTTGCGGGTCCAGCTCAAATCCGAGACGTGAATCATGCCGTCGATGCCGTCTTCCAGCTCCACAAACGCGCCGTAGGCGGTCATGTTGCGGATCTGGCCTTTCACCCGGCTGCCGATGGTGAATTTCTTCTCGATCTCATCCCACGGATTGGCTTCGAGCTGACGCAAGCCTAACGAAATTTTCTGCTCTTCCTTGTTCACGCCAAGGACGACCGCTTCCACTTCCTGGCTCACGGTCAGGACGTCGGACGGGCGCATGATTCGCTTGGTCCAGGACAACTCGGAGACGTGGATGAGGCCTTCGACGCCCTCTTCCAATTCCACAAACGCGCCATAAGGCACGAGGTTGGTGATCTTGCCCTTGACCTTCTGGCCGGCCGGGAAGCGCTCTTCGATCTGGTCCCACGGATTTTTCTGGGTCTGTTTCAGGCCTAACGAAACGCGCTCTTTCTCCTTGTTGATGTCGAGGACGAGGACTTCGACCTGCTGGCCGACTTTCAGGAGTTCGCTCGGGTGGCCGAGGCGACCCCAGGTCATGTCGGTGATATGGAGGAGGCCATCCATTCCGCCGAGGTCGATGAAGGCACCGAAATCGGTCAGGTTCTTCACCGCGCCGGAGACGGTGTCGCCGACTTTCACGCCTTCGAGGAATTTCTGGCGCTTCTCGCTCCGCTCCTGCTCGATCAGTTCGCGGCGGCTGAGGACGACGTTTTTGCGGTCGTCGTTGATCTTGACGATCTTGAAATCGTAGGTGTTGCCGACGAACTGCTGGAGATCGCGCGGCGGGATGATGTCGATCTGGGAAGCGGGCAGGAAGGCTTCGACGCCGATGTTCACCATCAGGCCGCCTTTGACCACCGACTTCACTTTGCCCTTGATCAAACCGTCGCCCGCGAAAACCTGGGCGATCTTGTTCCAATTCTGACGATAGGCGGCTTTCTCCTTCGAGAGGACGACCATGCCTTCATCGTTCTCGAGGCGCTCAAGCAGGACTTCGACTTCGTCGCCGACTTCGAGCGATTCGATATCGTCGAACTCCGCGGTCGGGATCACGCCCTCCGACTTGTAGCCGATATCCACGAGCACTTCGCGTGAACGAATTTCTAAAATACGCCCCTTAACAATGCTGCCTTCTTTGAAGTCGGGCATCGACTTCGACATCACATCCTGCATTTGCAACATAAACGGTGGGCTTCCTGGTGAGGCGGGGCTCGATGGTTGTAACAGCGGCGATCATCGCCAACTGCTCCCGCGGAAAGGGGATGAAACTAGCCACGTTCTGAGGCGGGGTCAACTGGCACGAAGTGACTCCCGGACCCGGCGCCACTTTCAGGGGCTGGCGCCCGCGACAGCCATGGAGATTTGAGCCGTGGCCTATTCTCCTCCATCTTGTCTGTGGTTTCCAAAATCATCTCATGAAAATATCTCTGCTCGCGGTTCTCAATCTTTTCGCTTTTGCGGTCGCTGCCGGGGCGGCGGGCAGCGCGCAAGAGCAGGTCGCGGGGGCGATCAAGGCGCCCGGTCTTTCCATCGTCCACCTCTGGGCGCCGTGGTGTTCCAATTGCCAGACCGAACTAAAAAGCGGCGGCTGGACCAAGACCGTGAAGGAAAACCCGGAGGTGAAATTTTATTTCGTCTCGGTCTGGAACGCAGGCGGCGACGGGCGCGAGATGCTGGCGAAATACGAAATCGCGCAGCAGCCTAACGTGACCATCCTGGCCGATCCCGGCCCGCGCGGCGCGGGTCACATCACACAGTTTGCCGGGCTCCCCTTCAGCTGGATCCCCAGCACCTGGATCTTCAAGGGAGGCGATCTGCGCTACGCTTTGAATTACGGCGAAATCCGCTTTCCCGTGCTCGAACAATTCATCAAGGACAGCAGCTCGGGCTGGGATCACTAGCGGTTTTGCAAGCCAATTCCGTAGCGAAATTGGGGTTGCCAGAGCGCACCCGGTGTAGCATCTTCCCCATCCGCTCGGCCGGTTCGGCCAGCGCACTTTACCTATGTCCAACACGATTGAATTAGTCCCCGAGCTGCTCGAAGCCGGAGTCCATTTTGGCCACCAGACCAAACGCTGGAATCCGAAAATGAAGCCGTTCATTTTCGAAAAACGCAACGCCATCTACATCATCAACCTCGATGAGACGGTGAAGCAGCTGCAACGCGCGACCGATTTTCTGCAGCAGGTGACCCAGCGCGGCGGCAAAATTCTCTTCGTGGGCTGCAAGAAGCAGGCGCAGGAAGCCGTCAAGGAAGCCGCGGTCGCTTGCGGGCAATTTTACGTGAACCAGCGCTGGCTCGGCGGCACCCTGACCAATCTCACCACCATTCGGAAGAGCATCGGACGCTTGAAATACATCGAGGAGATCGAAGCCTCGCCCGACTACAAAAAGATGGGAAAACAGGAGCTGGCAGCCCTCAATCGCGAGGCCGCCAAACTCCGGCGCAACCTGGAAGGAATTCTCGAAATGTCGCAGCTGCCCGACGCGTTGATCATCATCGATACGACGCGCGAGCAGAACGCGGTCAACGAAGCGCGCCGGCTCGGCATCCCGACCGTCGCGATCGTGGACACGAACGCAGATCCTGAGGTCATCGATTATCCGATTCCCGGGAACGACGATGCGATTCGGGCTATTCGCGTGATGTTGCAAAAGCTCGTCGACGCCATCGTATCGGCCAGCGGCGAAGCGCGCATGCGCGAAGAAGTGGAGATGGCCGGCGTCTCCGCCTAACGAGGCCGAGAGTTGAGAGTCGATGGTTGAGAGTTGGGAGACTCCGGCTCTCCGTTTTTCTCTCAACTTTCAACCAATAACTCTCAACTCGTCTTCACTTACATGGAAATTAATCCCCAAACCGTTAAACAACTCCGCGAGAAAACGAACGCGGGCTTCATGGATTGCAAACGCGCCCTGGCCGAGAGCGGCGGCGATCTTGAGAAGGCGGAGACTCTGCTCCGCACCAAGGGGATCGCGAGCGCGAGCAAGAAGTCCTCGCGAGCAACGAAGGAAGGCATCGTTGCTTCCTACATTCATCTGCAGGGGAAGGTCGGCGTTCTGGTCGAGGTCAATTGCGAGACGGATTTCGTGGCGAAAAACGAAGGTTTCCGCTCTTTCGTGAAGGATATCACTCTTCACATCGCGGCCGCCCAGCCGCTTTACGTCAGCCGCGAAGAAGTGCCCGCGGAGACCATCAAATCGGAGAGCGCGATCTACGCTGCCCAGGTCAAAGACAAACCCGAGAACGTGATGGCCAAAATCGTCGCGGGAAAGCTCGACAAGTTTTACAGCACCGTTTGTCTCCTTGAGCAGGGTTTCATCAAGAATCCCGACCAGACGATCAAGGAACTGGTCGCCACGAAGATTGCCGAGATCGGCGAGAACATCCTGATTCGGAGATTCACCCGCTATTCCGTTGGCGAACCTCTCGGGAACGAAACCGCCGCGGCGCAGACCGAGGAATAGGGATTCCCCGTCCAGGAGGCGGGCCGCTCAATATCCCCGTGATCGCGCCTTCCCCGCCGATCCGCCATTCCCAGGAAAAGCGAAACCCGCCAACCGACGTTCGCACGTCAGCGGGCGGGCCCTCGCAGTCGAAGTTTGTTAGTCGTTAGGGGCTGGTCGGCGGCACCTGCGGAATGAAGGTGAACGGCGGCACCTG
>JBBSLW010000221.1:0-4127 GCA_038233495.1 Chthoniobacterales bacterium | reverse complement strand
TGCTCATCGACGACTCGTGATGGCGATAAAGACAAAGGATGTTCGGCACCAGCTTCGCCTCGAGGTGCGCCGCGGCCATCCGCAGCCAGAGCTCGTAATCTTCCCAGCCAAACCAGCCGACTTGGAAAAGCTCATTGTTATACCCGCCTAGCGCGATCAATTGCGCTCGATCGAAAAGCGCCATTGCGTCGATATACGGATGCTCGACCAGCATCCGCGGGTCCCAATCGAAATAGGAAAGCAATCCGCTGCGATTGCCTGGCTGACCGCGAAACCGGCAGAGGATCGAGTACGCCGCGGCCGCGCCGCTGGTCGTGATCGCCGCGTACAGCTCCTCCAAGGCCCGCGGGAAGATCAGATTATCGGCGTCCATGATAAAGGCGTAGGGGGCGCGGGCGATGCGGAGTCCGACATTGCGGGCGTCAGCAAGGCCGGTGTTGAACCTCTTCGCCACGATTCGAATCGGGAGGCTGGATTCTTCTTGCAGACGCCGGGCGGCACGGAGCGAACGATCGGTCGAAGCGTCGTCGACGATCAGGACCTCGATCCCGCCGGAAATGCCGCGAAGGGAAGCGCGCTCGAGACTGGTGACGCATTGAGGGATGTAGCGCTCGTAGTTGTAGAGCGTGATGATGACCGAAATCGCGGGGGACGAGTGGCCGGCCACTGCGGCATTGTCGCTCGTCTGCCAGGCTTCCTCTCCGTCGCCAAGCGCTTTTTCTTGGAGCGCGAAACGCTCCGTATAACCGCGCCGGCGTTCTTCAATCAGGCAGACGGCACGGGCTTCGTCCTGCGCCGCGCGAGTCGGGGTGCTCGTAAGGCGAGGAGTTTCCGGCCTGGTGAAAAGATGGCGCAAATCTTCCGCCAGCGCCCGGGTGAGGGGACCGACGCCCCGATCGCCGATGCTCTGCCGAAGCGATTCCGGGAGCGGTTCGCCCGGAGGATCCTGTTCGCCGTCGCGTTCGCCTAACGAAAAATACTGCCCGCTCGCCAGTTGTTGCACGCAGGTGGCGCAATGCCCCGCCTGGGTGAGGTGCTCGCGGACGAAATCGCGACCGGCGCGCGCGATCGCCTCCCGCTCCTCCGGGTGGGCGAGATAATAGTCGCAGGCCTCCAGCAAATGCGCCGAATCCACCATGACGAAATGCTTTCCCGGGATCAGCGGCGCGTAGCCGACGCAGGTCTCGGTGATGATGCAGGAGCCGTTCGCGAGGCCGATCAGCATCCGGTGCCATTCGAAATAAGGCAGCTCGGAATAGTGGACATTGAGCAGAATCTTCGACCGCTGGAGCAGCGCGTTCCGCTCCGCCACCGCGAGATAACTCTTCGTTGTTTCCGTTTTGGCAAACCCCAGCGGCACGAGCCGGAGATGACATTTATGCTGAGAGAAAAACTCCGCGTGCTGCGCGAGAAATTTGTCCCGGCGTTCGGTCAGCGAAGCGAGCAGGCAAATATCGAGATCGCGCTCGGCCGATGTCGTCGCGCTCGTTTCCTCGAGCATCGGGTGATAACCGAGCGGCAGATGAAAACAGCGCAGGCCACGCGCCCGGTAACCTTCCACCCCAAGCTGATTGATATCCAGCATCGCCCGGGCGTAGGGCGCGATCCTGAGGTTGCTGTGAAACCAATCGCTCTCCGGTTGCTCCGTGCCGAGCAGGTAGAGTTGGCGTGTGCGGCGCTCGACCTCTGCCCAGGGATAGGAAGGAGTGAAAAACAGGTTGTAGAACTCGTGCGGCGTTACCACGATCTGGATTGTGTCGTCAGGCGTGGTCTCTTCCGGGATGCGATCGACGAACAACTCCGCCGTCAGGCCCGCCTCGCGAAAACCGGCGCAGATCAGCTGCGCGATTTCGACGATGAACAAATTCGACTTCGAAGTCACGAAGAGGTGCACCGTCTCGATCGCAACGGGTGCGGCCGCTGTGACGGCCTCGGCGATCCGCGCTTTGATCTCTTCCAGCTCGCCCGATTCCAGCGCCAGCCGGGCCTCGACCAGATGCGCAGGGGGTCGCAGCCGGGCAATCAAAGCCTGCTGAAAATGCGGCAGGCGCAGGCGCGCCAGCCAATCGAACGGGAGCGTCTTGATCCGGGTGACAAAGATCGTTCGCCAGTTTTTCTCGTGCTCCCTGACCTCGATCTCGAGCGTGGCGGGACCAACGGGAAGAGGATCGATCTCGAGCAAGAAACCGCTCATCGCAGCCTCCGGCAGCTCCGGGTAGGCTGCGCCCAATGCCGGCCGCGCCCGTTTGCGCCGTGCCTTAAAAACGCGTTCGCCGCGCCAGACACTTTTGACGACGGCGCGCAAACCGTGAATCGGTGCGCCTTCGCGATGGAAGAGCCAGCCCGTGAGCTCGATCCGGCGGCTAAAACTCAGCGCCTCGGGCACCGCGTCGAGATGAAAAAAATAGGCCGAGGCAGCCGCTGCGGGTTTCATCAGGTCCGCCATGGAAACCAGATGCGGGGTGGGAAGGCGAGAGTGAAATCGGCGGAGGCGAGCGACAGGTTGGGATTGTAGGCGGGGTCGTGTTGCAATGCGTCGCCCCAGGTGTCGTGCATGTATTTGATCTCCGCTTCGAAGCGCAGGTTTTTGCGCACCGTGTCCTCGAGGCCGCGGCTGGCCGATTCGTGATGATAAAACTCCGCATAAGGCGTGTAGATGATGCGGTAACCGCGCTGCCGCAGGCGCAGGCAGAAATCCACATCGTTGAAGGCGACGGTGAGATGTTCTTCATCGAAACCGCCTGCTTCCAGGTAGGACGTTCGCCTGACGAGCAGGCAGGCCGCGGTTACGGCAGAAAGCTCATGGGTCAGAATTGCGCGGGAAAAGTAGCCGTGATTGGCCCGGGGCAGACCTTTATGCGCGTGGGCCGCGACGCCGCCGCCACCGAGGATCACCCCCGCATGCTGAATCCGATCGTCGGGGTAAAGCAACCGCGCGCCCACCGCGCCCACCTCCGCCTGCGCCCCCTGGCTCACCATTTCGCCCAGCCAATCCGGGGTGATGACGGTGAGATCGTTGTTTAGCAGTGCGACGAATTCCGCCTCCACCTGACTGACGCCAAAATTATTGAGCCGGCCGAAATTGAATTCCCCCGGGCAGCGCAGGACGCGCACGCGCGGGTCGCCGCTGATCTGCTCGAGGAAAGCGAGCGCGGCCGGATCCCGCGAATCGTTGTCGAGCAGGACGAGCTCGAAGTTCGGGTAAGTCGTCCGGCCGAGAATGCTCTCGACGCAGGGCCGGAGAAGATCGAGGAGATCGCGCGTCGGCACCAGGATCGCCACCCGTGGCTTGTTGTTAGGCAGAGCATAACGAATGCGGCGGAAATCTTCGTCGCCGGAACTGGTCACCTCAGCGGCGATCTGGCGTCGAGCGAGATGTTCCTCGACCGCCTTGATCGCGGCGGCGCGCGCGTACGGCTTGGCGTGGAGATTGAGGGCGGCGCTCTTTTCCGCCATCCGCCAATGATACAGCACCCGCGGGATGTGACGGATCTGCGCCGGCTCGACCTGCTCGATGCAACGCAGAACGAGGTCGTAATCCTGCGAGCCCTCGAAGCCGTTGCGAAACCCGAGTCGTTTGATCAGCTCGGTTTTGTAAACGCCGAGGTGCGAGAAGTAATTTTGGGCCAGGAAAAGCGTCGGGTTCCAATCCGGTTTGAAATGCGCGTTAATGCGCGCCCCGCCCGGGCTCAATTTGTCTTCGTCGCTGTAAAACAGCTGGGCTTCCGGGAATTGATTGATCTCCAGGGCGACGAAATAAAGCGAGCTCGGCACCAGCTCGTCGTCATGGTCCAGCAGAGCCACGAATTCCCCGGTGGCGAGGGCGAGCGCGCGATTCGACGCGGCGGAGATCCCGGCATTCGCGGTGCTGAAATCGACTTTGATTCGCGCATCCGTTTTGGCATAACGCATCAGAAGCGGGCGCACATGCGGCGCGGTCGACGCGTCGTCGCAGATGCAGAGCTCCCAATTCTCGTAGAGTTGCGCACGGACCGAATCCACGGCGCGGCGGAGGTCTTCCCGAGCCGGATTATAGACCGGCATGACGACGGAAATCAGCGGCCGTCGCGCCAGCCGCGCGATGTGTTCGCGGATGCTCTTGCGATCGGCGCGGCTCAGCGTGTCGT
>JBBSLW010000220.1:0-4181 GCA_038233495.1 Chthoniobacterales bacterium | reverse complement strand
GATAAAAAGAAAGCGTAAAGGCAGCGTAACGATAGGAAAGTGCCTGCTCCACTCCGAACCCGAGGCGTCCCACCGCGGTGATCAGGCCCGACGCGATCGCGTAAGCGGCGAGGAGGAGCCAGGGATAAAAGGTCCGCCAATCGCCGCGCCGCCGAATCGCGACCAGGGCGTAAACGATTCCGCCGGACAAAAGGCCGAGCGCAATCATTCCGAGAAGGAAAGGTTGGGCCAGATTCGAGGCGAGATAGTTCCCTTCCCAGAGGACGAAATAATGCGCCAGCTCGAGGAGATGCGTCAGATCGAAAACGAGCGACGGGACATCGGGCGGACGTTGATAGCCGATGAAATAGGCCACGGTCGCGATGGCGCCGGCGGCCGCGTAGAGCGCGCTGCAAAGGCGCCGGGCGCCGCGGGTCGTCGAGTCGTTAGGCGCGGGGAGCGGCCAGGCGAGCGCCCAGAGGAGGAGGCCGTTGGCAAAACTGTAGCTGGCGACGAAGGCGACGAGCGCATTGCAGAGCGTTTTGCCGCGCAGGGACAGCCGCGAAAGATTGATCGCCGCCACGAGCACGACTGCCACGCCCGGGAAAAACGTCTCCAGCTGGATGCCGTAGAGAAAATTCCCGATCTGCACCGGGGCGAAGCAGAAAAAAGTCATCGCGCTCCAGCCGAGCAGCGTCGCCACCGGGCTGGCGCCGGGAGTGCGCCGGAGGAGGTGAAGGAGCAGGAGACACAAACCGCAGACGAGAAAGAACAGGACGCGCATTTCCTTGCGCACATCCCAGCCGCCGAAATGCTCGAGCGCGAAATAGAGCAGCCGCGGGAAAAACTTCCGGCTCTCATTATGCTGCGAAAACATCTCGCTCCAGGTGAGCGTGCCGCGAGCCCACGACTCGAACTGGCTCCCGGGCGTCTGCCATTCGTCCCAATACGGCACCGAGACCCAGTGGGTGGAAACCCAGAACCACATCAAAAGCGCCGGGAGACTCGCCAGCAGGACGAGCGCTAAAATCAGAAACGAACCGCGCGGAATGGGGAACAGGCGCTCGCGTAATCTCATTCGGCAACTAAGATCGCTCGGAGGAGGGAACGGCTGGAAGCTTCAAGATTCGCTTCCGGCTCACAAGCGCAAAATCAGCGATCATCCTTTATGAATCCGGAACTGCTCACCCTCCTCGCCTGCCCGATCTGCCGGGAGGAACTGGCCGCCGAGGAGACGTCGCTGCAGTGCGCGAAGTGCGGTGGCCAATTCCCGATCCGGCAGGGCGTTCCAATCTTTCTCCGCGAAGCCGGCGAGGCGATCACCGTTCCCACCGACCATGCGAGCAATGCGTTAGGCGTGGAGTTTGAGCAAATCCTGGCGCGCGGGGAGGAGCGCATCCTGCATCTCGGGGCGGGTTCAAGCGCGACTCGTTACCCCGGTTGCATTGAGCTGGAGCACAAGATTTTTCGGCACACCGACGTGGTCGGCGATGCCCACGCGCTCCCTTTCCGCGACCAGGCGTTCGATCGCGTTTTCGCCTTCAACGTCTTCGAACATCTGCGCGAACCGGCGGTCGCGGCGGGGGAAATTTTGCGCGTGCTCAAGCCCGGCGGCGCCCTGGCGCTGCACACTGCCTTCCTCCAGCCGCTGCACGAAGCACCCCATCATTATTACAACGCCACCGAATTCGGGGTGCGGGAATGGTTTCGCGATTTCGAGATCGAGAAATGCGAGGTGAGCGGCAATTTCTCGCCCGGTTTCACGCTCGGTTTTTTCGCCGCCAGCCTCCTCGATGCCGTGCGGCAAAGCGGTCTGCCGACGAGCACGCAGGCGGAGATCGCCGGAACCACGATCGGCGACTGGGCAAAGTTTTGGGACCGACAGACCGAGATGCCGGACGGCTTTCACGCGCTTCTCAACCTGCCGCAGGAATTTCAAAAACGCCTCGCCGCTGGCTTCGAGCTCATCGCGCACAAGGCTGCGCCGGATCGTTAGGCGAAGATCTTCTTAGCGCGCGGGGAGTGTGACCGCCGAAGCCAGGGGCCATGCTTTCTGCGCGTGCAGATCGATCGCCCAGCCTTTGATCGTCATCTCGCCCGCGGGGAGGTTCTCGATTCCGACGCTGTAATCAAAACCGGTCCGATAAGCATGGGGCGAATTCTTCGCCGCGCGCACATCCGGCCGCCGCTGGCCGGTGGTCAGCACCGTGAGCGGCTTGAAAGCGCCAGCGGAATTCTCCGCTCCGATCACGACGCAATCGGCCGGCCGCTTTCGTTTCGGCAGCCAGGCCCACCCTTGGAGATGAAGCTGCTGATCGTCCTTCAAAACGGCCAGTTCCAAATTGCCGTAGGTTGCGTCCGCAGTTGGCGGCGGCGCCTCTCGCACGGCCGCGGCCAGCGCACCATGCACAAACGGCAGCCTCAAAACATGCTGTTCCTCGAGGTAACGGGCGCGGGCGCGGAGCAGCTCCGGGAAAGGAAGGATGAGCTTCAGGTCCGGATTGTCCGGGATCGGATCGATCCACTCGAGGGTGCGCAAAAGATGAGTCCGCACCTCACGCTGCTCGGTGGCCACGCCCAGATTTTTTTGGTAGGAGGAAGCCCAGAGAGCGGCAAAAAAACCGAGCACCCAGGCCAGATTCGTGATGAAGAGAGCGCGTCGGGCGGGAGGAGCGGTCCGCACCTGTGCGCAATAAAGAGCAAAGCAAAGCCCGAAGAGCGCGATGTAAAAAAAGAGGCTGAACGCGACGTAGCGATTGCTCAGAGCCTGATCCACACCGAAGCCTAGGCGACCCAGCGCAGTGGTAGTGACCGTGACCCCCGCAAAAGCGCCGAGGAGGAGCCAGGGATAAAACGTTCGCCAATTCCCCCCGCGCCAAATCGTCCAAAGCGCGCAAGCCGCCGCGACGAAAAACAAGCTGAGCGCGACGATCCCGAGCACGAAAGGACCGACAAAATCGGTCGCGAAATAGTTGCCGCTCCAGAGGATGATGTAGTGTGCGAGATCGACGAATTTCGAGAAGACGGAGGCAAAAGGAGGATGATAGGAGGGCCGATGGTAGCCGACGAAATAAGCGCCGACGGAAGCGACCGCAGCCGCGAAATAAAGCGCCAGCCAGAGGTAACGCTTGCGAAGCGGCATGGAGTCGTTAGGCGCGGGGAGCGGCCAGGCCAGCGCCCAGACGAGCATGCCGTTGGCAAAGGTGTAGGTCGCGATGAAAGCCAGCGCGAGGTTGAGCAGGGTCTTGCTGCGGTAGGAGAGCGCGGAGAGATTGAGGGCCGCCGCGGCAAGGAGCGCGAAGCCCGGGAAAAACGTCTCTATCTGGATCCCATAGAGAAAATTCTCCAGCTGCACCGGGGCAAAGCAGACGAGGTTCATTGCGATCCATCCGTTCAGGGCGGTGACCAATGAAGCGCCTCGCGTACGGCGCAGGAGGAAGAGCAACAGAAGGCTAAAGCCACAGACCAGGAAGAACTCCACGCGCATCTCATGGCGCACATCCCAGCCGTCGAAATACTGCAAAGCGAAATAAAGGAGACGCGGGAAGAATTTCCTCGACTCGCTATGCTGGGAGAACATCTCCTTCCAGGTCAGCGTACCGCGATACCACGACTCGAGCTGGCTCCCGGGCGTATGCCATTCATCCCAGAACGGAAGCGGGACCCAATGATGGGAGACCCAGTTCCACATCGAGAACGCGGGCAGCAGCGCGAAGATGACGAGGCCGCAGATCAGCCAAATGCGAGGATCGGTAAACCGGCGCGGCCGGGCGGCTTCGGGTTGGGGGCGATCTGCGTGCACGACGCTTGAAGTTGGACAAATCGCCAGCCTTGGCAAGCTTGAGCGAGATCCATGAAGACCGCTCGATGAATCGCCCGCCCGAACCAGCGCCCGCGGGCGCGCCGGATTCTGCCGACCTGCTGCGCTGCTGGGTGCACGCGGAGCCGGACGAGACCGACCCCGGCGTCCTGCGAGTGGAAGGCTGGGTCATTTCGGAGAACGATGACGCGATCTACCAGGTGCGCGCGGTCGCACAGGGAAAAACGAAGCGGGCGGTATATCCCATCCCGCGCCCGGATGTGGCCGCGACTTTTCCCGCCGCGCGCCACGCTGCGACGAGCGGGTTTGCGGTCGCGCTCGCGATTGAGCCGGGCGCGGTTTTCAAGCTGGTGCTGGAGGCAAAACTGGCCACCGCCGGCTG
>JBBSLW010000219.1:0-4207 GCA_038233495.1 Chthoniobacterales bacterium | reverse complement strand
GGTTGCAGGCCGGGTTTGAGTTGGATCATGGCTGGTTAAGGCGGTTTCGGACGGTCAAGTTGAGGATAAAATGCGAATTTCGGTGAACAGTACCCCTAATAACTTGTGAATTGCTGCCGACAACAAGATGCTGGGGACCGTTCCCGACGTATCCACAAGATGAGGTGCTAAACCTACCCTAGGCAAGCCAAATTTTCGTTTTTTTTACCCTTGATTTTCAGCCACTTAACCAGCAATCGCGCCTCTCTGGCGCCCGCGCCCGGCGCACGCGATTTTTTTACCTTTTCCTGCGTTTCCCAAGTCGATTTCCGCCGCGATTAACGCCATGGAAAGGCCGCGGTCTCGCCGGGTTGGCGGATCGTTAGTCCAATCCCTTTTGAAAGTGCGAATTTTCCTCTTCGAATGCTGGCTCGTTGCCTACTAGCCCGGTAGGCTTGCAAGCCTTCGGTTCAGACTCACTTCTCTCTGCGGAAAAACCCATCGGTTAGGCAGGGTCGTGTCTTCATCGAAGCCGCGATCCTCGGAGTCTTTTGTTTATTATAAATTCTTCACCGCGGCTGGCGTGCATTTTGGAACCGATGCGGTCGTCCTGCTCTTCCCGCTCCTGCTCGCGCAGGTCGCGGCGGTCAGCGCCGGCGCCGGGCTGATCGTGACTTCGTGCACGGCCAAGTAACGCGATCTGCGACACGTCCTGCCGCGTCGGTCAATGATTCCCGGATGCAACTCGGCCCCGCGCATGCGATCAATCTCACCGGCACGGTGCGCGTGATCGAGCTCGCGCAGGCGCGCAAGATTCCGCGGATGGTCTACGCCTCGGCCGCGGTTTATGGGGACGCGACTTCGTATCCGACCGTGGAAGAGCAGCGCCTGCAACCGCTCTCGTTTATGGATTGCAGAAGTTTGCGAGCGAAGAATATGGCCGGCTCCTGGCGCGGGAGAATCTCACCTTCGTGGCGCGGCGTTCCTTCAATGTCTTTGGTCCGCGCCAGGTGGCCGATTCGCCCTACTCCGGGGTGATCACGAAATCCGCCACCGCGATGCGCGCGAATGAGCCGGTCACGATTTTCGGCGGCGGCGGGCAAACGCGCGATTTCGTCTATGTGCAGGACATCGCGGCGGGCATTGCGCTCGCCTTGCAGGCAAACGGCCTGGAGCCATTCACGGTTTGCAACCTAGGCGGCGGGAGCGCCGTTTCCATCACGCACCTGGCCGAGGCGATGCGTGCATTTTTTCCGGAATGGAAAGCCGGCTTCCGCGAGGCCGCGGCCCCGCCCGGGGACATCGTGCGCTCGGAGGCGGAGATCGCGGCCGCGCGCCGTCTCCTCGCCTATCAGCCGCGCTACAGCCTAACGTCGGCGTTATCCGAAATGTTTTCGGCGAGCGACCCGCAGTCCAAACGGTAAAGCTTGCCCGGCGGTGGCTTCGGCCGCTAGGATACTCCTTCAATTCAACCAAGGAGGAGAAGATGGGGAAATGGATCCTGGATGCGGATTATCTGCAGAGCTGCAATTGCGATTACGGGTGTCCTTGTGAATTCTCGGCGCCGCCGACGACGGGCAAATGCGAAGGGATGGGCGCGTGGCGGATCGAACAGGGCAAATATGACGAGGTCGCGCTCGATGGTCTCGGGCTCGCCTTTGCCGCGAAATGGCCGGGCGCGATCCACGAAGGAAACGGCACGATCCTCGTTTTCGTGGACGAGAAAGCGTCAGCCGCGCAACGGGAGGCCTTGCTCAACATCGCCTCGGGGAAGGATGGCGGGCTGCCGTTCGAAATTCTCGTCACCACGATCAGCACCATGCTCGAACCGCGCTTCGTGCCTTTCGATTTCAAGGTCGACGGGCTGAACAGTTCGGTCCGGGTGGGAGAGCATTTCCGGATCGCGCTCGAGCCGATCAAGAATCCGGTGACGCGCGATCCCGAACAGGTCGCGGTTCATCACGGCACCGGCTTTATTTTCAAAGTCGCCGAGTGCGCGTCGGCGCGGGAAGGGGCGGTGGACGAAAAGGAGATGAAGTTTTCATACCCGGACAAGGCCGGATTCATTTCGCGAATCCAGTACCACAATTGAGCGAGCGGGCGCGATGATCTCGCTCGCCGCGGTCCTGAAACGCGACCGCTGGCTGGTCGCGGCCGGGATCCTCCTGGTCGCGGTTTTCGCCTGGTGGTTCACGATTGTCGAAGCCCGCCGGATGGACGGCGCCGCCATGACAATGGACGCGCCCGACCGGGCGGCCTGGCCGGCGGCAACTCTCCTTCCACTCTTCATCATGTGGATCATCATGATGGTGGCGATGATGCTACCGAGCGCGCTCCCGATGATTCTCACCTTCGCGACGGTCGCGCGGCGACGTCGGCAACAGGCCCGGCCTTATGTGCCGGTGGCGGTTTTCGTGGGCGGTTATCTTGCGATCTGGGGCGGGTTCAGCCTCGTCGCTACGGTTGCGCAATGGCTCCTGCACCGGGAGGCGTTGTTCTCGCCGACGATGCGCGCCTCGAGCGCCTGGCTCGGTGGGATTTTGCTCCTGCTGGCGGGCGTTTTTCAATTCACGCCGCTCAAGCAAAGCTGCCTGAATTATTGTCGCGCGCCGCTCGATTTCATCATGCGGCGCTGGCGCGAAGGCTGGCGGGGCGCTTTTGCGATGGGACTGGAGCACGGTCTCTTTTGCACCGGCTGTTGCTGGGCGTTGATGGCTTTGCTTTTTGTTCTGGGGGTGATGAATCTTTTCTGGATCGCGGCTCTCAGCATCCTCGTTGGGCTGGAAAAAATGCTCCCGGGCCGGGTGCTCGTGACGCGTTGGAGTGGGATCGCGCTGATGGTGTGGGCGGTGTGGATTCTGGCCCGGGCCTGAGGTTGCGCGGGAGCACGGGTTTGCTTCCGATTGCATTTTCCGCCCGGACTTTCATAGTAGCGGCGCGCCAGGAAGGGTGGCTGAGTCCGGTTTAAGGCACTCGACTCGAAATCGAGCGTGGGGTTAAACTCACCGTGGGTTCGAATCCCACCCCTTCCGCCACCCCGCTCCCCCGCGCGCCTCTCTTTAGAGCGTGCCATGCACTTTTAGAGGAATGGACGAAGAGAGGTTGGAGGGACGGGCGCCGACCCGTCAGGAACAGACACGGACGACACAGCGGTCGTCCCTCCAATCGTTCACGAGAATGTGCATGACACGCCTTAGCTTTCGCGGAACGATCGGTCCTCGTTAGGCGGGCGCGGCTGATTGCTTTCGATCGCCTCGAGCCGGCGGATGACCTCGGAAAGAAGGAGCTCGTTTTTCAAGTTCACCCGGTAATCGAGATCGGCCCGCAGCCGGTCTTTCTGGCCCTGGCGATTCTGCGACATCATAATGATGGGCGCCTGCAGGCCGGCCACCATGCCAAGGACGAGATTGAGCAGGACGTAGGGATATTCGTCGAACGGCCGGAAGAGAAACCAGGTGTTGAGGCAAATCCAGAAGAGTGAAAAGAAGATCGACGCCAAGATGAATTTCCAGCTCCCGCCGAACTCCGCGATCAAGTCGGCGGCGCGATCAGCCACCGTGAGACGCGCATCTTCTTCTTCGTTCGCGTTGCGCGAGACGCGGTGCCGGAGGAGATCGTCGGTCCGGCGCAGGCGGTGCGTGAGGGCGGTCAGGATGCCGAGCGCGATGTCGGGATTTTTGCGGAGAAAAGAGCGAAAATCCGCGCGCGGCAAGACGGCCAGCCGGGACTTGGCGACGGCGGTGGCATCGGCCGAGCGGGCATGGCCATCGAGGAGCGACATCTCGCCAAAAAATTCGCCGTCGCCCATCTCGGCCAGGGTCGCATCGTGCCCGTCGGTATCCTTGACGCTGATCCGGACGCTGCCTCTCTCGATCAGGTACATCGAGTCGCCCGGTTCGCCGCGCTGGAACAACGCGGTCCCGGCGTCGACGTCGCGCATCGTGAGCAGACCGCACAATTCGCCGGCCGCCTCGTCGTCGAGCGCCCGAAAGAGCGGAACGGATCGCAAGGCATCAATCTTCATCGCAATGGGGCTCCGGGGATTACGCAGCGGGTCATGGCTCGTTCTCTATTATCAAACAAAAAACGCAGGGCGAGCCGAATTTTCACGGGCGCGTTTCGTTAGGCGGGTGACGATCGCCGCATTTCGCTCGCCGGCCGCGCGGTCGAATGCCATTTCTGCGGGCTCCTCACGGTCAAAATCTACCGGCCGCGTGCAATTCGTCAG
>JBBSLW010000218.1:0-4216 GCA_038233495.1 Chthoniobacterales bacterium | reverse complement strand
TATTTGTTCCGGCTGCCTTTGGGCGTGTCGATGACCGCGTTGAGGTCGTGGGTCTCGGGGTGGAAGGACGGGAGTTGCTCGTAAGGGCTCATGCAGAGACTGATCGCGCGCCGAACCGGGCACGGTCTGCCGGAAGAAGGCGATTCTTAACCCAACGCCTGCAACTCGGCCGGAGTGAGCTTGAGCTGCGCGGCGGCGACATTCTCCTCCAGGTGCGCAACCGACGAGGTGCCGGGGATCGGCAGCATGACGGGCGAATGTTGGAGGAGCCAGGCGAGCGCGATCTGGTAGACGCTCGTGCCGCGACTCTTCGCCACAGTTTCGAGCGCGCCGCCTTTCTTCAAGCCGCCACTGCCGCCGATCGGTGACCAGGGCATGAAGCCGAGCTTCTCTTTTTCGCAATAGGCCAGGGTATTTTCCCAGTCGCGATCGCCCACGTTGTATTGGTTCTGCACGCTCACGATCGGCAGGATCTTGCGCGCGGCGGCGATCTCCTCGGGCGAGACTTCCGACAAGCCGACGTGGCGGATCTTGCCCGCCTCCTGCATCTCCTTGAGCGCGCCTAACGAATCCGCGGCCGGCACCTTCGGGTCGATCCGGTGGAGCTGGTAAAGAGCGATGCGCTCGAGTTTGAGGCGTTTCAGACTTTTCTCGACGGCCTGCCTGAGGTACTCCGGCTTCCCGTTAGGGAGCCAGCGGCCCGGGCCCGGCCGGGTCAGGCCGCCCTTGGTGGCGATGACGAGCCCTTGCGGATAAGGATGGAGCGCTTCCGCGATCAGGAGTTCGCTCGTCTCGGGTCCGTAGGCGTCGGCGGTATCGATCAGGTTGACGCCGAGCTCGACGGCGCGGCGCAGGACTTTGAGGGCGTTGGCGCGATCTTTCGGCCAGCCCCAGATGCCATCGCCGGTGATGCGCATCGCGCCGAAGCCGAGCCGATGCACGGGAAGATCGCCGCCCAGTTTGAAGGTGAGATCGATGGCGGGTGCAGAAGCTCCGAGGAGCGAGCTGGCGCCGGCGGTCATGAGCGCGGCACCTCCGGCGAGAGTCGTGCCGAGAAAGGCGCGGCGCGTAATCCCGAAGCGCGAGTGGTGAGTTTCGTCAGGCATGGCACGCGTCTTTTACGTGCACCGAAACCGCCGCCCGAGCAAACGCGCCTACTGATAAACCGTGGCCGGCTCCGGACCTTTGAGGATTTTCTGAAAACGCGGGTCGTGGCGGAGCGGATCCCATTCCCAACTCAGGCGCAATCGGGCCAGCGTTACCCCCTCCGCGCCCGGTGTGGTGAGGAGACGCTCGAGCAACGTGATTGCCTCATTCTTGTCCCCGCACCACGCTTCAGCGAAAGCCAGGTTGGTGGCGTAAAGCGGCGCGCTGACTGCGTCCTTCGTTGCGGGACAAAGCTCGACCGCTCGCCGCGCCTCGCGCAACGCTTCATCCTTATGGCCGAGTAATGCGTAATACTTTCCCAAGGCGGCGTGGAAGATCGGATCATCGGGGTGATCGCGAACGCCGGCTTCATGCAAGGGCCCGACTTGTTCCAGGAGAGCGTGCGCTTGTTCGAAATCTGCCTGCGCGACGGCGAGACACGCCTCGTAAAATTCGACCGGCTCGACGACTGGAAATTCCGCCAGCGATCGATTCAGATTCGAAACTGCTTTAGTGGCGGCGGTAAAGTCGCGCGCTAACATCGCGTAGTCCCATTGCGCCACAATGATCAGCGGCTTGCTTTTCATTGTTTGCGGCAGCCGGTCGAGAGTGGCTCTCGCCTCAGCTGGATTCTGGCTTTGGACGAACCGGAGGTAGGCCAGGCCAAGCCAGCCATCGGCGATCTCGGGTTCAAGTTGCAGACCGTGCTCGTAGGCGTCCCTCGCGGCCGCCCACTGTCGCAAGAGACGCAGAGTATCGGGTAGCCCGTTGAAATTGGCGGTTCGAGGATCGAGTTCGCGCGCCCGCCGGAACACAGCCAGCGCTTCGCCCCAGCGATTTTGACGGCGGTAAATATAGCCGGAAAAATCGAGAACCTCTGCATTGTTAGGCAAAGCCGCGCCTGCGATCACGAGCTCACGCAAGGCCTTCTTGTAGTCGGCATCGATCCGATAATAACAAAGAGCGAGGGCCAGATGCGCTTCGCCGAGGCCCGGCGCCAGTCGCAACGCTTCGTCGGCCAGGGCGCGCGCGCGACTTTTCCGGTCAGGTTGCCGCCCCATGAAATACATCGTGCCATTCCAGATCGAGGCGCGCGCCAGAGCGAGAGCAAAATGAGGATCGAGCGCAATGGCGCGATCGTAAAGCCCGGCGGTATCGAATGCGTCCTGCTTCGAAGCAGCGACATGGGCAAGCTCGTTTGCCTGCAGGTAGAGAAGATAGGCCTCCGGGTTGTCGGTCGGTTTGGTCGCAAGGCGTTTTTCCTCCTCGGGAGCGAGCCTGGCCTCGAGCTGCTCCGCGATCGATCTGGCGATGTCGCTTTGAATGACAAACACATCCGAGAACTCGCGATCGTAAGTTTGCGCCCAAAGATGGGCGTCCGTGCGGGCGTCGATGAGCTGGGCGTTGACCCGCACCTTGCCTTCAGCCCGCTGCACGCTGCCTTCGAGAAGATGCGCGACCCCGAGCTGTTGGCCGATCTCGCGCAGGTTGCGCGCCGCGCCGGTGCGGTACTGCATCACGCTGGTGCGGCTGATGACCTTCAAGTCCGCGATCCGGGCCAGGTTCGTTAGGATCTCGTCCTGCACGCCGTCGGCGAAATAGGCATTCGCTTTTTCTTCGCTCAGATTCTCGAACGGCAGAACGGCGATGCTTTTCTCGGAAATGAGCGCAACAGCAGGCGTGACAGCGGCGGGGGTGGCTTTCGGAGGTGCGAGCGGACGTTGGATCGGCGGGGGGTTATGATAAAAAAGAAAGAATCCGTAGAGGACTGCGCCTAACGAGACGAGAAGGATGAAAATGGCCGGCCACGGAAACCGGTAACCGTCCGGCCGGGAACTCCACATTTTCTCGGGCGGCGCGGGGTTGCCAAAGCCCTCGCCGTGCAGATTAACGATCTCGAGCCGGACCCCGTGTTTCACCTCGACCTCGCCGACGTCGTGCAGGCGCGGCTGCCAATGGCGATATTGCGCGAGATCGTCGGCCGCGCGTTTCGACAAGAGGATGTGCCCGGCGTCGCCGCAATCCATCACCCGCTGCGCGAGATTGATCCCCGCGCCGGTGACGTTGGCGCGCTCATTCACATCGCTCACCTGATTGATCGGGCCGCTGTGGATGCCCATCCGGAGCTGGATCCCGGGATGCTGTTGATCGGCACGCGCGAGCTCGAGCGCGCATTGCGCGGGCGCTTCCGCGGAGTTGCGGAAAACGAGCGCCATCCCGTCGCCGGTCGCGAGCTGGATGAGTTGCCCGGCTTCCTTCGCGGCCCGGACCTGCTCCGATCCGCGGACCAATTCCTTCAGCTGCTCGAGCAGCTCGCCCTGTTCATCGATGAGCCGCTTGGAGTAGCCGACAAGGTCGACGAAGAGCACGTGACCGATCTCGGCCCGGAGTTCTTGTTCGTTAGGCATGGAGGTCGCGCCGCGAGTACTGATAAGCGATTTCGGGCCGCAGAGCGAGGCGGGAATCCCGCGTCTCAGAAAACGCTCTTCTCAGATCAGGGCCAGCTCTTTACAACCAGAATCAAGGAGCACCCCACAAGGCACCCGAACGCAGTCTCCCAGCCGAAATCCCTCGCCGACCTGCTCGCGGAGGAGCTTGACGGCGCGGCCGGACCCGGGGCGACGGAGACGGAGACCCGGGACGAAAAGCAGGAGCGGCTGCGCAAGATCAACCCGCAGCTCGCGGCCGAGGGAGAGAAAATTTACGCGCGGGACTGCGTCTCCTGCCACGAGCCGCGCGGCGAGTTCACGAGCAAAAACGGCGGCCACATCTACGGCAAGACCTCGCGCCGGAGGAGAAAGAGCAACTGCTCGAATTTCTCAAGACGCTCTGACGCAGGCGCTCCCGGCACCATCGGGCTTGCTCTTTGGCACGGCGAAAGCTTATGATGGATCTCCGATGATCCAGGCTAATTGTCGGGCGCGGTTCACGGCGGCGGATTTTCAATTCATCGTGCGGACGCTGGGCCGTTCGCCTAACGACCAAGTCTCCCTCGTCGACCTGCTGAGCGATGCCGAGACGCGGGACGCGGTGCTCGATCATCCGCGCCTCGTCGAGGCCATTCTTTGCC
>JBBSLW010000217.1:0-4219 GCA_038233495.1 Chthoniobacterales bacterium | reverse complement strand
GTGATCGGGGAATGGTGAATAGTCAAAACCTACTGCCAGGAAATCACGTCGTCGTCGTTTGTTCCGGCTTTTTTATCGGCAGCCGGATCAGGGATGCTTTCCGATAACGTGTCTTTCCCAAAAGACCAGGCGATCACACCAGCACTAACGCTGTCTGTAGCGCCAGCATTTGCTCTGTATGGATTGGGTTCGATGAGGTTGTTGTAGGTGGTGTCTAACCGAATGAGGTAGGGCTTGCCCCAGGGATCGAAATATTGCCCGAGGGTTGAAGCAGCCGTGCCGATTCCCGCGCGAGGATTCGCGGGATCTTTTACCGCCGGGGGAGTGATGAAGACGATGTCCTTTGGATTCGCAGCGACATCCAATTGTTGGCCACGAAGCTTGTTGAACAAGGTGTCGTTAGTATTCGGATTGAGTCCATCCACGGTGATATCGGCGGCGTCGAAGCTCAGCGGGTACTTCCCATACTCCGTGTAATACGCGTTCACCGCCGTTACGATCTGAGTGACATCGTTCTTCGCCTGAGTCGATTTCGCCTGGTCCTGCACCCCGCGAAAGGCCGGAAAAAGCAGCGCCATCAGAATCGCGATCACCGTGATGACGACGAGCAATTCAATCAGGGTAAAAGCCCCGCGCGCTCGTGAATTTAGGTCCATCTCCGCATTTGTTCGGGGAACGGACATTGCGCGCAGTCGCTGTCGTCTTGCAAGCAAAAGTCTTCGTAGATCTGGAGCAGCCCCTGTTGTCGCGCCACCGTGCGCAGGAAACGCCCCCGGCGCGGGTCGTCGCCGAAGAGACGGGCCGCGCCGGTCTCGAGCGGCCGATTGGTCAGGCGGGCCGGGAGCCGCGCGAACTCGGGCCAGGCCGCGCGCTCCTGCAGCTGGCGCCAGGGCAGGACGACGTTGGCCAGCATCTCGGTCACCCGCGTCTCGCCGACCAGCGCCATCTCCGCGCGCGCTGGCTCGGAGGTGAGGGTGTAGTGGAAGTTCCAAAAGGGATGTTTCATCCCGAGAAAAAACCGACGAACCGGGGCCAGCTCCTCCTTGTCTAACGAACGGAGCAGCTTCGGCCAGCCGGCCACAATCCCGGCGAGCGCGGCGACGCGGCGCTGCGGATGATTGAGCGGGCGGGTCCCGCTCAGGCGCCACGTCCGCGCGGGCAGGATGAGCCGCTCCAGCTCGGCGCGTCGCGGCCACCATTGATCCCAGAGCACGCGCAGGTATTGCCGTGTGCCCGTCTCGAATTTCCCCAGGTCGGGCGCGGCCAGGAAACCGGCGCCGCCGAAAAGGATCGCCTCGATTTCGTTAGGCCGGCTCCGCAGCATTTTCCCGGGCAGGCGTTGCGCCAGGAGGGCGAACGGGAGCTTGTTCTGCTTGTAGCCGAGCGTCGCGGCCAGCTCCTGATAGAGCGCTTCGTCCGCGCCATGCAGCTCGGTCAACCGCTGCAGGCGCTGCGCCTTGCGCTGGAGGCGAAACTGCGCCGCCGCGTCGAGGATGCTGCCGATTTTCTCTTCCGGCAGGTCGCGCAAAGGCGCATGACAACGTCCCGCGTGGGCCAGCGGGAGGTTGTTCGAAAAAGCCGCGGGCAGAGTGGCCGGGTCGACCCGCACCTGCGGCACCTGCCGGTTCGTGCTCGTGCGGGTGAAAAAGGCGCGCGCTCCCGACTCGACGAAGACGTGCAGGATGGTTTCGTCGAAGGCCCGATTGGTGGCGTGGCCGTGCGTTTCCCAGTTCTGATCGCTCAGGTCGAACTCGATGCTCCCCCGTCGCACTTCGCCCTGGTCGATCCGCACCGCGGCGTCGGAAAAATCCGGGCCCGCCTCGCGATTCCAGGTGCCGAATTGCACGACCTCGATCTGCTCGCCCGCGGTGCCGGTAAACGATTTTCCAAAATCGCCGGCGAACCAGCGCGCCTGGAGCTCGAGCTCGTTCCCTTTCCGCGGCAGGGAAAAGAGCGCGCGCTCGCGAATTTTCGCGCTGGAAAGGAGCTGCCCATAACGATCGGCGGGGGACATGCGGGGAACAGGCTAGAATGTGAGCGGCGCCGGTCGCAAGCCGGAAAAATCCGGCTGCCAGATTTGGATTGCATAACGAACCGCAACCGGATAAACGGCGGCCTGATTCAAAACAGAAAGAACATTATGAAACTCCCATTCACCTTGGCCGCCTGTTGCGCGGCTCTCCTCCTCGCCCTCCCGGCCTCCGCGCCAGCCAAGGGAAAGCCACTCCTGCCCCCGAGGCCAGCGCCTCGCCGATGGCGAAACCAAAAGCGATCGCCTTCCACGGCAAAGTCGCGGCCGTCGACGCGGCGGCCAAGACTTTCACGGTCGGCAAACGCACCTTCACCGTGACCGACGCGACCCAGATCACGAAAGAAGGCGCGGCCGCGACCATGAGCGACCTCGTGGTCGGCGAAAAAGCGAGCGGCTCCTATTGGAAAAAAGAGGGCGGCATGCCGGAAGCGAAGAGCGTGAAGATCGGCGCTAAGGTGGAAGCCACCGACGCGGCGACCGACGCGCAGAAAAAAGAAGGCAAGGCGAGCACCGAAGCCAGCCCGAGCCCGTAGCCTGAGGGGGAAGCTCGCGCTACCCTACCCGCGCCCGCCGATTAGCGCGCGGCTTTCGCGGCCACGCGCAGGTCGTCTACAAAGAGCGCGTATTCGCGCGCCCGGGTTTCTTCATCCGGCTGCCGGAGAAGCGACGACGGATGCACCGTCGTCACGACCCGCGGCGCGAGCTCCGCCTCGAGGACCTGCCCGCGTTCGCGGGTGACGCGGAACGAGGAGCCAAACAAGGCCTGGGCCGCGTTCGAGCCAAGGCAGACAAGGACATTTGGCCTAACGACTCGAAGCTCGGCCTCCAACCACGGTTGGCAGGCCGCGATGTCGCGTGAGCCCGGCTTTTGGTGGATCCGCCGCTTCCCGCGCGGTTCCCATTTGAAATGCTTGACCGTGTTCGTGACGTAGACCGCATTGCGATCGATCCCGGCTTCTTCGAGCGCGCGATCGAGGAGCTGCCCGGCCGGGCCGATGAAGGGCTTGCCGCTCAGGTCTTCCTGGTCGCCCGGCTGCTCGCCGAGGAACATGAGCGCGGCGCCTTTCGGCCCTTCGCCGAAAACGGTCTGGGTGGCATTTTTATAAAGCGGGCAGGCCGTGCAACCGAGTGCCGCCTCGCGCAGCGTCGTTAGGCTGGAAGTCGCCGGGGCCGGGGCCGGACGCCACTCGTCGAGGGAAATTTTCCTGGCGGCGCTTTTTTTCATCATCGTCTCGACTCGCTGCGGCGCGTCGCGCAGGAGCGACGGGATGAGCATCGCTTCCGGAAGGTTGCGCCAATATTTCTTCGGCATCTCCGCCTGCATTGCGTGCACTTTTACACGGGCCGGATTGAAAATATTCGCGTAATAGGTGCGCCAAAGTTCTTCCATCTGGTCGGCGCCCGGCGCCTCGGAGCGAGGGACACCGGCGGTGAAGGAAAGGGCGCGGCCGTCCCAATGCGCGCAGCGATCCGGGGTCAGGATCGACCAGCGCATCGAGGCGAAGCGGTCGGCGAAGAACGGCGCGTTCTGTTCCACGATGCGGTGCTGCGGCTCGAACCAGGCGACGAACCATTTCTCGTCGCCCTGCGCCACTTCGCGGAAGCGGACGAAGGCCCGCATTTTGTGAATGTCGTGCCGGATCGATTTCTCGAAATCAGTCGCCTGCGCGACGTCGGGATCGGACGCGATCTCGAGCAGGTGCGGTTCGCAGTGGGTCAGGCGCCAGAGCAATCGATACATCAGCGCCCAGCGCGCGGTATCGCGATGGAGCGCGATCGCGCGGGCGAGCGAGAGGAAACGTTTCGGGACGCGAATCTCGGAGGCGGGCGGGGATTCGTGAATCAGCGAATCGGCTTCCTCGAAGAGCTGGAGGGCCGGCTGGTCTTCCCCGAGTTCTTTCCAGGCGATTTCTTCCGGCGCAAGGCCGCGCTGCAGGGTGCGGCGCGCCACCACCTGCCAGCGCTCGAACGTTGGAAGGAAGGAGATTTGTTCCCCGCCTAGAGTTGCCCAGAAACAACGGAAGGCTCGCTCGCGAAGAGATCGAGCTGCTCGCTTGGCCTAACGATCAGTGAAGCGAGAAGATCGTCGCGCTCGAGAGTGCGGGTTTGCGGGTTAGGGTCCGCGGTGGTGATGAAGGGAAGAAGTTTCTTCAACGGCAAGTGGAGCCTGACGAGGGTCTTCCAGTC
>JBBSLW010000216.1:0-4258 GCA_038233495.1 Chthoniobacterales bacterium | reverse complement strand
ATCAAAAGCATGCGCGCCTCGGACGAGCCGGGCGCGATCTACTGGCTCGCGAAAATGCTTCATGCCGGCGAGGACTTTCGTTTCATCGCGCGGCGGATCGTCATTTTCGCGAGCGAAGATGTCGGCCTGGCCGATGCCGAGGCTCTCCCGCTCGCGATCGCGACCCAGCAGGCTTTCGAATTCGTCGGGATGCCGGAAGCCCGGATTCCCCTCGCCCACGCGGTCTGCTACATGTGTCGCGCGCCGAAGAATCGCGAGGCCTACGACTTGTTAGGCGCGGCGACCGAGGAGATCGAAGCGGAACGAACGCAGCGCGTCCCGGAGAAGCTCAAAAACAAGCATTTCCCGGTTAACCCGGAAGGTTAGGGGGGAGAAGGCCTAGGCGGCTTTTTTGCGTCCCGCGGGCGTGGCGGGAAAGACCACGACGGTGTCGGAACCTTCGATCGTCTTCACCTCGAGGGTCGACTCGTAGCTCAGCTTGCCCTCGATCACTTCGGTCAGGGCGACATCGGCCAGACCAGTCCCGGGGGCACAGGCGACGAGCGGACGATGCCCAAGGGCGAGCTGGCGAACGCGACGGGAGATCACGTTGACCAACAATTTCTGGTCAAGGATGACGTCAGTGGCGGCTTTAATGAGGTGAGCTTTCATAGGTTGGCGAAGGCGGTCGACACGGCTAACGAGTCCATCAGCGCGCGGGGACCGGGAACCGCGAGAGTTGGTTCCCACATCGAGCAAAGAAACTTCCCGCCCACCGTCGCCTTTTTCCGCCCGAACACAACCCGGAATCTCCCGGCGTCTCCCAGCTCGCCTAAAGCCGCCAGAGCATTGTGATCAGGAGGTCGACCGCGAGCAGCCAGACGAGGATGACCTGCCAGAGCCGCAAATTGCGCGCCGCCCAATGATCGGCCACCACTTCGGGGTCGCGATCGAAGAGGCGTTTCCGGATGCGAAAGACGTAGACGCCCGCCAGGAGGACCAGCGCCAGGCAAATGCTGAAGACGATCCTGAGGCCGAAAACCGATTCGCAGTGTGCAAGGATGACCGCCATCACGCAACTTTCAACAAAGACGATCCCCTGCCAGCAGCGTCTCAGGAGTTTTGCGCGGGCCGGCCGGCTGGCAGAAGCGGGCGCGTGCGGCGAAAGTGCGCGGTGCCATCTCCGCCGGTCGTGACAAACGAAGCGCTTTTCCAGCGCCTGCACCCGCGGCTCGCCGAGTGGTTTCGCCCTACCTTCGAGCGATTCACCGACGCGCAACTGCGCTGTGTTCCCTCGATCCTCCAGCACCAATCCATCCTCGTCACTTCGCCGACCGGGAGCGGCAAAACGTTGGCCGGCTTTCTCGGCGTCTTCGATGATTTTCTCCGCCGGCTCGAGGCCGGGACGCTATCGTTAGGCGTGCATTGTCTCTACATTTCGCCGCTCCGCGCGCTCACCTACGACATCGGGAAAAATCTGCGCGCGCCGATCGAGGGCATGGCCCTGGAGAAGGAATTGCTCGTCCATGTCCGGACCGGCGACACTTCTTCGGCCGAGCGGGCGAAGTTTCGGCGCAAGCCGTCGCACTTCCTCGTGACCACGCCGGAAAGCCTCGCGGTCATGCTCGCGCAGGAAAGCTTCGCGGCGCACCTCATGAGCTGCCGGTTCGTGATCGTGGATGAATTGCATTCCTTCGCCGGGAACAAGAGAGGTGTGGACCTGAGCTTGTCGTTGGAACGGCTTGAAGAGCTTTGTCGCCGTCGCTCAGTGAGCGGCGCGGAAGAGACGGGCGTGACGTCGTCGCGTTCGCGCTTCGCACAGCGAAGCGGCTACAACGGCGACAATGGTCGCTCGCGGGACGGGGGCGGGATTTGTCGCATTGGTCTCTCGGCGACGGCGGCGCCGCTCGAGCTGCTCGCAAAATTTCTTGTCGGCGGCGATCGGCCGTGCCGCATCGCGCGGGCGAAGGTCGAGAAGGAATCGATCGTGGAAGTCTTCTCGCCGATTCGGCGCAAACCTTACCCGCCCGCCGGCTACACCGGCGTCCGCCTTTACGCGGAGCTGGCGGAGCTGATCCGGACCCGCCGGTCGGTCATCGTCTTCACCAATGTCCGGTCCGCCGCGGAACAGCTCGGTTTGCGCTTAAAAGAACTCCTGCCGGAGCTGGCTGGCCAGATCGAGACGCACCACGCCTCGCTCGATCGCAGCGTACGGGTCGAGGTTGAGGACCGGCTTAAGAACGGCGAACTTCGCGCGGTGGTTTGCTCGACCAGCCTCGAGCTGGGGATCGATATCGGCGCGGTCGACCTCGTCGTGATGGTGGCGACGCCGAAGGGCGTTTCGCGCGCGATCCAGCGGATCGGGCGCTCCGGCCATTCGTTGAATAAGAGCAGCCACGGCGTGCTCGTCGCGACCAACATCAACGACCTCGTCGAGGCGATCGCCACCGCGCATCTCGTCCGGCAGGGCGCGCTCGATCCGATCCAGGTTCTGGAAAAGCCTAACGACGTCCTGGCCCAGCACATCGTCGGGATGGCCGCGCTCGCTCCGCTTTCGATCGAGGAAGCCTACGCGATCGTGCGGCGCGCCTATCCGTTTCGCGAGCTGGAGCGGGACGAGTTCGAGCACGTGCTCGAATACCTCGCCGGCGGCGGCGCTTCCCTGCAACGGCAGTACGCCGGGCTCTTCGGCAAGATCACGCTCGACGACGGAATGATCGCTCTCGCCCACCCACGCGTCGTGCGCGAGTTCCTGCTTAATATCGGGACGATCGTCTCGGAAGGTTACGTCAGCGTCCTGCTCGGGCGTCGCCGGCTCGGCTCGGTCGAGGAAGGCTTCATCAAGCAACTCCAGGTGGGCGATCTCTTTGTCCTCGGCAGCCGCATCGTTAGGCTGATCGATACCGGCGTGCAGGAAGCCTACGTCGAGCGGGCCGACGGTCATCTCCCCACCATCCCGCGCTGGAACGCGGCCAAGATGCCACTCACCTCCGGCTTGGCCCGGGCGGTGCGCAAATTACGCGCCGAGCTCGACGCCCGGTTGGGCGAAGGGAGCGACGCGGAGGCGGTCGAATGGCTGGTCGAGACCTACCAGATCTCGATCGCCAACGCGCAGCCGATCGTGGAGTTCTTCCGCGCGCAGCTCGCGATCTCGGAGGTGCCGGTCGGGCAGACAATGTTGATCGAGCTCTACCGCGAGGCGGAGCATTCGCACTATTTTTTCCACTCGCTCATCGGGCGCAGCGCGAACGACGCGCTCTCCCGCATCATCGCGTGGCGGGTCCGGGAACGGATCGGCGGCAACGCCCTGGTCACGATCGATGACTACGGATTTCTCCTGACGTTGCGGCGTTTCCAGGAACTGCCGCTCGCGCAATGGAAAAGCTGTTTTCGCCGGGCCGAGGCGGAGGAGGATTTGTACGCGGCGCTGCGCGGTTCGGAGCTGGTGAAATGGCAGTTCCGCGGGGTGGCGCAGACCGGGCTGATGGTGCCGCGCAATCTGCCTGGCCGGGAACGCAAACCGCGGCAGTTGAGCTGGAGTTCGGAGGTGCTTTTCCGGGTGCTCGAGCAGCACGAGCCGGATCATCCTTTGCTCGAAGAAGCTTACCGGCAGGCGACCCACACTTTTCTCGATGCGGAAACGGCCTATGCGTTTCTCGACGAAGTGCCGGAGCTGGATTGGAAGCTGCGCGAGCTGCCGGTGGTCTCGCCCTTTTCTTTCCCGATCTACGCTAGCAAGATCAAGGAAAGCATGATGCTGGAAGATCCCGCCGCCGCGATTGAGCGGATTTATTTCGAGATGTACTCGCGGGTCGAGCAGGCGACTCGAACTGCTGATCCTAATCCTGCTCCTGCTCCTGCTCCTAATCCTACCGGGGCGGAACGAGGGATTAGGAGCAGGATTAAGAGCAGGAGCAGGAGAGTGCGCGGGATTGGAGGGACGGGCGCTGTCCCGTCCCAGTTTCATTAAACACGGACGACACGGCGGGCGTCCCTCCAGCGTCAAGCCCTCGCACGAGCACGAGCACGAGCACGAGGACGAGCACGAGGGGAAATAAAGAGGGCGGCTCTTGCGAGCCGCCCTCCCTTCTGCCGAGCAAGCTTCTCCCTAGCTTTTGCTCTGCGAAACTACTTCGTTCAACTTGAAGATCGGCAGGAACATCGCGATCACGATGCCGCCCACGATCACCCCGAGTAACACGATCAAAAGCGGCTCGATTAACGACGTCATGGCGTCGAGCAGCGCTTCGATTTCTTCGTCCCAAAAATCCGCCATTTT
>JBBSLW010000215.1:0-4349 GCA_038233495.1 Chthoniobacterales bacterium | reverse complement strand
TGTCTCAGCGCATCCGTTGTGCCCCCGCCTCGCTCAGATCGCTCCGCTGGATACGGCTGCCACCTCCCGCCTCAGACTCGCGGCGGGCTGGCGACCGTGAAGCCGGGCAGCTCGAGCGAGAGATTTGGGTTGTAACAGGGATCGACGCGCAGCAGGTCGCCCCATCGCCTCTGCAGGTAGTCGGATTCCGCTGCACGATCCGGTTCATCGGATGTTGTCGTGTCCCGGAGCGTCAGGTTCGCATACGGCGTCCAAACGATCCGCTGGTCGCGCTGACCGAGCCGGAGACAAAAATCGACGTCGTAGAAATGGCCCGGCAGGTTTTTCGTATCGAACCCGTCGAGCTCGGCAAAGAGATCGCGCCGCACCCCCAGGCAGGCGCCGGAAACGGCCGAGTAATTTTGCTGCAACCAGGCGCGATTGAAATAACCGGGGTGCTCGAGAGGAAGACCGCGAAAAGCAGGCGCGACGAGCCCGCCCAAGCCGAGAATGAGGCCGCCATCCTCGAGCGTGCCTCGTGAAGACCAAAGACGCGCACCCACCGCGCCAATCCCTGGCCTAACGACCTGGCTAACGAGCTCGCTCAACCATCCTGGTTCCGCCGCAGCGATGGCGTCACGCAAAAACACAAGGATTTCTCCGGTGGCCGTTTTCGCTCCGGCGTTGGCACCCGCAGCACCCGGCTCCGTCGCGATGAACTCGAGCGCGGGATATTCCGCTCTTTCCACCAGCCATTCGTTAGACTGCACTGGACTAACGATCGAGACCCGGGGCGGCGGACTCGGTAGCTCGTAGACGACGCGGTGCGACTCCGCATTCTGTGGGCAGGCTTCAGCCCGCGCGGCGATCCCGCGGGCCTCGAGGTCGCTCTTGAGCGCGCGGCGGGCGGCGTGGCGGGCATAGGGTTTGGCGTCCGGCTCATCGGCCAGGCTGCCTTCCACCATCCGCCAATGATAGAGCAGACGCGGGATGTGGCGGATCTGATCCGGCCGCGAACGCGCCACGCAGCGCAGCGCCAGATCGTAATCCTGCGAGCCTTCAAACCCCTCGCGAAATCCACCGATCTCGCGCAGGAGCGAAGTCCGGTAGACGCCGAGATGATTGAGATAGTTCTGGGCCAGGAAAAGCTCCGGGTTCCAGTCGGGTTTGAAGAACGGATTAGCGTGCGCGCCGCTGGCATCGAGAAAATCTTCGTCGGAATAAATCAGGTTCGTTTCCGGGTGCCGCGCGATCTCGAGCGCGACTTCGGCGAGCGCGTGATCGGCCAGGAGATCGTCCTGGTCGAGCAGCGCGCACCATTCGCCGCGGGCGAGGGCGAGCGCCGAGTTGGAGCAGGCGGAGATGTGCCCGTTCTTTTCGCGGAAGAGCAGCTTGATGCGCGGCTCGCCCCCGGCGAGGTCCTCGAGGAAAGGGCGAAGCGTGGCGTCGGTCGAGGCGTCGTCGACCAGGCAAATTTCCCAAGGTTGGTAGATCTGGCGCCGAACCGAGGTGACCGCTTCATCGAGAAATTTCAGGCTCGCGTTATAGACCGGCAGGAGAATGGAAATAAGCGGCGGATGCGCAAGAGCGCCGGCTTCGCGCGCGAGATCGGCGGTCGCCTCCTTCGCGAGCAGAGAATAACGTTCGAACCATTCCTGGTAGGTCATGTCTGCGTGGTCCTCCGTACCCGTTCGAAGAGCGCGGTAAAACGCCGGCCCAGCTGTTCCAAAGAAAAGTCTTTCTCAAAGGTGCGGCGTCCGTTTTCGCCTAACGACGCCACCAGCTCCGCGTCCGTCAGGCAACGGCCGAGGGCCACGGCGAGCGCGGCGCGGTCCTCGGGCGGAACGAGGAGCGCGTTGACGCCATCGCGCAGCCATTCGGTCACTCCGCCGACCGTGGCGGTGACGATGGCTTTCCCGAGGCTCATCGCTTCCAGGATGGCAACCGGCATGGTCTCGTCGCGCGAGGCGCAGACCAGCACGTCACTCGCGGCGGTCACGACGAGCGCTTCGTCATGGCTCAGCGCGCCGAGCAATTCGACTTCCGGAATCGACCTCGCCTGGCGAGCGAGGTTTTCGTGAAAATCACGGTCGAGCACACGGCCCGCCATGCCAAAAGTAGCGCGAGCCCGAAGCGCCGGCTCGAGTTTGCCGATCGCCTCGAGGAAAACATCCTGGCCTTTCCGCGGCTCGTAGGTGCCGAGGAGGAGGAAGCGGCAGCGGTTCGAATCGGCCGTCGTTAGGCTGGATGCGGCGACGGCGGGAGGAATGCCGTAGGCCACGACTTCGATCGGCCGCGCCGTCCAGCGTGCGTAAAGCGCGGCCGTGCGTTGTGTCGGCATAACGAGAAGATCGGTTAGCTCCAGGGCCGGCCTGATTTCGGGGATGTGCGCGATGAGATGTTCGGCGATGAGGCTCTCGTGGATGTACCAAAGGACGGGGACGCCCTCGGCGTGCGCGGCGCGGACCGCGGCCGACATTACGAGGGTATTCGCGACCACGACGTCGAAGCGCGCGCAGAGCTTTTGCATTTCCGCCAATTCGGGCGGCGTGGAAAGATCGAGGAGCGGATAAATTTCCACGCCGACCCGGCCGAACTCGTCCGAGAGCGGACCGGATTCCGCCGTCGTCGGCTTGGGCACGGCGACGGCGACTTGATGGCCGCTTTGCTTCAACCAGGTGACGAGATGAAACAACTGGATGGGCGCGCCGCTCCAGGTGGTTTCGTGGGTAAAAAAGAGAAGCTTCATTTCTCGTTAGGCTGGAGCCAGGCCCGGGCGCCGAGCGCGCTGACGACGACGAGGAGCGCGGACCAGAGCGAGAGAATCGGAAACAAAAACCGATCCTGGGTGGCGTCAAAAGCGGTGGCATCGAGCCAGGCGAGCAGGCCCGCGCGCATCATGACGGCGGCCAGCAAAAGCAGGAGCACGCTCCAGACTTCGCTGCCCGGCCAGCGTTTCGAGATCAGCAAAAAGAGCAGGGCGATTCCCGCGAGCGCGTGGAGCAAGACCATCACCAGCCAATGGTAGTGGCCGATCCAGTTTTCCAGCAAGACCGCCGCGCCGCGGCGCGGTTCCGTGCTGACGGATCGACGCGAAGTCATTTCGTCGTAGAGCGACTTCTCCGCCGCGGTCAGGACCGGGTCGTCATCCAGCGGAATGATCGACCAGCGGGCGAAAACGCGCGCCGCCACCCGGGCGGTGGAAGTGGGCAGGCGCTGTAAACCGCCGCTCTGCGCGAACGGATCGAGAAAGCCGCCGAAGACCAAGCGCGTCGGGAGTCGGCCATCGTCGCAGGCCGCGTTGATTTCGCGGGCGGACCGGCTAAAAAAACGGCGCGCCGTTTTTGGGCTGGCAAAAACTCCCCGTTCGCTCGCGGCCTGGCGCGTCGCCCAGACGATCCAGCCGGCGCCGATCTCGTTAGGGGTCCCGGTCCGGCGCTCGGTCTCGACCCGCCATGATTCGCCGAGCGGACCTTCGAGCGGCGCGCGCAACTTTGCGAAGGTCGGGCTGACCGCGAAGGCGCGCTCCATCGTGTCCATCGTGATCGGCGCATAGGCTTTCGGCTCGGCCGGCTTGATCCGGAGCAGGCTGTGATAGAGCGATTGAAAGACCGGCGCGGTCATTTCCGAACGGGCGAAAGAATGAAAGACCGCGCTGTTCACGCCGTAGACGGCGACGATCAACAGGAGCGCCGTCCCGCAAGTCACGATGATCAGCCGGGCGTTTCGGAAGAGGACGATCCAGAGCGCGAGCAAGGCGAGGAGGAGAATTCCTTCTTCCCGCGTGTGCCAAAGGACCGCACTGGCGATCCCGGTGGCGGCTGCGATCCACCAGCGCTGCCGGGTCCGGGTGAGGAGCAAACCCGCGAGCACATACCAGAGCAGCGGCGCATAAAAGGTGTCCGACATCGTGTAGTTGTTTTGCTGGAACCCGATCGGGTGCAGGCAAAGGAGGGCGAAGCTCGCGAGGCAGCACCAGCGGCCCAGCCCGGAGCAACGAAGGGCGATGATCAAAGTCAGCGCGCCGCCGATTTGCAAAAGCTCGATCGCGAGCCGGAGTGGAAAGTGCAGCCAATGCATGGCCGCGATCCAAAGCGGATAGGCGCAGGGCCGAATGAACGCGATCCAGTCGTAAGGCGCGCCCCAATACCAGTGGCTGGCCGAACGCACATACCAGAGCGCGTCGTAGTGCGTCGCGCTCGCGATTATCGCTTCGCCGTGAACGAGCCAGAGTTTGAACGCGATCACCCCTGCGATCGCAAAAATGAAACCCGCACGGGAAAGCGGCCGAGCGGTCACTTCTCCCTCGTCCACCTCCGCTGGAGACGGCGCACGAGACCGGCGAGAGCGGAGTATTTCCACACCTGCCA
>JBBSLW010000214.1:0-4361 GCA_038233495.1 Chthoniobacterales bacterium | reverse complement strand
GTGCTCCCTTCCTTCGACATCTGGATGAAGAGCTCGCCCGGCTGGCCGTTCTCGTAGAGGCCGACCGTGATGTAGCCTTCGTGCCCGGCGATCTCGAATTTGTGGGTCAACGACATCCGGGTGTCGGACATGCGATGCCGGGTCGGCTGGTCGAGCTGGCTGCGGAGCGCGGTGATTTCCTGGTCCAATTCCACAATCCGGGATTCCAGCTGCGCGCGTCCGACGGGAGCAACGCCGTCTTCGACCGTGCCCATGTCCTTGGTCTTGCGCGTGTTCAAGGGCGCGGAGCGTTTCGAGCCGTCGCGATAAATCGCGATCGCTTTCAAGCCGAGGCGCCAGCCCTCGACGTAGGTGTGCATGATTTCGTCGACGGTGGCCGTTTCCGGCATGTTGACCGTCTTGGAAATAGCGCCGCTCAGGAAAGGCTGAGCCGCCGCCATCATCCGGAGATGCCCCATGTAGCCTAACGACCGCTCGCCCTTGTAGGGCTTGAAGGCGCAATCGAAGATCGAGAGATGCTCCGCTCCTCGACGTCTTCGATCGTGTCATGCTTATCGATGTGCGCGATGATGCGCTCGATCTCTTCCGAGTTGTAACCCAGTTTCTCGAGCGCGGGGCGGACGGTTTGGTTGACAATTTTCAACATCCCGCCGCCGGCCAGGAGCTTGTATTTAACCAGCGCGATGTCGGGCTCGATCCCGGTCGTGTCGCAATCCATCAGGAAGCTGATCGTACCGGTGGGCGCGAGAACGGTGACCTGCGCGTTGCGATAGCCGTGTTGTTCGCCCAGCGCCAAGGCTTCATCCCAGGTCGTGGCCGCCTCGGTTTTCAGGTAGCCAAATTCTTCGTTCTCGGGAATCTCGCGGACGGCGCAGCGATGTTGTTCCATCACCTCGAGCATCGGGGCGACGTTATCTTTCGCGACCGGCTTCGGCACGCCGCTGGCCCGGGCGTCGCGGTAGCCGGGGAACGGTCCCATCACCGCCGCCATCCGCGCACTTTCAGCATAGGATTCGCCGGTCATGATGGCGGTGATGGCGCCGCAAAGAGCGCGGCCTTCCACGCTGTCGTAGCCGTAGCCGTAGCTCATGATGAGCGAGCCGAGATTGGCGTAGCCGAGGCCTAACGTGCGGAAAATGTGGCTGTTTTCCGCGATTTCCTTGATCGGGTAACTGGCGTTATCGACGATGATCTCCTGCGCGGTGATGAAGAGACGGACCACCGCCTTGAAGCGCGTGACGTCGAACGCGCCATCTTCGGCCTTGAATTTCATCAGGTTGAGCGACGCGAGATTGCAGGCGGTGTTATCGAGGAAAAGGTACTCGCTGCAGGGGTTGGTCGAGTTCTGCCGGCCGGTGCCTTTGCAGGTGTGCCAGTTGTGGATGGTGGTGTCGAACTGCATCCCGGGATCGCCGCAGACGAACGTGCCCTCGGCGATTTTGTGCAGGAGGGCGCGCGCTTCCTTGCGCTCGCAAGGCGAGCCGTCGCGCACCCGGCGGGTCCACCATTCGCGATCCTCGACCGCGGCATTCATAAAATCGTCGCTCACCCGCACGCTCAGGTTCTCGTTCTGGTACATGACCGAGCCGTAGGCGTCACCGTTATAGCTGCCGTCGTAGCCCTGCTCAATCAGCGCCCAGGCTTTGCGTTCTTCGCGTTGTTTCGCCTCGATGAATTCTTCGATGTCGGGATGCCAATCCTTGAGCGTGTTCATCTTCGCCGCGCGCCGCGTTTTGCCGCCGCTCTTCACGACATTGGCGACCTGATCGAAGACCTTGAGAAACGAGAGCGGACCGCTCGGTTTGCCGCCGCCGCTTAGTTTCTCGCGCGTGCTGCGCAGGCTGGAAAGATCGGTCCCGGTGCCGCTGCCGTATTTGAAAAGCATCGCCTCGCTCATCGCGAGCTGCATGATGTCCTCCATCGTGTCGTTGACCGACTGGATGAAGCAGGCGCTCCCCTGCGGATATTCGTACTGCGAAGTGGCCCGCTCGGCTTCTTTCGTCTCGCGGTTATAGAAGTAATTGCCGACCCCGGCGTCTTTCCCGATCCCATACTGGTGATAGAGCCCGACGTTGAACCAGACCGGGCTGTTGAACGCGCCATATTGATTGGCGCAGAGCCAGGTGAGTTCCTGATAGAAAATCTCGGCCGTCTTCGCATCGGCGAAATAACCGTCCGCCAGGCCGCAATCCGTGATCGTGCGAGTGACCCGATGAATCAATTGCCTAACGGAAGTTTCGCGACCGCCCTTGTGCGGGTCAGTCCCGTTCGAGATATCGCCGTAGAAATATTTCGAGACCGCGATTTTCGTCGCGAGCGGGCTCCAGCTTTTCGGGACTTCGATGTTTTCCTGCTTAAAAATCACCTTGCCGCCGTCGTCGGTGATCTCGGCCGTGCGCCGTTCCCACTCGAGCTGGTCAAAAGGCGCGACTTTCGCGTCGCTGAAGACGCGTTCGAAATGCAGGGCGCGACTTTTTTTGCGGGAGGTTTTGCTGCGCCGGGAGAGGGATTTGCGGTTTTTTGCGAGGGTGCCTGGTTGCAGGCCGGGTTTGAGTTGGATCATGGCTGGTTAAGGCGAGTTCGGACGATCAGGTTGAGAATAAAATGCGATTTTCGGTGAACAGAACCCCTAATAACTTGTGAATTGTTGCCGACAACAAGATGCAGGGGACCGTTCCGACGTATCCACAAGATGAGGTGCTAAACCACCCCTAGGCAAGCTCAATTTTTCGATTTTTTTACCCCTGATTTTCAGCCACTTAAGAAGAAATTGCGTCGCTCAGGCGAGCCCGTCAGGCCCCCGGTTTTTCTCGTTTTTCTTCCGTTTCACGGGAGCGATTTGCGCTGGAGAACGCCTTGGGAAGACCAGGACCCACCGATCTGCGGAATCGTTAGGCTCCTTCCTCGGAGTCTTTTGGATTTATTATGAATTTTCACCGCCGCAGGCGTGCATTTCGGAAGGGACGCGCTCGTCCGGCTCGTTGCCGGCGCCGGACTGATCATGGCTTCGTGCACGGCAAAGTATCGCGATCTACGCCACGTCCTGCCTCGTCGGTCAATGATTCATGGATGCAACTCGGCCCCGCGCACGCGATCAATCTCACCGGCAAGGTCCGCGTGATCGAGCTGGCGCAGGCGCTCGGGATTTCGCGGATGGTCTACGCCAGCTCGGCTGCGGTTCAAGGCGATGCAGATTCGTTTCCGATCGCGGAAGAGCAGGGCCTGCAACCGCTCTCGCCTTATGGATTGCAGAAGTTTGCGAGCGAAGAATATGGCCGGCTCCTGGCGCGGGAGAATCTCACTTTTGTGGCGCTCCGTTTCTTTAATGTTTTTGGTCCGCGTCAGGTGGCCGGTTCGCCCTACTCCGGGGTAATCACGAAATTCGCCGCTGCAATGCGCGCGAATGAGCCGGTCACGATTTTCGGCGGCGGCGGGCAGACGCGCGATTTCGTCTATGTGCAGGACATCGCGGCGGGCCTCGCGCTCGCCTTGCAGGCAAACGGCCTGGAGCCATTTCACGATTTGCAACCTGGGCGGCGGGAGCGCCGTTTCCATCACGTAACTGGCCGCGCCGCCTGCTCGCCTATGAGCCGCGCTACGGCCTAACGTCGGGATTAGCCGAAATGTTTTCCTCGCGCGCCTCGCAGCCCAAACCGTAAAAGCTTGTTCGGCCGGCAGTTCGCCGGTAACATGCTCTTCTAATTCAACCAAGGAGGAGACGATGGGAAAATGGAGCCTGGACGCAGATTATCTGCAGAGCTGCAATTGCGATTACGGATGCCCCTGTGAATTCTCGGCGCCGCCGACGACGGGCAAGTGCGAAGGGATGGGCGCGTGGCGGATCGAACAAGGCAAATATGACGAGGTCGCGCTCGATGGGCTCGGGCTCGCCTTTGCCGCGAAATGGCCGGGCGCGATCCACGAAGGGAACGGCACGATTCTCGTTTTCGTGGACGAGAAAGCGTCGGCCGCGCAACGGGAGGCGTTGCTCAACATCGCCTCGGGCAAGGATGGGGGGCTGCCGTTCGAAATCCTCGTCACCACCATCAGCACCATGCTCGAGCCGCGTTTTGTGCCTTTCGATTTCAAGGTCGACGGGCTAAATAGTTCGGTCCGGGTGGGAGAGCATTTCCGGATCGCGCTCGAGCCGATCAAGAATCCGGTGACGCGCGATCCCGAACAGGTTGCGGTTCATCACGGCACCGGTTTCATTTTCAAAGTCGCCGAGTGCGCGTCGGCCCGGGAAGGGGCGGTCGACGAAAAGGAGATGAAGTTTTCATACCCGGACAAGGCCGGATTCATTTCGCGAATCCAGTACCACAATTGAGCGAGCGGGCGCGATGATCTCGCTCGCCGCGGTC
>JBBSLW010000213.1:0-4361 GCA_038233495.1 Chthoniobacterales bacterium | reverse complement strand
GGCTTTCATGAAGGCTTCGTCCATCCAGTGCCGCACACCCACGGTTGCATCCGCCTCCATCGCGAAGCGGCCGCCCGCCTCTTCGCCCTCGTGCAGGTGGGAACCCCCGTCAGTATTGCCGACTCGCAGCCGGAAGATCTGAAATATTCGCGCCAAGTGATGAAGCTCGACCAGAGCAGGGATCCCGATCCGCCTCGTTCCCAAATGATGTCGTCATCCTGGTTCAAGGACCCTCCGGGCCCGCTCCTGAGCGACGGCTAAGCGCCGCAAAAAACGGCGGGAAATTTTCGGCGGTCGCTGTGCGCTGGTAAAAGGCGCCCGGCGACCGCATAGTTTACAGCCATGAGCGCGAATCTTATTTCCAGCGGCACGACCGCGCGCAACAAAGTCAACCTCCGCACCCCTGAGGTCATGACTGCGGTCCAGGAGCAGGTCGAAGCGCATTATCGCAGCGACATCGTGGACAAGGTCCGGCGCGACGGCGGCGTCATCTCGGTCGGCGGCATGACAGTGCGCCTCGCCAAGCAATTCGGCTTCTGCTACGGGGTGGAGCGCGCGATTGATCTCGCCTACGCGGCGCGCAAGGTTTTCCACGATCGCCGTCTCTTCATCGTCGGTGAGATCATTCACAACCCCGAAGTGAACGAGCAGATCTCGTCGTTAGGGATCAAGAACCTGACCGGGGAAAACAAGCAGGCCGACCTCTCCGAGCTGCAGCCGGACGACGTCGTCATTCTGCCCGCTTTCGGGACGGAGATTTCCATTTTGCAGCAGATCAAGGATCGCGGCTGCCAGATCGTCGACACCACCTGCGGCGACGTGATGAGCGTCTGGAAACGCGTCCGCAAATACGCCAGCGAGTCCGCCACCTCGATCATCCATGGCAAGGCGGAGCACGAGGAAACCAAGGCCACCAGTTCGCGCGCGCTCGGCGACGGGAAGGGACATTACCTCGTCGTCCTGACCCTGGCCGATACGGATTACGTCTGCGATTACATCCGGCAGGGAGGTGACAAGCAGGCTTTTCTGGAAAAATTCCGAGGCGCTTATTCCGCCGGCTTCGATCCCGACGTGCATCTGCGCACGATCGGAGTGGCGAACCAGACCACGATGCTGCGGGGCGAGACGGAGGAAGTGCAACGCCGCATTCAGAAAGCGGTCGCGGATCGGGATGGCGCGGAGTTGGCGACGAAGAACTTCCGCTTCTTCGACACCATCTGCGGCGCGACGCAGGAACGGCAGGACGCGTTGCGCGAGCTCCTCAACGTGAAGATGGAGCTGCTCCTCGTGGTTGGCGGCTACAACAGCTCGAATACTTCGCACCTCGCGGAGATGGGCGAGGAAAAGTTGCCGACTTACTTTGTCCTCAACGCCAGCCGGCTCCTCTCCGACAGGGAAATTCTGCATTACAACCTGCATGAGCGGCGCGAAGTCGTAGCCCACAACTGGTTGCCGGAAGGCCCGGTCGTGGTCGGCATCACCGCTGGAGCGTCCTGCCCTAACAATCTCATTGAAGAGACGCTCATTCGTCTCTTCCAGCTACGCGGGATCGGCGTGGAGCAGCTCCAGGCCGCGGCCAATCTCTAGAGCGCGGCACGCACTCCGCGTGCACGATGGAGGGATGACCGCCGTGTCGTCCGTGTCTCGTCCTGTCACTAAACACGGACGGACGGCGCCCGTCCCTCCATTCCCCTAAAAGTGCAGGACACGCTCTCGAGCACCGCACGATCAGCGGGCCGTGTGCAGAGCCCTCGCGCTCCGCATCGCGGCCCGGAAACCGCTTGGCTTGCTCCCAATCCAGCCAGCGAATTTCGTGATCTCGGGATGAGCCCGCAGCTTTTCCACGGTGATTGAATTCGCGTTCCAGCTCCTTCTCGGTCAGCAGCTGGTGAATCTGCGAATGACACGACCGGCAGGTCCCGACGACCGCGTGCACCGTGGCGCGCGGGAAGTCGCGCTTGTTTCGTTTGTTGGAATTCCGGGTGCGCGGGATGAGATGATGACGGGTCAGGCGTTCCTCGCGATCGCAGATGGCACAGCGTCCTTGCACCGCGCAATTTTCCCGCGCTCCCGCCACAGTTCAACCTGAGTCGGGCGACGGCGAAGGAGCTCACGACCGCAAGCAGCGGCCATTCGTTAGGGGAACCGGCTCCTCCGGCCTCTAATGATCCGCGCAATCAGTCGTTCGCATGCGAATCCGTTATGCAATGCGCGCTATCTGGAAAGGCAGTATCAGCTTCGGCCTCGTCAACATCCCCATCGCCCTCTACCCCGCGACCCGGCGAGAAGATTTGAAATTTCGTCTCCTCCGCGAAGGCGACCTCAGCCCGGTCAACTACAAGCGGGTCGCCGAAAAGGACGGCAAAGAGGTTCCCTGGGAAAAAATCGTGAAAGGCTACGAGTACGAAAAGGGAAAGTTCGTCGTCCTGAGCGAAAAAGATTTCCAGCGCGTCGATCTCGAGGCAACCCAGACGGTCGACATCCAGGACTTCGTCGACGTGGAGGAGATCGATCCGATGTATTTCTACAAACCGTATTTCCTCGAGCCTCAGAAAGGAGGCGACAAAGCCTACGTTCTCCTCCGCGAAACCCTCGCCAAATCAAAGAAGGTCGGGATCGCGAAAGTCATCATCAAGACGCGCCAATACCTGGCCGGAGTGAAGCCGCTCAACCACGCCCTCGTGCTCGAGCTGATGCATTTCGCCGAGGAACTTTCCGATGCGGAAAAGCTGAACGTGCCGAAGAATTCAGCGGAACCGGGCAAGCGCGAGATCGGGATGGCCGAGGCGCTGGTCAAGAGCATGACGACCAAGTGGGATCCGAAGAAATACAAGGATGATTACCGGGATGCGCTCCTTGACGTGATTGAGGAGAAAGTGGAAGCCGGCGGCGAAGAGATCGGGGAGAAGCCGAAGGAGAAAAAGCCGTCGTCCAAGGTGATCGACCTGGTCGCGGTCCTGCAGCAAAGCCTGGCCAACGCGGAAGGCGGCCGGAAGAAAAAGAAGCCTGCCAAGGCGAAAAAAGCAGCCGCCAAAAAAGCCGCCTGATCGTCGCGTGAGATCGGGTACCGGCCGGTAGGCGGCGATGGCGGTCTTCGCGAGGGGCGTGGTCGTGGCGCCGATCCTCGGGCCGACGTTAGGCGGCTGGATTACCGACAACTACAGCTGGCGCTGGGTCTTTTACATCAATCTCCCGATCGGTCTGCTCGCTGCGCTGATGGCGAACGCGTTCATCGAGGATCCGCCCTATCTGAAACGGGTCAGCGCGAGCAGCCTTGATTACATTGGCTTCGGCTTCCTCGCGATCTGGCTCGCCACCCTGCAGTATGTGCTCGATAAAAAGCAGGAACTCGACTGGTTTGGCTTGCACACGATCGCCTGGTGCGTCGGGATTTCGGCCGCGGCCTTTCTCGCCTTCGTCGTTAGGGAACTGACTGCGCGACAGCCGCTGGTCGATCTGCGGGTCTTGAAAATCGCAACCTCGCGGTCGGTTGCGCGCTCATCGCAGTGCTTGGCGCCCTTCTTACGGCACGATCGCGGTGCTGCCGTTCTTCATGCAGAACCTGCTCCACTACACCGCGCTCGACTCCGGGTTGGCCCTGAGCCCGCGGGGCGTGGGCGCGTTCCTGGCCACGATCGTGGTCGGGCGGATTGTCGGGAGAGTGAGTAATCGCATCCTGATCACGATCGGTTTTTTGGCCCTGGCCTATTTCTCGTTTCTCTTTGGCCGGATCAACCTGAGCATCACCATGAGCAGCATCGTTTGGCCGACGATTCTGAGCGGGTTAGCGATCAGCTTCATCTTCGTGCCGCTGGCCACGGCCAGCATGGGGACGCTGAAACAGGACCAGATCGGCAACGCGAGCGGGCTCTTCAACCTGATGCGCAACCTCGGCGGGAGCGTCGCCATCGCCGGTATCACCACTTTTGTGGCCCGCGGCGCGCAGACGAACCAGGCCGCGTTCGTTAGTCACTTCTCGCAATACAATCCGATCTACCAGCAGAAGCTGGCCGCGATCCAGGGCGGGCTGACTGCGCGCGAGGGTCCCTGGCGCGCGGCGCATCAGGCGCCGCAGGTTCTTTACGGAATCCTCGGCCAGCAATCGTTGCTCGTGACCTACGCGCACAATTTCCAAGTCTTCGGCCTGCTCTGCCTGGTCACGACACCGCTCGTATTCCTTTTCAAGAAGGTGCGAAGCGCCAAGTTGCCGCCCGGCGTCCACTAGGGCGTGTTAACACTAATTGACGTTTGCTCAAATTGCCGATAATAGGTGGTGATGGAAATCACCCAAGAGCAGTACCGCAGGATCGAAGATTGTTTGCCGCGACAGCGTGGGAACGTCAGCCTAACGAATCTGGAGG
>JBBSLW010000212.1:0-4384 GCA_038233495.1 Chthoniobacterales bacterium | reverse complement strand
GTATGGGCGGCAGGTGAGCGGGGTCTTTCATTGCTTCGGCGGGACGAAGGAGCAAGCCGAGGAAGTGATCGCGCTCGGGCCCCTCGTTTCCTTCACTGGAATCGTCACGTTTAAGAACGGCGCGAGCGTGCGCGACGTCGCGGCCGGCTTGTCGTTAGGCGAATTCATGGTCGAAACCGACTGCCCTTATCTCGCGCCCGAGCCGCACCGCGGGAAACGCTGCGAACCGGCGCAGACCCGGCTCGTCGCGGAGAGCATCGCGGCGGCACGCGGCATTTCCCTCGAAGACTTGGCCCGGGCAACTACCAGTACGGCGGAGGAATTCTTCCGCCTCGCCCGATGATCAATCCGAATTCGGGGAGCACAGGTGGCTCGCCTGTCGATGCCGGCGGCTCGCCGGCATCCGCGCGGAGCCAGGAGGTGGCGATGATCTTGCCACGACATGCGGAGGACCGGCCCCCAATAAAAGATTGTTTTGGCGAGCCGCCAAAACGGACAGGCCAGCGGCCTGTGCTCCCCGGGTTCATCGCGCGGCCGTTCCTTGCCTTGCTGCTTCTTTTTCTCGTCAGCTCCTGCACGACGGTTGATCGCCGCCATCAGGTCATCGTCAGTATTCCGGAGCAGCGGATGGCGTTACTCAAAGACGGAGCGCCGCTCGCGACCTATCCGGTTTCGACTTCAAAATTTGGCCTCGGCGATTTGCCCGGAACGAGCTGGACGCCGTTAGGCAAACTCGAGATCGCGAAGAAAATCGGCGCCGGCGCACTCAGCGGAACCGCCTTTAAGGACCGGCGCCCAACCGGGGAGATCGTCCCGCCCGACGCTCCCGGGCGCGATGTCATTGTCTCGCGGATTCTTTGGCTGCGCGGGGCGGAAGGGCAGAATCAGAGCGCCTTTGCCCGTTTCATTTACATTCACGGCACCCCGGAGGAACGGAACATCGGGTTGCCCGTGAGCTACGGCTGCATCCGGATGCGCTCGCAAGATGTGATCGAGCTTTTCGACATCGTGGGCAACGGAGCGGTGGTGAAGATCGAGAACCAACCGCTTGAATCTCTCGTCCCGGGATTGCAACCGGTGACCGACCGGTTTGTCTCCACCCACAATTTTGCCTCGACGCAGATTCGTTAGGGCGGAACTCGCACTCAGGGCAGCTGCCCGAGGTGCTTTTGCACGGTGGGCTTGGCCAGCAATTCCATGTCGGCGTCGACCATGATCTCGACCAGTTCCCGGAAACGGACTTTGGGTTCCCAATCCAGAATCTTCTTCGCTTTCGCCGGATCGCCAATGAGGAGATCGACCTCCGCCGGGCGCTCATAGCGCTCATCGTGCTTCACATATTCTTTCCAATCGAGATCGACCCGGCCAAAAGCGATATCGAGAAATTCGCGGATGGTGTGCGTTTCGTTCGTGGCCAGGACGAAATCGTCTCCTTCGTCATGCTGGAGGATGCGCCACATCCCCTCGACGTACTCCGGCGCGTAACCCCAGTCGCGTTTCGCATCGAGGTTGCCGAGGAAAAGCTCGTTTTGCAGCCCGTGTTTAATCGCCGCCACAGCGCGGGTGATCTTGCGCGTGACGAAAGTTTCGCCGCGACGCGGGCTCTCGTGGTTGAAGAGGATCCCATTGCTAGCGCAAAGCCCGTAGCTTTCGCGGTAATTCACCGTCGCCCAGTAGGCGAAAACTTTCGCCACGCCATAGGGACTGCGCGGCCAAAAAGCCGTCGTCTCGGTTTGCGGGACTTCCTGCACCTTGCCGAACATCTCGCTGCTCGAGGCCTGGTAAAAGCGCGAGCGCGCTCCGGCTTCGCGGATCGCTTCGAGAATGCGAATGGTTCCGACGCCGGTCACGTCGGCGGTGTACTCCGGGATGTCGAAACTGACGCGCACGTGGCTCTGCGCTCCGAGGTGGTAGATCTCGTCCGGTTTCAGCTCGTAGATTAATTTCACGAGGCTGACCGAATCGCTCAGGTCGCCGTAATGCAGAAAAAGACGGACCCCGTTGATGTGCGGGTCGGCGTAGAGGTGATCGATCCGCGCGGTGTTGAAGGTGCTGGCGCGGCGGATGATGCCGTGGACTTCGTAGCCTTTCTCGAGGAGGAGATCGGCGAGGTAGCTGCCATCCTGTCCGGTGATGCCGGTGATCAATGCTTTCTTCATCGGGAAGCTCCCGCTCTACCGCATCTCGGGAGGTGCGGCAAACACTTTACCCGGAGCTGACAGGCGACGCGGCAAGTGCCGCGCGCTGAGCCGCGATCAGGCTGGCGATGCCTTTTCGGCCTAACGACAACATTTCCTGGAGCTGTTCGTGGGTAAAAGTCGCCTCCTCGCCCGCGCCCTGCACTTCGACAAGGGCGTCGTCCTCTGTCGCGACGAGGTTGAGATCGACCGTCGCCGCTTTGTCTTCCTCGTAATCCAGATCGAGCAGCGCGCTCCCGTCGCAAACCCCGACGCTGACCGCCGCGACGAGTTTCCTGATCGGGGATTCCGCGATTTTGTTGTCCGCCACGAGCTGCGCGCAGGCGAGCGCGATGGCCACACTGGCCCCGGTGATCGAGGCTGTCCGGGTCCCGCCGTCGGCCTGCAAAACATCGCAATCGACCCAGATGGTACGCGCGCCCAGTTTTTCCAGATCGATCACGGCGCGCATCGAGCGCCCGATCAGGCGCTGGATCTCGCTGCTCCGCCCGTCAAGCCGGCCTTTGGCGATGTCGCGTGGTTTGCGGGTGAGGGTCGAGTAGGGCAGCATCGAATACTCGGCCGTGAGCCAGCCTCCGGTGACGCGCTGGTCTTTCATCCAGCGCGGGACCGATTCTTCGATCATGACGCCACAGAGGACCCGGGTATTGCCCATAGAGACAAGGACGGAGCCGCTCGCATGCGGGGCGATGCCGGGCTCGAAGCGGACCGTGCGCAATTCATCCGGCATGCGATCGTTCAGGCGATTCATCGCCCAAACTAAATGAAGTGGCCGGGCGCGCGAACGTTAAATGGGATCGTTAGCCGTTCACCACCGTGCCGCCGTTGGAATGCAGCACCTGCCCCGTCATGTAAGAGGAGTCGTCCGAGGCCAGGAAAACGAAACAGGTGGCGACTTCGTTAGGCTGACCGACCCGCTCCCATCGTCACATCCTCGCCAAACGTCGCCACTTCATCGCCCCCTTGGTCGACGAGTAGCGCGACACGCTCCATAAGCTCGCCGCTCAGGCGATAATCGCGCACGCTGGAATCCGATTGGGGCTTCATCTGCTGTTGCCGCCCCGGTTGCACGCTTTGATGGTGCGGCGGCGGTGGCGTTTTGGTCGCTTTTTTCTTCGGCATTATCATTCAGAGGGGCCTGCCTCGATGCGAGGCGTTGGCCCGAGGTAAAATCGCCGCTGGCGGGCGGGGCAAACGGGAGAAAAATCCGTGATGCACACGTTGCGGAAGAAAGATTTTGAAAAAAACTTCCTCTTCGCGGTTGACGACGGGGGCGAGCAGGCTATTTTCGCCATCCCGCATGACGCGGGCCCCGAAACCTCGGGGTGGTTCTCGCAAATTTTGGGACTGCAAATTGGAACTCAATTTTGTCCCGGCATGATGAACGGCAACGTGAATTATCGCCGGCGCCAGGATTGAGTTTTTTTGACGCCCAAAGTCTGCGTGATTCAACCCCGAAGAAATTCGGGGCTGGTTCTTTGAAATCTACATACAGGGTAGTAAAAACAACTTTTTAGAGCTGAGTCTGAGAAATACGATCGGAGGTTAAGATCTCCGGTCCGAGAGTTTCAGTTATCAAAATTTCCGGTCGCAAGACCGGAACAGATTGATCAAGCTACAAAGAGCACATAATGGATGCCTTGGTGCCAATAGGCGATGAAGGACGTGGCTAACTGCGATAAGCCTCGGAGAGCGGTAAACACGCTTTGACCCGGGGATTTCCGAATGGGATAACCTGATCGAATTAAAATTTGATCGAGTTCCTGTGAATACATAGCAGGAACATCGCGACACCCGGTGAAGTGAAACATCTCAGTAACCGGAGGAAAAGAAAGCGAAAGCGATTCCGTCAGTAGTGGCGAGCGAAAGCGGAAGAGACCAAACCACCAGCTTGCTGGTGGGGTTGTAGGAGCCCGATGTGGTAGTGCAACGATTAGATGAAGCGAATGGAAAATCGCTCCAAAGAGGGTGACAGACCCGTAATCGAAAATCCGCGCACGCCTAGGGATTTCCTGAGTAATACGATGCACGTGAAACTTCGTATGAATCCACGCCGACCACGGCGTAAGTCTAAATACTAATTGGCGACCGATAGTGAACAAGTACCGCGAGGGAAAGGTGAAAAGAACCGCTGTGAGCGGAGTGAAATAGTACCTGAAATTATGTGCTTACAAGGTGTCAAAGCC
>JBBSLW010000211.1:0-4384 GCA_038233495.1 Chthoniobacterales bacterium | reverse complement strand
CTGCAGGGGAACGTGATCGGATGGTCGAGCGCCGGCAAAGTCGGCTTCAAAGGCTCGCGCAAAAGCACGGCCTACGCGGCCCAGATGGTCGCGCAAGACGCCTCACGCCAGGCGATGGGCCACGGCCTTAAGGAGGTCGAAGTTCTCGTTAGGGGACCTGGCGCCGGCCGGGAATCCGCGGTCCGCGCGCTTCAGGCGATCGGTCTCGATCTCACCATCATTCGCGACGTTACCCCGGTGCCGCATAACGGCTGCCGCCCGCCGAAACAACGCCGCGTCTGAGTACGCTCCAACCTTTTTTCAAGTAGCACATGGCCAGATATACCGGACCCAAAACCAAGATCGCCCGCCGCTATGGCGTGCCTCTCTTCGGACCTTCCAAGTCACTCGAACGCAAAAACTATCCGCCCGGCATGCACGGCCCGAAGGGCTCGCGACGCAAGCAGTCCGACTACGCGATTGCGCTCGGAGAAAAGCAGAAGCTGCGTTTCCAGTACGGCCTGATGGAAAAACAATTTCGCCGCATCTTCGAGACCGCGCTGCAACGTCGCGGTGTCACCGGTGAGACTCTCCTCCAGTTGCTCGAAACCCGGCTGGACAACGTCGTCTTCCGGCTCGGGCTGGCGAATACCCGCAGTGCCGCCCGGCAGTTGGTTTCGCACGGGCACGTGCAGGTGAATGGCCGGAACGTGAACATCGCTTCTTTCAACGTCAAAGCGGGCGACGAAATCACGGTCAAGGACAAGCCGAAATCGCGCCAGCTCGCGCAGCGCAACATGGAGCTGACGCAGATTGCGCCGGTGCCCGATTGGCTGACCGTGGATCGCGATGCCCTGACCGGGAAAGTCGCGCACATCCCTTCCCGCGAAGAGATGCAGCCGATGGTCAACGAGCAGTTGATCGTCGAGCTTTACTCGCGCTAGAGCGGCCTCGGATCGGGCTCCTCTTATCGCAGCGCTTCCAGCGCGGCGAGAGCCTTGTCGTAGCTGCAGCGCGCGAGGTAATGGGCAAGTTGCGGGTCGACCGGCGGCGGAAGTTTTTCGCCTAACGTCTCGATCTTTTCCGAAACGATTCTCAGTTTTTCAATGTGCCGCTCTGGGTCGCGCCGGCTCGCCTCGTTGGCGATCAAATCGAGTCGTTCGCGGAGCGCGGCGGCAAGTTCGTTTTCGGGTGAGTTCATGATCGCGGCGGCGGTTGAAAAAGCGCAAAACAAAAGCTTGAATCGGGTCGTGATTTAACGCAAGCCTCCCGGATGCCTGAGCCAGATCCAAAGCGGGTGCTGATTGTGGACGACGACACCGCGGTGCTGCGCATCATGCGGGAAGCGCTCCAGAATTTTCTGCACTGGGAAGTCGATACCTCGCCCAAGCCGGAATACGGCTTCGAGCTGGCGCTGAAGAAAAATTACGATCTCATGATCTTCGATTTCTCGATGCCGTTGATCGACGGGACGCTGCTCTTCCTCCTCATCTCGAAGGTCTACGAAAATTCCACGCCGCCCCGCACCGTGCCGCCGCTTCTCCTGGTTTCCGGTCAGGGCGCGGATGAACGCGCGCAGGAGTTGCTCCGGGAAGCGCGCGTCTGCGGCTTTCTGGCAAAGCCTTTCACGATCACTCGGCTGCTGGAAAAGGTGAAGGCGTGCCTGCCGGAAGCGCGGGCGGTGGCATGACGAGGAGCACCGCTCCGTGGCGGCTCGTTAGGCGCGCTGGCCGGCTTCTTCCTGCAATTGGCGGAGCGCTTCCAGCCAATCGTGCGCCGAGTCGCCGGGGAGGCCTTGTTGCTGGCGCCGTTCCGCGATGAAGTAAGCCCGGGTCCGGATTTCTTCGTCGCTCACCGAGGCCCTGGCCTCGCCGCTCTTCTTCAGCGTGGCCGCCCGCGGCTTGCGCGGAGGGGATGGTTTGCGGGAAGTGACGCCGCGGCTTTTCCCGGCAGCTTTGGCGGGCGCGGCCGGCTTCTGTCGGCGGCTTTTTCCGACGGTGAGCTTCTCAGCTGAGCCGGGGCCGGCGGGGATTTCTTCCGGCGGTTGCGCTGCCAGCGGCGGGTTTACCGCGGTCTCTTTGGATTTTTTTGAACTTTTCGCCATTTACTTTTGCTTTGGGTCGGCCAAGCCTGTACGCGCAGAGCAACCTCGCGCAAGCGGAAAACGGCACGAAAAAGGCTTTACGAATTCGACTTAAATGCGGCACTTTATTTTTCGTTGGGCAATCACCACCGTGGCCGTCATGGTCGCCGCCGGCGTGATCGGCGGGATTCGCTATGACAGCCTGGGGGCCTTGCTCGGCGCCGCGCTTCTGCTTGGGATCCTGAATGCTTTTCTGCGCCCAATCCTGCTCCTCCTGATGGCGCCGCTCATCATTCTCACGCTCGGGATTTTCATCTTTGTCGTGAACGGCCTCATGCTTCTTCTCGTGAACCAATTCGTCCACGGATTCCATGTCGATGGCTTTGGGAGCGCCTTCTGGGGCGCGATCCTGATCAGCATCGTGAGCTGGGTTTTGAGCGCCTTCTTCCGGGGCAGCGACGGCCGCGTTTATCCGATCACGCACCATTCCCGGATTCGGCGCGTCGAGGGCCGCGTGGTCGGGAGCAGCAAACCGGGCGAACCATGACCTATTGCCTCGGAATGCTCTGCCGACAGGGCGCGGTTTTCCTTTCCGATTCGCGGACCAGCGCCGGGATGGATAACATCACTTCCCGGACCAAAATGCGAATCTTCGAGAAGCCGGGCGACCGCGTGATCTGCATCATGAGCTCGGGCAACCTCTCCCTTTCCCAGGCGACCATCTCTTTGATCGATGACGATCTGCACCTCAACGAAAGCCACCCGGCGCGGAAGCATTTGATGAATCGCCCGACGCTTTACGAAACCGTCCGCTACATAGGCTCGAAGGTGCGCGAGGTGGAACAACGCGATCGCGCCGCGCTCGAGGCCGATGGTTTCAACTGGAATATCAACCTCATCGTGGGCGGCCAGATCGCCGGGCTCGAACCGGAAGTGCATGCCATTTACCCGCAGGGCAACAGCATCCACGCGAGCCGCGATTGCCCCTATCTGCAGATCGGCGAATCGAAGTACGGCAAGCCGATTCTCGACCGCGGCTTTAGCTACGACGGTACCCTGATGGACGCGCTCAAGTTCGGGCTCATCTCGATGGATGCGACGATGAAGAGCAACGTCGCAGTCGGTCCGCCGATCGATATTCTCGGTTACAAAACGGACTCGTTGCAGGTCAAGATGCGGACCCGGCTGGAGCAGGACGATCCCTACCTGCAGGAGATCAGCCGCAAGTGGCAAGACGGAATCGTGCGGCTCGTTAGGCAAATGCCGGTCGCGGATTTCAGCAAGACCGCGCTCGGGTTCGCGAACGCGGCCTGACCCCGTCGACGCGCGGTCTTCGCGACCGCCGGATTCTCCGGCGCGCCAGCATGGCCGCGGCGCCGTTTCCGGCCTAACGGATTCCTGGTTTTCCCGGGTGCATCTGCCCTTTCCAGAAAGCCGCAAGGGGCTGGTCTGGTTCCTGCTTTTAGGTGATTCCGCAATCCGATCATCTTCGCCTTTATCCTTTATGCCGATTTCAACCAAACAATTCATTTGCGCGCTCGCCGCGGTGCTCTCGGCCGCGTCCGCGGTATCGGCCCAGCAGGCTGGCGCGGCGGCGTCTGGTCCGGTTACCACGACCCAGACGACCACGAGCGCAAGCGCCGTGATCACCCCAGCCAGCAACCAGGCGGTTCCGGCTCAGAGCACTGATCTCGCTCCCATGACAATGGTGCAGGCTTCAACCGCGCCGGCCCAGCCCGCCCCCGCCGCCGGCGCGCCGGCCGACGCCACGCCCGTCAACCCCGCGGCGCCTCCGGTCATCACCCAGACCACCACAGCTTCCTCCCTCACCGAAAGCGGCGGAGTCGGCGTGCGCGAATTTCAGGGCGACGACGTCGGCCAGGTGCTCCGGCTTCTCGCCCGCCAGGCGAAAGTCAACATGGTCGTGAGTGAAGCCGTCGCCGGCACCGTCACGATGCGGCTCGAGGATGTAACCGCGCTGCAGGCGATCGGCATCATTGTGAAATCTAAGGGCCTTTTCATGGATCAGATCGATAATGTTTATTACATCAAGACCGGGGCCGAACGGACCGCAGAGCCGACCGAGAGCGACAGCTACCAATTCAGCTACGGCCGGGCCGAGGACATTCAGCCCTTGCTCGATGTGCAACTGCTGAGCAAGCAACCGGCGCAGATCGACAAGCGCACGAACACGATCTTTTACCGGGAAAACCAGAGCAACCTCGACAACATCCGGAAGATGCTAGTGCAAATCGACAAGCCGACCAAGCAGGTCATGATCGAAGCGCGCCTCGTCGAGGTGAACGCCAATCCGAAACAGAG
>JBBSLW010000210.1:0-4399 GCA_038233495.1 Chthoniobacterales bacterium | reverse complement strand
CGCTTAAAGCTGAGACGGGAAGCCGCCCACACCCAATCCACCGAGATTGCGGCTGATTAGAAACGGCACCGAAGCGCGCGCCTTCTGCTCTTTCGCCGCCTTTTGCTGGGCCTCGTATTGGCGGGCAATCGGCAGTTCGAGCCGCACGATAAGGTTGCTGCGCGACCAGAGGATCGCTCCGTCGCTGCGCCGCCAATGTCCCAAAGGGCTGCGACTGGGCTAGTCTTAAAGAGCAGTCCGGCACTGCTCTGACCGATCACTACGCGGACATCCTGCGGCGGCTTCGCGAAGCAGGCGGGTTATTGGGCGGCCGAAGCCGAAGCTGACAGGCCAACCCAACCCGATTATGTTACTGCCATGAGCGCGACCGAAATCATCAACGAATTGCCCAAGCTGACCGAGACGGAGCGCCGCGCCATTTTCGGGAAATTGTTGGAACTGGAAGACCTGCCTCTCTCACAGCCTGACGAAGCGCTGATCGAGTCCCGTCTCGCGGCGCACCGCGTCAATCCCGAAACGTCCGTCCCGCTGGAAGAGATGAAAAGCCGCCTTCGCTCCGAGTCATGAGCTGGCGTGTGGTGGCCCGCCCGGATGCGCAAATCGACATCGCGGAAGCCGCCCAATGGTATGAAGCCCGCCGAGAAGGGCTGGGGGCTGAATTCCGCGAAGCTGTGATTCAGGTTCTCGACTCGCTGGCTGACAATCCATTGGTCAACTGCCGGCAACATTTTCGTCCCCACATCCGTTGGCGTTATCCCAAACGCTTTCCTTACCGCATCATCTACGAAGTCATTGAGCCCGAAAACCTCGTCGTTGTAGCCGCCGTTCTTCACGCCGCACGCCACGACAGGCACTGGCAGAAGCGCGTATGAGCAAAGAGATGCCGCAAGGCTGGGCATCGGGCGAAGTGGGTGAGATCCATGAGGGCAAGCGCTATTCAACAGAGGAGCCAACCTTTGCCGCCAGACCCTCTAAGAAAAAAAACGAACCACCGGCAAAGCGGGTTCAGATCTGCGAGCACAAAGGTGATCCCTCCACTTATATCTCCGCCGGGTTCAAGGATAACGGCGATCTCGAGATGTCGGGGATTGATATTGGGCAATCGGTTGAAGAGAGATTCGGGAGCGAGGACTATGAGTATTGGGTGACGGTGCCGGCGAAGCAGAGGATGCCGTCCTTCTCTCGCTGCTCGAGGCTCACTATCGCGGCAGCGGGATGGCTGAGGTGTCGTTCAAACAAATGCTCACCGAAAAAGGCATCCCGTTTAAGTTCTTTTGCTATTAAGGCCGCGACGGATCAGTTCTCGCGGGCGCGCAGCAGGCAATAATCGCGTAAAACTGAACAGATAACTTTGCGAGGGCAATCATGAGCGCACAGGCGATTCACTGGCTAGCTGATGACCAATTACAAGACCCAAGTTGCGGGCATGGATTGTGTTTCTACGCAGGCCAACCTCACGATCGATCTCGTATTGTCGCTTTTGTGGATGGGTTTGGTTGGCTGCACGCCGACGAGGATGCCATAATCCGTTATCTTCCTGAACTCGCCCAGGACCCGCAGTTCCCTTCGCTGCGACCGCGATCGAATCGCTCGTCCGTTCCAAGAGTTTCAGCCAAGAGGCGGTAACAGGGGATCACTGGTGCGGTATCAACGGGTAGCCGGGTCGCCTTTTATACAGTTGATATTTCTACCACCGCGATTTCTCACCTCCGACGCGCAGCGGCGGCTTTTCTTCCGGCTTCCCGGCGCTTCCTGGTCAGTGCTGCCTTTTTGCCAGCCTGTCGGTGACTGCGTTTAGCCGCGGCTTTCCGGCCAGCAGCCTTTCGTTTCGCGCTGGCTTCCGGGTCACCTGCCTCGCTCTTCTTCCGTACCGAGGCTGCCTTGATCCCAGCGGCGCGATGCTTGCGCGTAAGGGCTGCTTTGCGCGCGGCCGCTCTTCTCTTTCTCGTCAACGCCGCTTTTTGTCCGGGCGAGGATTGGATGTTGTTGTTGTTCTCCATAGCTGGCCCAGGATGCTGCCTGACGGCAACACATGAGTCCAGAAGGGATCGCCGGACGGACGATCGATTCTCGGTGACGAGATTTGAATCGGGGTAGCGTCTATACTCCGAACTCCGGATGCTTTCGCGAGCAGGAGTTTTCGCCCGCCACGATCGCCACGGCGACCAGGGGGCGGGAATTTGGATCGCGTCTAAGCATTTATCATTTGTCGGACCTCTAAGGTTTGCGCTTCGTTGCTGATCCGCGCAACCCGACCCGCTCCGCGGCCCGCAAAACCAAAACCGACTCCTATCCCGAGCGGCCTGAGCAAGAGATCGGCAACGAAATTCTTTGGGCCCAAGCCGTCGCCCACCCCGCCGCCGCGGCGCGTCGTTAGGGCGCCTTGTCCGCCTCGATATCGATCGAGACCGTGACCTCTTCGCCCACGACCGCAGTGCCTTCGACCGCCTTGCTCCAGGTCAGGCCATAGTCGCTCCGCTTGATCGGTTCCGGCGTGACCTGCCAACCGCTGATCGACGCGCCGCCCATCCCTTTGCCTTTCCCGAGGAATTTCACGTGCAACGTGATCTCCTTCGTCACGCCATGCATGGTCAGGTCGCCGACGACATCGCCGCTGTCCGCCCCGGTTTGCTTCACGTTCTTGCTCTTGAACGTGATCGTCGGGTATTTCGCGACGTCGAAGAAATCCGCACCCCGCAGATCCTCATCGCGCTTCTCGTTCTGCGTGTCGATGCTGGCGGCATCGATCGTGGCCGTGACGGTCGATTTCTCGGGATGATCGTGATCGACCTGGATCGTGCCCTCGAATTTCTTGAAGTTGCCGTTCACGAAACTGAAAAAGTGCCGGACCTTGAAATTGATCGAGGAATGGACGGGATCGAGCTTGTAGGTGTCCTCCGCGTAGGCGGTGAGGACCGGACCACTGCAGAGCGCGGCGAGAACGAGGAGTGCGAGAGATTTTTTCATGGCGTCTCTGAGGTTAACGAAGAGCCCTCCGCTGACGAGGAATATTGTCAGCAAAAAGTTACGCCAGCGCCTTGAGGAGCGCGGCCCGCCCGCGCGGGAGCCGGCCAAAAAGCGCGTTCAATGCGGCGGCCGGATCGCTCTTCAGCATGGCGTCGTCGTGCACCCCGGCGAGCCGCGCCAGCTCCGTCTCGAAGTGACGCACCGCGCCTCCGGTGGCATCGTGCGTGTCGAGAAAACCGAAGGCGCGCTGCAGCAGATGAAAGAGCTCCGGCGCGGGATGCTCAGGCGCGGTGCTGATCTCGACCAGCTCGACGAAATAAGAAGCCGCCTGGGTGCGAAGATAATTCTGGCGAATCCCGCCAAAGGGATTGCGCAGGGCGGCCTCGGTCAGGGTATGCAGGCTCGAGCGGCGGCTCCGGGTGAACTGGATTTCCACCTCGAAAAAGAGATCGAGCTTGCCGGCGAAAGCGCTCTTCGGCCGGCGCGCCCCCTTCGCCACCGTCTCGAGATTGCCTAACGACTCCGTGCACCACGAGAGGATGAGGCTGGTCTCGCTCAGCTTGCGTTTCCGGAGGAGGATCGCGTTCGTCGTTTCCACCGTGCACTCTTCCTCTACCGCTTCCTCTTCATCTCAAATGAAAACAAAGCAGAGGAAGCGGAACCGGGAGAGGAAGAAAATAAACCGGAGTCTACGGGGCTCGAACCCGCAACCTCCGCCGTGACAGGGCGGCGCTCTAACCAATTGAGCTAAGACTCCTCGAAAAGAGAGGCCACCGTAGGGCGCAGGCCGGTCCGCTTCAACCGATTTTTGCCAGTTCCTCCGGCACGAAGTTTGCGGCCTGAATCCGCCAAGCGTATCCTTTTTTAGACAACCGTCAGCGCCAGGGAGGAGAGGGAATGAGCGACGAATCATATCGAGGCCCCGACAGCTCGCCGAACGACGAGCAGGAGATGAGTCTGCTCGAGGCCTTCGATCGCGCGGTCGCTTCCCTGCCGCCGGACGATTTCACCCGGAGCCGGCTCCTCGCCCTCCGCGACGAGATCGCCGCTCAGGAGGAAATGGTGGGCGACGCCCGCGACATGATCGAGAAACTTGAGCAGGTGATCAAAAAGGTCACCTCGCCTGCGAATCGCATCGGCACCTTTCTCGGCAGCCCGGCCCGCGACACGGCGCAGATCGTGGTCGGCGGGGCGGATTACTATTGCAACGTCGATCCGCGGATCAGCCTCGCGCGGTTGCAAAAAGGGACGCGCGTCCTGGTTAATGAAGCCTATGTCGTGGTCGGCGATCTCGGTTTTGAAACGGCCGGGCCGGTGACGAAGGTCGCGGAAGTTTTAAGCGACGATCGGCTCCGCGTCGGCGCGGAACACGGGACGCAGTCGTTAGTCCTGCAACGCTCGGCGCAGCTCGCGAAGGCGCCGCTCAAGACGG
>JBBSLW010000209.1:0-4419 GCA_038233495.1 Chthoniobacterales bacterium | reverse complement strand
GCGATCGATTTGGCGCGGATGCCCTCGATCCCGGCTTCCTCGACCGAGAGGAGCGCGCCGTCGATCGGCGCCATGCTCAGGACCGCCGGCGTGCCGATCTGCAAAGCCGATGCGCCCATCCCGGGAAAGAATTCATCCGACATCTCAAACATGCTTTCCTTGTGCACACTCCACCATCCGGCGAGCCCGGCATCGACCACGCCACTCGCGTTGAAATGGCGGCGATTCAGGTAAAGACCGGCGACCGAGCCGGGGCCGGCGTTAAGCCATTTGTAATGGCCCCAGCCCGCGAAGTCCGCGCCCCAATCGTCGAGCGCGTGCGGGAGGATGCCGACCGAATGCGACATGTCGAGACCGATGATGACGCCGTTTTCCTGCGCCGCGCGACAGAGCCGTTCCAAATCGAGCAGCTGACCGGTGGTGTAAACGACCGAAGGGAAAAGCGCCATCTGCAGCTCCGGGTTCTTGAGCGCGGCGATGATTTTGTCTTCATCGAGAAAACGCGAATCACCGGCCGGGACGATGACAATGTGTTCGTCCGGATCGAGCCCGCGCAGCTTCAGATGGCTGCGTAGCGCATAACGATCGGTCGGGAAACTGTGTGCATCGATCAGCACCTTGGTCCGCTTCGCCTCCGGGCGATAGAGCGTGCAGAGGAGCTGGTGCAAGTTGATCGTCATCGAGTTGGCGATCGCCACTTCGTCGCCGGCCGCACCGATCAATTTCGCGACCCGCTCGGCCAGCGCCTCGGCCATCGTGAACCAGGGCGTATCGCCATCGAGCCAGCCGCCGATGCCGCCGGTCTTCCAGTTCTCGAGCACCTTGAGCAGGCTCCGCTCCGCATCGCGGGAGAGGAGGCCAAGCGAATTGCCGTCGAGATAAATCTGGCCTGGCGGAACGTAAAACCGGTCGCGATATTGGCCTAACGAGTCGGCCTCGTCCAGCTGCCGGGCGAGTTCTGATGATGGAGTCTGAGATTTCATGAAAGGTCGGAAATGGGTTGGGTGTAGAGCGTGAAGAGGCGAGAAGGCACGGCGCGCCGATGCGGAAAGGTCCGCTGGCATGGGGCCGCCGGATGCGTCACCGCAGTGACGTTAGCGACGCCAATAACCGCGCGTGGACCGCGGAGACAGCGGGTGCGCCGAGAGAGGCGTGTCGGTGTCGTGAAAGGTGCAGTCCATATTTATCAGCGGCGCTAATCTGCCGAGGAACAGCCGCCTGTCCAGAGCAGACTTGCGCGGGCGCACCGCCTCAGGGTTTGCGCAATGGGACGAAGAGGATCGGGATCGTCGTCTGGCGAAGGACGGCGTGACTGACCCCGCCGACAATGAGATCGAAGACCGCTCCGTGTCCGTGCGTCCCCATAACGATAAGCTCGGCGCCGACTCTTTCCGCTTCGTTGAGAATGCACTTCGCAATCTGTCCTTGAATGACGAGCGGCGTCGTCTCGATGCCGTCCGCGCGAAATTCCTCGGCGTGCGCGTGCAGCGCGCGGTGCTGCTCGCGGTATTCCTGCGCGACCTGGTCGCGGACGACGGGCGGGCCGGCTTCATACCCGACGAAAGCAGGGTCGGGCTCGGCGATATGGAGGAGGACAACGGAGCCGCGGCTGGCCTTGGCGGCGCGACGCGCGACGGCCAGCACCTGCGGCGTGGCTTCGCTGAGATCGACCGGGACCAGAAAGCGCATGCGTTATTTCTCCTCCTGCGCGGGTCGCTGCGACCAGCCGTACTCGCGCACGAGGATATGATAAAGCACCTCGGTGAAGCGTGCACGTTCGTCGGTCGCGAGATGCGACCATTCCGGGAGCCGATAATTTTGCAGCTCGGGGTAATCCTGGAAATGAATCCCGCGCGACCCGGTCCGCTGCAGCAGCACGTCCCAGGTCGCGCTCCGCGGAAACTCGCGGTTGTCATATTCGAGATAACGATCGGCCGTAGGTGCGCGCACGAACACAACCTCCACGCCCCGCGCGCGCAGCTTCGCCACCGCAGCGGCGGCGGCATCGACCTGTTTGGCAATCACCTTTTTCATCTCCTCGGGTCCGGAGAGCCGCATGGCTTTATACGCTGGTTGGTCGAAGTCCTGCGCCCAAATCTTTTTGGCCAGCGCCTGATACTGCGGGTCGTTCTCGACTTTGCTCCACATGTGAGTGTTCCGATCCGCTTCGTGCATCGAAAGTTTGCGCACCATGATCCCCGTCTGAACGCCTGCCCGAGCCGGCCAATCCTGACGGCGAAGCACGGTCATCAGGGCGAAGTCGGGATCGAAGAAGGCGAAAAATGGCTCGATCAAGTGCATCGAAAGCCATTGGCCGGCGCGCTGCGACAGCGTCTCATCGCGGTAATACTTCTGGACGCTACCGCGGTAGGCGAAGCCGCTGAAGAAGACGTCCGAGGCCACGCCGACGACGAGCCGGCCGGTGAATTTCGGATCGTTCGCCAGCTCCTCGAGCATGAACATCGGCGACGTCCCTTCGAGCGCGAGCTGGATCGGGCGTTCCCCGGAAAGCCGCTGCCAGGTATCGAGATCGATATCGAAGAGAATGCGCGAGGAGCCGATCAGGACGGTGGCGTTCCCCTCCCCTTGATCGATGCGACGACGTTGCATCGCCCAAAGTCCGTCGCTGTTTTGGATTGAGGGCGTGGCGCCGTAAGCGCGCCAGGCCAGTTCCCAGGCGGTGATCGCGACGAGAAAAAGAACCACCGCGGCCAGCGTCGCCCGGCCGAAATGGAGGGCGGGCGACGGCCGTTCAAACGGCGCTTCAACCGGCGGCGGGTCGACCCACCCCGGCTCAGAATTGGAAGTAGATAAAGGCATTGCTTCCCCCCTGGGTAATGGCGATGGCGAATAGCATCAGGCCCCAGACCGCGCCGACGGCAAACGCAGGCCAGCGTTCTACTTCGGTGTGCAGCGCGCGGTTGCGCATGCGCCAATGCACCATCAGCATGGCCGCGATCGTAATCGCCGCGCTGAGCACAAACCAGCTCGTGAGCACCGGTGCACCCGTGCGCTCGATCCCGAGCATGCTGCGCAACATGCGCGCGGCGGTGCCGAAATCGCGGGCCCGGAAAAAAACCCAGGTGATGTTGACCAGCGCGTAGGTGATCAGCGCGAGGGCGATCTTCGCCGGCAAGGTGCGCCAGATCGTGAGATGTCCGAGTCGCGCGGTGAGGAAACGTTCCGCGCTCAGATACAATCCGTGGAGACCGCCCCAGACGACAAAGGTCCAGGCCGCGCCGTGCCAGAGCCCGCCGAGCAGCATCGTCAGCATGAGATTGATGTAGGTGCGCCTCCGGCCCTTGCGATTTCCGCCGAGCGGAATGTAAAGGTAATCGCGCAGCCAGGTGGACAACGAGATGTGCCAGCGCCGCCAGAAATCCGAAAACCCGATCGCCGCATAGGGATAGCGAAAGTTATCGATGAGCGAGAAGCCTAACGTCAACGCGACCCCGATGGCGGTGGTCGTGTAACCGGCGAAATCGCAAAAAATCTGGCCGGAAAAAGCGAGAGTGCCGAGCCATGCATCGAGCGGATGGAGCAGTTCTTTGGCGCCAAAAACCTTGTCCGAGACCGGCGCGAGGAGTCCATCTGCGACCACGATTTTTTCAAATAACCCGAGAGTCATGAGCATCAATCCCCAGACGAGCTGGGGCCGGGTCGCGGTTCTGGGCGTGGCGAATTGTGGGATGAGATCGCTCGGCCGCACGATCGGGCCGGCCACGAGCTGCGGGAAGAAGGTCACGAATAAGGCGAAGTCGAGGAACGAGTTGGCCGGCTTGGCGCGCCTCAGGTAGACATCGAGCGAGTAGGCCAGGGTTTGGAAGGTATAGAATGAAATGCCAACCGGTAGAATGATGTCCCACGACGGCGGCCGATAGGCGATGCCAAAGGCGGCCAGCAAGTGCGTGAAATTTTCCAGGACAAAGCCGCCGTACTTGAAATAGCCGAGGAGGCCGAGATTCCCCAGGAGCGAAAGGAGCAGCAGGAGGCGACGGCGTCGCGTTCCTTCGGTGACGTAGAGACGTTTGGCGACGAACCAATCGAGCACCGTAGAGATCCAGAGCAGGATGACGAAGGGCGGATTCCAGGCGGCATAAAAGAGATAGCTCGCGAGGAGGAGATTGATCTTTTTCGACCGCCACGGAAGCGGCGCATAATGGAGCGCGAGCACGACGGCGAAGAAGACGATGAACGTTAGCGAGTTAAAGAGCACGGGATGTGCGGGATGGATTGCAGGTCGCAGCCGATTTGACGAGACAATTTTTTTCGGGCCTGGCGAACGATGGGGTGCTATCCGGGCCGCGCGCGAGGATGGTAGCGCGAGCTTCCAGCTCGCAGGAGCATGAGGCGGCAAGCAGGAAGCTTGCGCTACCCTGCGCGGTTTGCGCGGGAACGGCTTTGCCGCAGATTGACTTC
>JBBSLW010000208.1:0-4506 GCA_038233495.1 Chthoniobacterales bacterium | reverse complement strand
TTGATCGCATCGGTCAGCCCGAGCGTGCCGTGCGCGCCGCCCTTCTCATTAATCCAGCATTGAAAATAGTGATCGCCGTACCAGACTCCGCCGCTGCAGTTGAAGCGGGTCGCCGCCAATCCTTTTCTAAGGCCAGCCAGCGAAGTGATCATCTTGAAAGTCGAGCCGGGAGGAAAAGCGCTGACCGCGCGGTTGACCAGCGGATGCGCTTCGTTGTTGCGCAGCTCTTTCCAATCCTTCGCCTTGATGCTGGGGATGAAAGTATTCGGGTCAAACGACGGGACCGAAGCCATCGCGAGGACATTGCCGTTGTTCGGATCAATCACGACCGCGGCGCCGCGGCCGACCGCGCGCAACGCTTCATCGGCGATCGCCTGGATGCGGGCGTCGATCGTGAGATAAACATTCGCGCCCTGCTTGGCCGGTTCCTCCCTAACGACGCCGTCGATTGCGCCCTTGGCGTTGCGCCGCATCACCCGCATCCCGGGCTCGCCCCGGAGGTATTCGTTCATCGTTTTCTCGATGTTCGATTTCCCCTCCACGTCGCCCTGGTAAAAGGTGTATTTGCGCGCCTCGGCGGTGTTCGTGTCGTCGGGCGCGCCGACGTAGCCTAACAAGTGCGAGGCGAGCGCGCCGTAGACGTAGGAGCGGACCGGCTTGATCGCGATGTCGACTCCGGGCAGCCCGACGTCGTGCTCGGAGAACTTCGCCATCGTCGCGAAATCGATGTCCTTGATATAGGAATACGGAACCTCGGTGTTGTTGCGGTAGTGGCGCTGGAGCTGGTTGGCGTTGTAATCGCGCGCCAGGTCGAGATCCTCGAGCCGCGGGACGATGCCGTCGTTCACGATCCGGACGATGTCCGGCTCCTTCAGGTCCTTCGGCATCCCGCTGATCGTGGCGCGGTACTGCGTCTCGGGCGGGCGGCCGTAGCGCTGCCGATAACCTTTCACCATCTCCGGAAGGTAGAAATCGACTTCGTAACTGGCCCGGTTCTGGACCAACGCGACCCCGTTGCGATCGCGAATCTCACCGCGGATCGAGGGGATGCGCACGGTCGCCTCCGAGCTGCTCTGGATGCGCGCGGTCCACTCGTAGCCGCGCGCCACCTGCACCCACCAGAGGCGGAAGACGAGCGCGCTCAGGCCGAGCAGCATGCAGAGGCCGAGGAACTGGATCCGGAGAGTCGGCTTAGCGCGGCGCGTATTCATCGAACCCCTCCTCTTGTGGAAGATATGGATTATTCGTTAGCCGCGACAGGTAATGAAGCGACCAGAAAATGAGCGGCGCCATAAGCATGGCGATGAGACCGGGGCCGCCGATCTGCCACCAGACCTCGCGGTTATAAACAAGGGAGCCGCGCCGAAAAGAAATCATCGAATATTGTGCGAGGAGAATAAGAGCTGTGCAGAGGCCGCTGAGGACACAATGCACTTCCCAACGACCCCGGTTAAACAAGGGCTTGAGGCCGTGCATGATGGCGGCGAGGACCGCGTAGAGGAGTATCGACCATCCGAAGGAGATTTCAACATGAGTGGCGTCGAGCACCTGCACCGTCATCGCATCCCAGAGAAAACCGGCGATGAAAGCGAGCGAGAGCATGAGCGGGAACGGCAGCGCCATGGCGCCGTAGAAAACGATCACCGGCACGATGTAGATGTGGGCGTTGAACATCCACTCCAGCGGCGGCAGGAAAATCTCGACGATCTGCGCCACGAAGACGAGCACGACGAGAAGGAGGAAGAAGATCATGGGTGGAATCTAGTACCGCTTTTTACTCTTCCCGTGCGAGCGCCCGCACCAGCTTTTATTTCCAGGCGGCTCATTTCCTTCCGATGACGACGAAGACATCCTCCAGCTTCGCCAGGTCGACGGCGGGCGCGAGCTTGGCCTGGCTGTCGAGCGCGCGAACCTGGAAAGTGCGAATCGTCCCGACGAAAAGACCGGACGGAAAAACGCCGCCCACGCCCGAGGTATAAACTTTCTGGCCCGCCTTCAGCTCCGCCTGCTTGGAGAGATAGTTGAGATCGAGCAGCGGCGTGAGACTTCCGCTGACCCGCTCGCCGGTCACGATCCCCTGCTCGCGCGTGCCCTCGACGCTCGCCGCCACCCGGCAATTTTCGTCCGAAATGAGAAGCACAACCGCGATGTTCTCGCTCACCGTGGTGGTTCGCCCTACGAGGCCTTCATCAGTCAGGACCGGCATCTCGGTTTCGAGGCCATCGTCGGTGCCGCGATTGATCGTGACTGTGCGCCACCAGGTCGAGGAATCGCGCGAGACGATCTCAGCCGGGACGAGGCGGAAGAGCGAGCGCTGCCGGTAATTGAGCGCGTGCCGGAGGCGATTGACCTCATGTTCGACGTCGCGCAGTGCTTCGTTCGTCGCCTTGAGCGAGCGGTTTTCCACCCGCAAAGTGCCGTTCTCGGCTTCCAGTTGTTCGAGCGATTTCAGCCCCGCGCGGACAGAGGTAAGCTGCCGCTCGAGCCCCGAGCCGGTTTTCAAAAAAGGCGAGATAACCTGGAAAAATGTTCCCTGAATCTTGCGCGTTGTCTGCGGACCGATGCTGAGCAACGCGAGCAGCGCAGCGGCGAAGAGAACGATCGCGACGATGCTGCTGCGGTTCATGCCATTTCAGATTTCAGATTTTCGATCTCAGATTTCAGCATCCGGCCAATCTGAAATCGACCATTTGAAATCGGCAATTCCCTCACTGCCGCCACTGACGATCGGCCGTCGCGACTTGGCGGAGAAACTTGATCTCGTTCAGACATTTGCCCGTGCCTTCCGCCACCGCGCTCAGGGGATCTTCCGCCACGTGCACCGGCAGGCCTGTCTCTTCGCTGAGGAGGCGATCGAAACCGCGGAGCAGCGCGCCGCCGCCGGCGAGAACCAGCCCGCGATCCACCAAGTCAGCCGATAACTCCGGCGGGCAACGTTCGAGCGTAATCCGGACGGAGTCGACGATGGTCGAGATCGGCTCGAGCAACGCTTCGCGCACCTCCTGCGAAGTGATCGTTAGGGTTTTAGGCAGGCCCGCCACGAGATCGCGGCCTTTCACTTCCACGCTCGTCTCCTTTTCGCTCGGGTAAGCGGAGCCGATTTTGATTTTGATTTCTTCCGCCGTCCGCTCGCCGATCATCAGGTTGTAGGCGCGCTTCATGTATTGCACGATCGCTTCGTCGAGCTCGTCGCCGGCCACGCGCACACTCCGGCTAAAAACGATGCCGGAGAGCGAAATCAGCGCCACTTCCGTCGTGCCGCCGCCGATGTCGATGATCATGTTGCCGGCTGGATCCTGCACCGGCAGGCCGACACCGATGGCCGCGGCCATTGGTTCCTCGATCAGGTAAACCTCGCGCGCCCCGGCGTGGGTGGCCGATTCCCGGACCGCGCGTTTTTCCACTTCGGTAATGCCCGACGGCACCGCGATCACCACCCGGGGCCGGGCGCGGACGCGGCTGTTGTGTACCTTGCTGATGAAATGGCGCAGCATCGCCTCGGTCACCTCGAAGTCGGCAATGACGCCGTCTTTCAATGGCCTCACCGCAACGATATTGGCCGGGGTGCGGCCGAGCATGCGTTTCGCTTCGTCGCCGACCGCGAGCACCTTGGAAGTGCCAGCCTGGACCGCCACGACCGACGGCTCGCGCAGGACGATGCCCTGATCTTTGACGTAAACGAGCGTATTGGCGGTACCGAGATCGATCCCGATATCGCTGGAGAACCAACCGAAAAGTTTATTTAACATGAGAGAAGCCTTGGAAATGGGGTCAACGCCGGCCGATTCTTCCGAAGCGAAAGCTGTGCCGCGCCCTCGGGAGAGGCGGAAAACCTACGTATCTTGGAACGGCGCGAGGTGGCGTCAAGGGATTTGACAACAAACGCCCTCTGGGTCCGCACTTTGTCATGGGAAAGTGCGGCTCGGGATTGACCGCCACCCTTTGCCCGGTTCAGAGTCGCCCAGCCATGGCCGCGGAAAAGATCCTGCTCGCTCCCTCGATTCTCGCGGCCGACTTCGGCCACCTCGCGCAGGATCTCGAACGCGTGATCGCGGCCGGCGCCGACTGGCTGCACCTCGACATCATGGATGGGCAGTTCGTCGATAACATCTCCTTCGGGCCCGCCATCGTGCAGCTGGTCCGCGGTCTAACGACCCTGCCGCTCGATGTCCACCTCATGATCGAGCGAGCTGATCACTACGTGCCGCGTTTCCTCGAGGCCGGCGCGAACTCCATCACCGTCCACCTCGAGCCGGAGGCGAAACACGACGTCGCGAAGACGTTGCGCCGGATTCGCGAAGGCGGCGCCCGAGCCGGTCTCACCCTGAATCCGGCGACTCCTTTCTCCGCGGTCGAGCCGCATTTGTTCGAGCTCGATCTGCTTCTCATCATGACCGTGCATCCCGGGTTTGGCGGGCAATCGTTCCGGCCCGAGATGATGGAAAAAGTGCGCCGGGCGCGAGCGCTCCGCGACTCGTTAGGCGCACATTACGACATCGAAGTCGA
>JBBSLW010000207.1:0-4539 GCA_038233495.1 Chthoniobacterales bacterium | reverse complement strand
TCATCAAGCTGGGCGATAAAACGGCGAAGGATTGCATGACGCCGCGGGTCGACACTCTTGCGGTGCCGGACGATTTGCCTAACGATGAGGCGATCGCGCTCTTCAAGCAATGGCGACATCAGCGCGTCCCGGTCTATGCGGAGACCCCCGACCAGATCGTCGGGATCGTCGACGTGAAGACGTTTCTGCTCGATCCCTCCCGGCCTTATACCGAGGCGCTCGTCCCGCCCTCGTACGTCCCGGAGACGATGCCGGCGATGGAATTGTTGCGCGGTTTTCTTTCGCGCCCGCAGGGACTCGCGATCGTGGTCGACGAATTCGGCGGGACCGAAGGCATCATCACCCTCGACGACATTATCGAGGAGATCATCAGCGACGCCGCGCCCCTAGGCGATGCCGAGCTTTATATCGAGCCGCTCGAGAATGGGCGTTTCCTGGTCAGCGGCAACGCGCGGCTCGACGACCTGACCGAGCACCTCGGCTTCGAGCTCCTGGCCGACGGGATCGACACCATCGGCGGGTATGTTTTCAACCGACTCGGCTATTTGCCTAACGCCGGCGCCACCCTCGAGATCCCGAATCTCGCCATCACCGTGCGTCGGGCCAGCCGCAAACGGATCGAGGAAATCCTGCTCGAAAAAACCGGCGCCTGGGTCGAGCAGAAATCAGCCGGCGCGGTCGGTGGAGAATCATGATTTCCTGGCTCATCATCATTATCTGCTGGGTGGCGTCGTTCGTTTTCGCCGGGATCGAGGCCGGCCTCCTTTCGCTCGACCAGGTGCGGTTGCGGCACCAGGTGAAGCTGCACAATCACTCCGCCATCCTCCTCGATCGCCTGCTCAAGGAACCGGAGCGGCTCCTCGCCACCGTCCTGCTCGTGACCAATTTTGTCGACATCGCCGGGCTCCTCCTTCTCACCCGGCGGCTCGTGCTGTCGTTAGGCACGCTCGGGTATCCGGTCGCGCTCCTCATCGGCGGACCGATCTATCTTTTCCTCCTCGGCGTTCTCCCGAAATCGCTCTTCCGCCGCTTTCCCTACCGCGCGCTGGCGGCTTTTGCCGGGCTGCTCGTTTTCACCTCGCGCCTGCTCTGGCCGGTGCTCGAGTTCGGCGCGCAGATCGGGAGGCTTCTTTTCCGGCGCAACGATGCACCTCCACGGCTCTTTGCCGCTCGCGAGGATTTGAAACAGCTCACCGTCGAGAGCGAACGCCAGGGCGCGCTCAGCTCCGCGGAACGCGCCATGATTCATAACGTGGTCGATTTCCGAACCGTGAAAGTCTCCGACGTGATGGTGCCGCTGCCGCAGATCATTTCCGTGACACCGGACACGACGGTGCCGGACCTGCTGGAGCTCGGCGTTCGGACCGGGGTCGACCGGATGCCGGTCATCTCCGACGAGGGCCAGGCGCTCGGCCTGGTCAATGTCTTCGAAGTGCTGCTCGACCAGGCACCGACCCAAACTCTGCGCCGTTACACGCGCCGGATCGTGGCTGCGACCGAGAACGAATCCGCCTACCGAATCATTCGCCGGCTGCGCGCGGCACGCCTCACCCTGGCCGCCGTTTCCGACGAACAGCATCGCCTGGCCGGCGTGGTCACCGTGGAAGATCTCGTTAGGCGCCTGGTCCAGAGCGCCTGACGATACCCGCTAGTAAACGCTTGGCGAGAGGTACTGGAAGGCCACGACCCGGCCGCGCTGGAACGAGACGGTCTTGACCGGATAGCTCACCGTCGCCGGGAAAGGATAATAATACGGATCCCAGTACGGATCGATGAACGCGCCGTAATATCGATGCCCGCCCCGATGGCCGTAAAATCCGACGCGCCCCGCATAACCAAAACCGCCGTAACCCCCAAAACCGCCGTAACCCCCGTAACCCCCGAAACCCCCGAAGCGGCCGTAACCGCGTCCGTAACCATAAGGTCCGTAGGCCGCCGTCGAGAGAGTGTAAACCCACGTTTCCGTCGGAACGCCGCGGACCACGGCGACCGCTTTTTGCTGAGGCTGACCCCAGGCGATGTAAACCGCCTGCTGGGACAAGCCGCCCTCGATTTTGCCCTGACTCACGAGCGCGCGTTGCTGCGGCGAAAGTTGATCAAAGGTGGTGCGGTGCTCGTCGATGCGAGAGCCGACCGTGCTGCAGCTTGAAAGAACCAACGCGCCCGTTGCGATGCACGCCAACAGCGCCCACGATGACAATTGACGCTTCATGCTGGAATATAGAAGGCGCCAGCGGAGCGTCAAACCACCACGCAACGTGACCCCGTCTTGATTCACGAAACGCCCCGCCTTAGCCTCGCCCATGGAGGATCGTTTCGGCCATCGCATCTCGTATCTGCGAGTCTCGATCACCGACCGTTGCAACGAGCGCTGCACCTATTGCATGCCGCAGGAGTTGCAGGAATGGCTGCCCCGCCAGGAAATCCTCACCTTCGAGGAAACGCTCCGCCTCATCCGCATCGCCACCGAACTCGGGGTCACCAAGATCCGCCTCACGGGCGGCGAGCCCCTCACGCGGCGCGATGTCATCCAGCTCTTCCGGGAACTTCCTCGCCTAACGAACCTGCGCGATATCGGTCTTTCCACCAACGGCACGCTCCTCACTCGTGAAGTGGAACCCGGCCTGACGATGGCCGCGGCCGTGCGCGCCTGCGGCTTTCACTCGGTCAACGTCTCGCTCGACACGCTCGATCGCGCGGAATATGCACGCGTCACCGGGCGCGATCTTTTGCCGGAAGCAATCGCGGGCATCGACGCCGCGATCGCGGCCGGTTTCCCGCAGGTGAAAATTAACTGCGTCCTGATGCGCGGCCGCAACCACGACGGGCTCGCCGCGCTGGTCGATTTCGCTGCGGAGCGAAATCTTCTCCTGCGTTTCATCGAGCTCATGCCGGTGAGCACGACCGAAGTCCTGACCGAAACAAACTTCCTCCCGGTGGCCGAGGCGAAGCGCGCGCTCGAAGCCCGATTCGGCGCCCTCATTCCGCAGCCGGAGTTCAAAACCAATGGACCGGCCAGCTATTTCCAGCTCCCGGGACGCGCGCAACGAATCGGCTTCATCGGCGCGATGACCAACCTGCATTTCTGCGAGAGCTGCAACAAACTGCGCCTCACCTGCGACGGAAAGTTGCGCCCTTGTCTCGGGAGTTATCTCGAGTTCGACATCTTGAAACCGCTCCGGACCGGCGCGAGCGATGACGAGCTGCGGCAATTTTTTCTCGATGTGGTCGAGCGCAAACCCGAGCAGCACGATTTCCGCACCACCTACCAGCCGGGCCGAAAAATGGTCGCGATCGGCGGCTGAGAAATGGAACGCCTGACCCACATCGCGAGCGACGGCAGCGCGAAAATGGTCGACGTCTCGGCCAAACCGCTCAGCCACCGCGAAGCGATTGCGAGCGGGCGGATCGATCTGCAGCCGGCCACGCTCGCGCTCATCGCCTCGGATGGAATCGCGAAGGGCAATGTCTTCGCGACCGCGCGCCTCGCCGGCATCCAGGCCGCGAAACAAACCGCGCAGCTCATCCCGCTCTGCCACACGTTAGGCTTGAGCCACGTGGAAGTCTGCCTAACGAGTAACGAATCCGGGGTGGAAGCGACCTGCACCGCGCGCACCACCGCGCAGACCGGCGTGGAAATGGAAGCGCTCACCGGCGTCACCGTCGCGCTCCTGACGATTTACGACATGTGCAAGGCGGTCGATAAAACGATGCGCATCGGCGAGGTCCACCTCGTTCGAAAAACGAAATCGGAAGCGAGACAGGATTAACAGGATATTACAGGATTAAAAATAGCCCCGAGTTCGCGCGGGCTGTGACTTCATCTCTTTATCCTGTTAATCCTGTCTAAAAAACCGATCCCCCCTCTCCGATCGCACCGGCCGCGCCGAACACGACGTCAGCGATGGCGCCATTTTCCGCGTTGTCATCCCGATCCGGCGCAGCGCGGAGAGGGATCTCACAGCTGGAATACGCGGCTTCCCTCTGCCTGAACCCGAAAATTGCAGGTGAAAGATCCCTCTCCGTCTGCGCGGTTCGGGATGATTAGCGGGAAGCGTGACAGGATTAACACGATGGAACAGAGGCCGGAATTCGTGCAGGCTGTAAGCCGTTCTCCTCATCCTGCAGAATCCTGTTAATTTTGTCCAAAAAATGCAAATTACCGTTGGCATCATCACCATTTCCGATCGCGCGAGCCGCGGCGAATACGAAGATCTCGGCGGACCCGCCTTGAAAGCAGCCGCGCTCGCGAACAGCTGGAGCGTCCTCAGTGAAGCGATCGTGCCCGATGAAATCGAAGCGCTGCAACAGGCGATCCGCTCCTTCAGCGAACAAGGCTGCGGACTCATCCTCACCACCGGCGGCACCGGGATTGCCGCGCGCGACATTACCCCGGAGGCAATTCGCGGCCTGATGCGGGTCGAGCTGCCGGGCTTCGGCGAAGTGATGCGCGCCGAGTCGATGAAGATCACGCCTAACGCCATCCTTTCACGCAACCTCGCCGCGGTCGTCGGGCAATCGCTCGTCATCGCCCTTCCC
>JBBSLW010000206.1:0-4592 GCA_038233495.1 Chthoniobacterales bacterium | reverse complement strand
CTCCGGATGGTCGGGATCGACAAGGCCATGGAAGGGATTACCACGCTGGAAGAAGTCTGGCGGGTCACGGCAGAGGATCACTAGAATGAACTTATCGTTTCTCCGATTTTTCAAGAAGGACAAGGGCGACGAGGGCGGCGTCGTCGCGGTCGCTTCACGGCCGATCGTAGGGATTGAAAAACCAGCTTCCGAACGGCTCGGCAAGACGGTCATGCCTAACACGTCGCGAATCATAGGCGGAGAGCCGATGCGGCATTTTCCAACCGCCGCACAGGTGGTGAGTGCACCGGTCGGGCCGATCCCGCCTCCGGCGTTGTCCGGCAAGATATCGCTGGGCACCAACGGGACGATCAACGCGCGGAAGATCACCATTCCCACGGCCAAGGAGGCCCCGGCCAAGGCGACCGGGGAGCGCACGATCGCTTTGCCGCTGGGCGACCTCGTGCCACAGATCCCCGAGGGATTTCTGGCCCCGGCCAAGCTCGATCCCGAGCATTGCGTGGTCTTCAAGGCGTCCGTGCTCGAGCGCGGGATGGCGAGTGGGAACCCAAAAGTTTTGTTGCGGGCGCTCTATCAGCAGGCGCCGCAATTTTTCGAGGCGGAAGTGGGCGCGGACGACCAGACGGAAGTGCCGCTGCCCTTCGCCAAGGTGCTCGAACAGTTCGCCAGCTTCCAGGTGCGTCCCGACCAGGTCGAGGAGGAGTTGATCCCGGAAGTGGAGACGCCGTTTTTGAAAGTCACGCTCGAGGACGGGAAACGTTTCGGGACGTCAGCGCCGTCTGCTGCGCCGGAAGCCGCGCCTGCGCCGGAAGCCGAGATCGCGCCTGCACCCGAAGCCGCGCCCGCGCCGGTGGTCGAGAAGAAAATAATTAAGCCGATCCGCCTCCCGATGCCGCCGGCCAGCAATCCGGTCGCCGCCGCGCCGGTCGCGCCCGCTCCGGCGGAGACGCCGGCTCCGCGCGCACCCGTTGTCGCCAAAATTTCACCGAACGGAACGGGCGTGCCTGCCACTGAGAGAGTTCCAGCCTCAAGTGGGCCGCCCGTTCCCACCCCTTTGCCTTCGCCCTTCGCTCCGGCGCAGGCGCGGATCCCATTCAAGGTCGCGCCGCCGTCGAACGATCTGCGCGCGCAGGATGCGGCGCCCAGCCCGGCCCCCGTGACGGAGCCGAAACCGGTCGCGTTCTCGGCCGCCGGCCCGCGCGTGCATCTTTCGCTGGCCAGGATCGTGCGCGACATCCCGCCTTTCCAAATGTCGGGGCCGAGCGACGAAGTGCCGGAGTCGGCGCTGCTCGAATTACCGTTCGCGATCCTTCAGCCGCAGCTGGCGCTGGGCCGCATCTCGATTTCGCCGGCGCAATTCCTGTCCGCCTTGCCCGAGCAATACCGGGACAAATTTAAATTCGAGGACACCACTTCGCCGGTTTCCCTGCCGCTCCAGGAAGTACTGCAGAATCTGCCGGGCGAAAGCCTGCAACTGCGCGGCGACCAAGTGGTGGTCGAAGTCGCGGAGATGTTCGAGACGCCCTTCAGCCAAAAGGCCGCTGAGGATGCCGAGCGCCTGAAAACGCCCGCCGCCCCGGTCGGCAACGTCGCCGCGCCCGCGCCGCTGGCGGTCGCCGCGGAAGCGCCTCCGGTGCGAATCAGCCTGCCGAAGGTGACCGAAGCTGAAGCACCGGAAGCCCCGGCGCCAGTGGTCGCGCCGCCGCCGCCCGCCGTCGCGGCGCCGATCGCCGAGGCGAAACCGGCCGGCCGCAACCCGCTCCAGGCACTGCTCGAGACCGACGACACGCTCGACCCGAAAACTTTCGTGGCGCACGCCAGCCGTCTGCCCGGCGTGAAAGCCTGCGCGGTGGTCTTTTCCGATGGTCTCAGCCTGGCCGAGAACATCCCGTCCGAGTACGAAGCCGAGGGCCTCTGCGCGATGGCGCCCGTGCTCATGAAACGGATCTGCGATCAGATGGACGAGGCCAATCTCGGCTCGCTCAACGGGATCACGCTTTTCGGTGAGAAAGCGCTCGTCAGCTTCTTCGCCCACGGCAATCTCTGCCTCGCCATCCTCCACGCCGGCGCGGAACTCACCTCCGAAACGCGCCTCCGCCTCAACACCGCGGTCCAGGAAATGGCCCGGCTCTATGCTCCGTCGCTCAAATCTGCCTAACGCCTAACGAAGCCCCATGTCCATCATCAACTACGCCAGCCGCGAGATCCAGTTCAAGATCGTTTACTACGGTCCTGCTCTCTGCGGCAAGACGACCAACCTTGCCTACATCCACGAGCGCATCAGCCCGTCCAACCGCGGCGATCTCGTCTCGCTCGCGACCGCCGCCGATCGCACGCTCTTCTTCGATTTCCTGCCCCTCAACGCGGTCGTGATCAAGGGTTTCGTGACCAAGTTCCAGCTCTACACCGTGCCTGGTCAGGTGATCTACAACGCCACCCGCCAGCTCGTCCTACGGAGTGTCGACGGGATCATTTTCGTGGCCGATTCGCAGTGGGAAAAAATGGAGGAGAACGTCGAGAGCTTTAAGAATCTCGAGATCAACCTGGCCCAGCAAAACATCTCAATCGACGAGATCCCCTACGTCCTGCAATACAACAAGCGGGACCTCGCGAACGTCGCGCCGACCAATTATCTCGAGTTCCTTTTGAACAACCGCAAAAAGCGGGTGCAAAGTTTCGAGGTCACCTCGAGCACGGGGCAGAACGTCTTCGCCTCGCTTAACGCCGTCTCGCAAATGTTGCTCCACAAATTCAACAAACAAAGCGACGGACCACCCGCCGCGGTCGTCGTCGACGAGGCCGCATCGCAGGTCGTCGCGCCTTCCTCTTTATGAGCAGCATTCCCGCACTCACGATCGAGAACGTCGCCAGTCTCGACGGCATCCTCGGCGATTTTTTGAAAAAGGCGGATGCGGAATTGACCGTCGTGATCGATCGCGGCGGCAACGTCATCTCGCAGTTTGGCGATGTCTCGGTCATGGACGTGACGATCATCGCGGCCCTCGCGGCGGGCTCGTTTGCCGCGACCGCGGAGCTGGCCCGCCGGATCGGCGAGGTTGAGTTCAACGCGCTCTATCATCAAGGTAACGGCAGCCATATTTTCATGAACTCGGTCGACGAGAACACGATCATGATTACGGTCTTCGGGCCGCGCTCGACGGTCGGGCTCGTCCGTTTCTATTCCGCCGCGACTGCACTCGCGGTCTCGGGATTACTGAAATCGCTCGAGGGCAACGGCGGCCACGGATTTAGCTTCGACGCGGCCGACGTGACCGCGACGCCGATCTTCGCGGATCAATCGCTGTAGCGTCCGCTGTCTCAGCGGAATTCGGTGAGCGGTTGGTAAAGCGGGCGCGTGAGGACAGCGCACGCTACAGCCGAATGCGGCGGTGCGCGCGCTGACGGTTGCGCATTGCGGGCGATGCGGGAAATTCCTCCGCACGATCTATGGCGGTACAATTCAGGGATTACTACGAAACGCTCGGGGTGGCGAAAACGGCCAGCGCCGCGGAAGTGAAAAGCGCCTTCCGCCAACTCGCGCGCAAGCATCATCCCGATGTGGCCAAGCCGAAGGAGAAGGCTGCCGCCGAGGAAAAATTCAAAACGATCAACGAGGCCTACGAGGTCCTGAGCGATCCCGAAAAGCGCGCCAAATACGATCAGCTCGGTGCGGATTGGAATCAGCCGGGCGGTTTCCAGCCGCCGCCTGACTGGGGACGCGGCGGTGGCGGCGGAGGTTTCCGGCGCGCGGGCGGCGGGAACGGCGGCGGAGTCGAGTTCGAGTTTGGCGGGACCGGGTTCAGCGATTTCTTCGAGGCTTTCTTCGGCGGCGGACGCGGCGAATCGGCTTTCGGCGGCGGTGGCGCCGGTTTCGGCGGGCGCGCGGCGGCGGCGGCGCGCGGGCAGGATGTCGAGGCGGATATCATGGTTACGCTGGAGGAAGCGCTCCACGGTTCCATCCGGCAGGTCTCGCTCCGCCGAAGCGACGCCGAAAAGGTGGAAACTTACCAGGTCAAAATCCCGCGCGGCGTGCACGAAGGGCAGCGGATTCGTCTCGCCGGCCAGGGCGAAGCAGGCGCGCGCGGGGGGACGAGCGGCGATCTTTTTCTGCGCGTCCGGCTGGCGCGGCATCCGGATTTTTCGGTCGAGGGCAACGATCTTGTTTATGAGGCGCCGCTCGATCCCTGGCTGGCTGCTCTCGGCACCGAGATCGAGGTGCCGACATTGGAAGGCCATCGCCGTTTGAAACTGCCGGCCGGGACGCAACCGGGCCAGCGCTTTCGATTGCGCGAGCGCGGGCTGCCCAGCGCCAACAGCGGGCGCGGCCATCTCTATGTCGTCGCGCAAATCCGGATTCCAAAGAAGTTGAGCGAGGCCGAGCGCGCCCTCTGGGAACAGCTCGCGCAGTCGAAGACCGCGTAACGATCAATTTCTCACACTACGAAGACGAAGGGCACCACGACGGTTGCCCCGTAGTGGCCCTGGTGGCCTTGGTGTGAAACTCGACAGCCGGGCCACTCTTCCGCTAAGAACATCGGAATGAAAATTTCTCTCGGCTCCGACCACGCCGGCTTTCGCTACAAGGAAAAGAT
>JBBSLW010000205.1:0-4618 GCA_038233495.1 Chthoniobacterales bacterium | reverse complement strand
TTATACATCCCAAAGAGGTAACCGATCTCGCGCGAGCCGACCCCGATGTCGCCCGCCGGCACGTCGCGATAGGGCCCGATGTGGCGAGAAAGCTCAGCCATGAAGGACTGGCAGAAATGCATCACTTCGTTGTCGCTCTTGCCTTTCGGATCAAAATCGGAGCCGCCCTTGCCGCCCCCCATCGGCAACGTCGTTAAGCTGTTTTTGAAGACCTGCTCGAAGGCGAGGAACTTGAGGATGCCGAGATTGACCGTGGGGTGAAACCGGAGCCCGCCCTTGTAGGGACCGATCGCGCTGTTCATCTCGACCCGGAACCCGCGGTTGATGTGGATGACGTTCTGGTCGTCCTGCCAAGGCACGCGAAACATGATGACCCGTTCCGGCTCGATGATGCGCTCGAGGATTTTCCCGGCGCGGTACTCTGGATGGCGATCCAGGACGAGGACGAGGGATTCCGCCACTTCCTCGACCGCCTGGTGAAATTCGATTTCCCCGGGGTTCTTCCTTTTGACCCGCTGCATCAGTTCCAGAACGTCGTCTTTCATAGGTTCCTCCTCACCGTCTGACTCGATTTCGCCAAGAGCAATAACGACTCGGCGCGGGGAACGAAACAAAATTATGATCGGTGGCCGCGCTGCGAAGGTCGCTTTGCATTCCTGTCTTGCCTAAAAAAGCAGACCTCGCTTTTCTCAATTCAAGGTGAGCGGCTTTCTCGATCAGATCTTCGTCCTCGCGAAAGCGCGGCTTCTCGGGTTCCTCGCGGGCGCGCCGGACTGGGTCGGGCAGGTCGTTTCCAGCCTGCTCACGATCACGTTGCTGCTTGCGGTTTTCCTCTCGCTCTTCGCGCTCGTCTCCGTTCTCGAACGAAAAATTCTCGCCCGCATCCAGAACCGGCTCGGGCCAAATCGGGTCGGCCCTTTCGGCCTGCTCCAGCCGGCCGCCGACGGGATCAAAATGTTGATCAAAGAAGACATCGTCCCGCTCCGCGCGGACAAGGTGGTGCATTTTCTCGCGCCCATCCTGATCGCCGCGACCGCCATTCTCGCCCTCGGGATTATCCCCTACGGGCGCAACATGACGCCGTTCGCGATCGATGGCGGGATCCTGTTTTTCTTCGCCATCGGCTCAACTACGGAGTTGAGCGTTTTCATGGCAGGCTGGGGGAGCAACAACAAGTTCTCCATGCTCGGCGCGATGCGCGCGATCGCGCAGATGGTGAGCTATGAGCTGCCGCTCATCATCACCGTGCTCCCGGTCGTGATGGTGGTCGGCTCGCTCCGGCCGGATGCGATCGTGGCCGCGCAGGGGGGCTACTCGTTAGGTATTTTCCCGCATTGGTTTGTCTTCACGCCCTGGGGCGCGGCGGCTTTCTTTTTGTTTTTCGTCTCCGGCCTGGTTGAGTCGAATCGCACTCCTTTCGATGTGCCCGAGGGCGAATCGGAAATTGTCGCCGGGCACATGACGGAGTACTCCGGGTTCAAGTACGCCATCTTTTTCCTCGGCGAATATCTCGGCATGTTCGCGCTCAGCGGGCTGGCGGTGACGCTTTTCCTCGGCGGCTGGCATGCGCCCCTGGGCTTTCTTGAGATCGTGCCGTCTTATCTCTGGTTTTTCGCGAAGCTCGGGGCGCTGATCTTTGTCTTCATCTGGGTGCGAGGTACGCTCCCGCGGATGCGGGTCGATCAGGTGATGAATTTTGCCTGGAAATTCATGCTCCCAATGGCTTTTGCCTGCCTGATCGCAGCCGCCGTCTGGCATTACCAGGGACGGCACCTGGCCGGCTGGCTCTGGTCGTTAGGCTTGCTCGCGGTGGTCTATCTCGCGCTCTCCCGCCTGCTCGAGGCCGGGAAAAAATTCGCCCCCCGCACCTATCGCTACGCCGAATGAACAGCCTCGCCTTTCTCGCCTGCGCGATCCTGACTCTGGCGGCGGCGTTGGCGGCCGCTTCGCTGACCAAATTGATCCACGCCGCGCTCTGTTTTGCCCTCGCGCTCGTCGGAGTGGCGGCGTTTTACTTCTTGTTAGGCGCGGAATTCGTCGGCCTGGTTCAAGTCTTTGTCTACGTCGGCGCGGTCGCAGTCCTGATCGTCTTTACGATTTTGCTGACGCGGCGGGAGGCGGATCTCGAACGCGGTTTTCACTGGAGCGGCGTGCTCGTCGCGCTGGCGGTTTTTGGCGGATTGCTCTGGGCGATCTTGAAGACCTCCGGCCTGGGGGCGACGGCCCAGCCGGTCGTAGCGCTCACCGTCAAGCAGGTCGGAGAGGCGCTCATGACCAGCTACGTCTGGCCGTTGCAATGCGTGGGCGTTCTGCTGACCGCGGCGCTCATCGGCGCGCTGGTGCTCGTGCTGGAGGAAAAGCGATGAGGCGGGCGACTCCTCTTCCGGGGAGCACGGGCTGCCAGCCCGTCGTTCGGCGGAGTCTCCGCCGAACACCACGCAGCGTTGCGCCATACACAGAGTACGCGCCGCGAGTTGCGCTGCGCGCAAAATGCGTTGGGGGAGACTCCCCCAATGCGACGGGCTGGCAGCCCGTGCTCCCCGGAGGAAGAAGGCTGCGATGACCCCGACGCTTCAACTTTTCCTCATCGTCTCAGCCGCGCTTTTCTGCATTGGCCTGCTCGCTGCGCTCTGCCGCCGGCACGCCATCTTCATTCTCATCGGGATTGAGATGATGCTCGCGGCCGCGGGATTGAATTTCGTCGCCTTCTGGCGCTTCGGTCCGCAGCCGGCCCCCCCCACCGGCGTGATGATAACGATTTTCGCAATCGCGATCGCAGCGGCGGAGGCGGCCGTCGGCCTCGCGCTTGTGATCGCGGTTTACCGCCATTTCCGCACCACCAACGTCGACCAGATTGATCAACTCAAAGGATGAGCCACTGGATCGCCGCTCATCTCTGGCTCATCCCGGTCGTGCCGCTGGCGGTGTCGCTGGTCATTCTCTTCCTCGCGAACGCGCGCGGGGCCGCCGCGGCGCTCGCGATCGGCGGGCAGATGCTCGCGTTTCTCCTCTCGCTGGCCGCGTTTCTCGCCACCCTGCCAACGCCGGGCGATCGCGTGTTCCACAACTTCACCTGGTTTACTTTCGGAGAACAAACCCTCCGGCTCGGCTTCGTTCTCGATCCGCTGGCGGCAGTCATGCTGGTCATGATCACGCTCGTCAGCCTCTGCATCTTTGTCTTCAGCGTCGGCTACATGGCGGCGGATAAAAATTTCGCCCGCTTCTTCGCTTACCTCTCTTTTTTTAGCTCCGCGATGCTCGGCGTGGTCATCGCAAATAGCCTTTTGCTGCTTTTCATCTGCTGGGAATTGGTCGGGCTCGCTTCCTATTTGCTGATCGGTTTTTGGATTCATAAACCGAGCGCGGCGGCGGCGGCGAAGAAGGCGTTCATCACCACGCGGATCGGCGACATCGGTTTTTTTCTTGGTCTCCTCTGGCTCTATCGCACGAGCGGGACGCTGCTCTTTTACGATGGCGGGAATGGCACCCTCGAAAGTGCCGGCCTGCTTTTGTTGGGCGGCAGCGCCACCTTCATCGCGCTCCTCATCTTTTGCGGCGCAGTCGGGAAATCAGGTCAGTTCCCGCTCCACGTCTGGTTGCCGGACGCGATGGAAGGCCCGACCCCGGTGCGCGCGCTGATCCATGCCGCCACGAGGGGGGCGGCCGGCGTTTTCCTGGTTGCGCGGGTCTATCCCATCTTTTCGTTAGGCGCGCCTTCCGCCGGCGGCACGACCGTTTCACTCACGGTCGTCGTCTGGATCGGCGTCGTCACCGCGCTAATTTCTGCGCTGATCGCGCTCGCCCAGGCCGACATTAAACGCATCCTGGCTTACTCGACCGTCTCGCAGCTCGGTCTCATGATGGTTTCGTTAGGCGTAGGCGGCGTTGCGGCCGGGATCATGCATCTGCTCGCGCACGGTTTTTTCAAGGCGCTCCTCTTCCTTGGCTCCGGGTCGGTCATCCACGGTTGCCACGAGGAACAGGACATCCGCCGGATGGGCGGGTTGCGCGGCCTCATGCCGGTGACGTTTCTGACCTACGCGATCGGGATGATGGCGTTGAGCGGCGTGCCGCTCTTTTTTTCCGGCGCTTGGACGAAGGAGGAAATCCTGCACGCCACTTCGCTCTGGTCGGTCTCACGCGTCCCGCATTACCTCATGCTCGCCGGCGTCGTCCTGACCGCGCTCTACATGACGCGGCAGATGATCTACGTCTTCTTCGGCGAACGGCGGGACGCTGCCGCGCACGCGCACGAGAGCCCGGCCCTGATGACGTGGCCGCTCACGGTGCTCGCGATCTGCGCGGTTGCCTTCAGCGTCGTGTTCACGCCGGCCTGGCCGTGGTTGCACGATTATCTTTCCGGCGCACACGCGCCGTTCGATTTCTCGCTTCTCATCCAGCCGATGCTCTTCGTTTCACTCGCGCTCGTCGCGGCGGGCATCGGAATCGGCATCGTCTTCTATCGCGGAGTGGGCGCGACCGATCCGCTGGAGCGCGCGCTCCCGGCGGTCTTTCGTTTTCTCGAGAACCGGATGTGGCTCGATGAACTCTACGACTGGACGGTGCTCGCGGCCGCGCGTTTGGCGGCCCGGCTTGCGGATTTTCTCGATCGCTATTT
>JBBSLW010000204.1:0-4678 GCA_038233495.1 Chthoniobacterales bacterium | reverse complement strand
TCGCAATAGGTGCAGCGCAGATCACAAAAAGTGAGCCGGACGAAAACGCACGGCAACCCGGCCCAGGTGCTCTCGCCCTGGACCGAAAAATAGATCTCGTTGATGGTCAGTTTCTTTTCACGCTCCGACATCGCAGCTCCGAACTTATCACTGTAGCGTCCGCTGTCTCAGCGGATCGAGCGATCCCCCGGGCGCGGGCAACTCCCCGGATGCGCTGAGACAGCGCACGCTACAGGGACGGCGGCGCGATCCTAGTGCCAGAGCCAGACGAGGCGAGCGGCGAAAAGGAGCATGACCAGCGCGCTGACCACCTGTGTCCCCACCTGCCAGGCCGGCCGCGCAAAAATTCGCGCACCCAGTTTCAGCGCCGTGCAGAGCACGATCGTCCAGGCAATCGCGCCGGAGACGACCGCGGCCGCAAGAATCAGGGAGCTGAGATAGCTGGCCTGCCCCTGGGCCGCGCCCTGCCCTCCCACGACTGCGAACCAGAAGCCGATGTTCCACGGGCTAGTTAGGGCAAGGATCAGCCCGAGGAAATAACCGCGCGAAATCGAAGAGCGCGGGAGCGGGCCACCGGCGCTCTCACGATGAGCGCGTGCCGCCTGCCAGGCGCCGCGGGCAAAATTGAAAGCGAGATAGAGAAGAAGAACAAAACTGATCACGCCCAGCGCGAGGTGCAGCCGCGGCGCGGAAAGGAGCGCGCCGGCACCCACCGCCACCCCGAGCGCCCAGAGAAAATCCCCCGTGCAGGCGCCGAGCCCGAGTTGCCAGGCCGGCCAGAAGCCGCCTCCCTGCGCCCGCGGGAGAAGCACGCGCCGGATCATTTCGGCGTTGATCGGTCCCGGCGGCCAGGCGACCGACCAGCCGAGGATCAGGCCATTCAAAATGGTCGCACCGGTCGAGGAGGTCATCGTTAGGCCCCTGCGGAATGCGGGCCGTGCTTCATGACACCGTTAGCCAGCCGCCGCTGAAACCGGCCCGCCGCAAACCGCGCTGGATCTCGGGGCAATCGCGGAGCAGGCGCCAGAGAAATCCGCTCCGATAATTTTCGATCATCATCACGATCGGTCCCTGGTCGAGCCCGTAATAGCCCTGCGAGATCCAGCCCGGTTTTCCCTTTTTACCCCGGGCCGGGAAGGTCGGGTTAAAACTGCACTTGAAGCCATACTTGCTCGCCATCTCCGGATAAGTGTCGTCGAAATATTTGATCGAAGGGAGCACGATCTCGGGCGCGAAAGGCAACGCCGCGAGCATCGCCCAGGGTGCGAGCGTGCCGTCATCGGGGCCATCAGGAACTCCGCGCGCCTTGTAATCGAAAAATCTTCTCCGGACGCCGTTGATTTTGCGAGTCGCCGGGCCCGGTCCATCGCTTGCCGTGATTCCCCAACAATGTTTGTCGTAGCCGGCAAAATTCCTCGGATTCCGAGTCGCATACTCCTGCTGCACATAAGTCGCGCGCCGGCTGTTCTCGAAATAATCAATCCCTTTCGAGCGCATGTAATCATCCTGGATCCCGCGGAAATCGACCCAGAGATGCGAGAGCTGATGGATGAAGAGCGGACCGGCGTAGAGGAACTCGATCCCGAAGATCGACCTCCATTCGTAAGTGCTCGTCCAGGCCGCGTAGCTCTCGGCCGGCAACGGAAACTCCGGCGCAGCCAGCCCGAGAAGATAAAGAATGAGCGCCTCGCTGTAGCCTTCCCAGACGTATTTCTCAAAGCCTTTCCCAGGCTTCCAAGCGTGCGAGACCTTGAGCTTGCCGTTCAGCGCCCACTGCCAGTTCGCGCGGGTGTAGAGCGCGGCAGCGTGAACGCGAATCTCGCGCTCAGCCGCGGTGTCGCGGTCGAAGTAGCGCCCCGCCGTTAACATGCCCATCAGAAGAAAGGCGGAATCGATCGTCGAGAGCTCCGACTCGAGCGCGCGCTGCCCGGTTTCCATGTCGAGGAAATGATAATAGAAACCCTGGTAACCGGTCGCGTTGGCGGCGGGCGATTGCTCGCTTTCCCAGAAAAAACGGAGCGTCGCGAGGGTGCGCCGGGCCGCTTCCGCCCGGGTCACGAGCCCGCATTCGACGCCGACGGGGTAGGCGGTGAGGGCAAAACCAATCGCGGCGATGCTGGCCGCGGAACCTTCCCGGGTGCTGTCGGGCACCATCCCGTTGGCCGGATTCGCTTCCTGCAGGAAATAGGCAAACGTGCTCTTCTGGATTTGCGCGAGCTTGCTCCGGCCTAACGACGGCTGATCGATCTTCGTCTTCTTCACGCGAACTCCACCGTGACCGCGGCCACACTCTGCGCCGGCAGCTTTACCGTCAGGCGCAACTCGCGCTCCCGGTGTTTCCACTTCAGCGGCTCCGCCTCCAAGCGCGAGGCTTTCTCCAGTTTCTCCACCTGCTCCGGGCTCAGGTAATTTGGCTTCTTCATCGTGCCCCAAAGCCGGCGCGGGTTGGCGTGCTGCTGATCGATCCGCTCGATCGAAACCGCGCGAGGCTTTGTTGCATCCCGGATCCGCAGCTGCACTCCCTCCGTCCGGATCGAGTGCCGCGGGAGCGCGTGGTTGGTCAGCATAAAAGTGAGTCTGTTCCCTTGCGGAATCGCCCATGCATCGACCGTCGCGTGCAGCCCATCGACGAGGAGCTGCTCGGTCCCGAGGCGATGCAGAAGCTCGAAGGCGCGATAAGTCGGCTTCGGAATTCCGTGAAGGTTGAGCAAGCCGAAGCCGCCGTGAAATGGAACCGAAGGAAAATAATTCTCCTCAAAAATATCGCTGAAAGTCCAGAAGCTGTAGCCCTCGACCAGGCCGCTCATTTCCAGTACGGTCTTGACCACAAACGCCGCCGCATACGGTTCGTCGTGCAACCGGTCGCGCGGGTTCGAAGTCACGTTCCACTCCGTGTAATAAACTGGTTTTCCCTGCGCGCGTCGGAAGGTGTCCTGCGCCTGTTCGCGCAGGACGCTGCGCCGGCTATTGGCCAGTTGCGTGATTGTATCGTCGCCGACCGCGCCGAGCGCATCGGTCGGATAATGATGGGTGCTGACGAAATCCGCCGGCAATTTTTTCTTCGCGCAGAAAGCGAGAAACTCGGCAACCCACTCGTTTTTCGCCGTCGCTGGTCCGCCGACCTTGAGCGCGGCGTCGACGCTTTTGATCGCCTTCACCGTGACCTGGTAGAGCTTGAAATATTCGTCCTGCCCCTTCGACCAAAACGCTTTCAGGTTCGGTTCGTTCCAGACTTCGAAAAACCATTCGCGCACTTCGGCGACGCCGTAGCGCTTGACCCAGTGCGTCACCAGTTTGCGGATCAGGGTCGCCCATTTCTTCGGATCGCGCGGCGGCGTGATATTCCCGCGATAATGAAAAACCGTCTCGTCGCCCGAAGCCAGAGCGAGCGGCATGAAGCTCAACTCGACAAAGGGCCGCATCCCGATCGAGAGCAGAAAATCGATGATCTGGTCGGCGTTAAAAAACGAATAGAGCGGCTTGTCCATTTGGATCGTGAGCGTCCCGACATCATCCGAGAGAAGACCGTGGAAACGGACGTGCCGCATCCCGAGTTCCTCGCGGCAGCGGCGCAGTTGCCGTTGCCAATCCGCGCGCAAGGCCAGCGTGGCGTGGCCACTGCCGATGGTGTGTTCCCAGAAATGCGGCAGCGGCGTGGTGCGATCCGTCAGGCGGCAGATAAATTCAGGCATCCGGTGTGACTTCGTTTCGGCGTGGCGTTCCGGATCAGAGGGAGCAAGCGGCGCACTTCTTCCCGCGCGCCGGGCGCCCGGCGGCCGGCAAATTCACATCCCGCATTTCTCTTTCGCCTCGTCGTAGCTCGATCGCACCCGGACGAGACTCGCCAGGTAATTGTCGAGCGGCGCGGTTTGTCCGATCCGGGTCAGGTTCGCAGGCGTGTAGAGTCGCGAGAAAATCGCGTGTACGATCCTGGAGCGCGGCACGCTCTTTTCTCCGTAGCCAAACGGGATATTGCTCGACCAGTAGCGCACGTAGTCGAGCCCGAGCTTTTTCTCCGTCCCGAGATAAATGACCGAGTGCCCGTGCTCAGCCTGGCCCACTTCCGGCGACCAAAAAATTTTCATGAAATCACCCGGTTGCGCCTCCGCGAAATCATCGAAATTACGCCCCAATCCGAGCTCATGAAATAGGCGCGCCGTGCCCGGACCATTCGCGTTCCAGCGGCCCCAGATACCGGCCCCGTCGCGCTGCCCGCGGATGAGGAGCGACTCGAGCGTGTCGTAATTCAACTCGAGATCGCCCCGCTCGCGCAGGGCCTCGATCGTTTTCAGAAAAACGAGATAGGTCGCGCCCGAGCAGTAGCTCGGCGAAGCCGAGGCTGGTAGAACGGAAAAAATGCCCGACTCGAAATGAGCCGCCGCCTGCAGCCGCAGGGTGGCGGTGCGCGACGCGGAATATTTCCCGCCGCTCGGCATCTTCGCGATCTGCCGCAGGACGAGATCATTCAACGGGCTCGGTGCGAGCTGCGCCTGCGCGATTCCGCCGAGCAAGGCGAACGCGAGAAGGCCGGCAACAAGACGCACGCAAGATCAATAAGGGAAATCGCTGCCGGAGCAAGGCACCCGGTGAATGCGGCGCCCGGTAGGGCGACGTCTCACCCTACCGGCCTGCTTGGCATTCGCGCGAGAGTATGTTAACGACCAGTCTCATGCTGCGT